>JBDSSP010000206.1:0-34750 GCA_039928735.1 Novosphingobium sp. | reverse complement strand
CGGAGCAGCGGCTAGCGGAGCTTCGATTGGTTGGTCGTGCATATGGCCTTTTGGCTTACCTGTCTTGCCCGCCGGTATTTTGGCACATCCGGCAGGCCAAGGCCAGCAAAGCCTCGTCTCGTGGCTGGGGCGCGGCCTCCACCGCCGCCCAGCCGTGGCCTGCCGCCTCGGCAATCCGCGCACCCAGTGCGGCGATCGCGATCTTGCTGCGCGGGATCTGCCTGGCGTCGCATTCTGCGGAAAAGTGCCGCGCGGCTTCCCCAGAATGTAACAGGACGACCGCGCTTCCCCCTAACAGTTCAGCGAGTTCCGGCGGCATGGCATGGGGCTCGCTGGCATAGGTCACGGCCTCGCTGATCGAAACGCTGGGCGGCGGATTGAGAGCCACACGCTTGCGCGCCGTGAGACGGAGCAGTCGCTGGTGGTCAGTCGCAAGTGAGCCCAGTAAGTCCTGCAGGCCCCCTTCGCCAACTTTGGCGATATTCATCCCGGCTTCGCGCGCTGCCACTGCGGTTATTTCGCCAACGGCATAGGCCGGCATACCGCGATAGCGCGCAAGGCCGGACCCGCCATGTCGCAACACATTTGCGCTGCCTATCAGCAGTGCGTCGAAATCTTCAGGATTCGGGGGCACCCAGTTGACGGAGCTGACTTCAAATAGAGGGTAAGCAAAGGCGGCAAGACCCAACGCGAGCGCCGCCTGCGCAGTCGCATCGCAACCAGGTTGAGGCCGGATGACAACGAGTGGCGTCATGATCCCGTGAAATGGACAGTGATTAAGGGTGATGCCTTGGAGAGCAAGACATGGGCCAGATCCGCCGGTCCTGAAATATCTCCGGCAAGGAACGACGCCTCTGCTTCGATCCGCTCCGCGCCATCCGGGCTGAACAGCGCCGCTCTCATTGTCAACGTGTCGCCTGCAAGGCGGGTCAGCACGCCAATCGCACTGTGGCAATTGCCGCCGAGCGCCGCGAGCAAAGCGCGCTCGGCGAACAGCGCCGCGCGGCTGTCTGCATGGTCAATTGCGCGCAGCAGCGCGCACGCATTGGCATCATCGTTGCGGCACTCTACAGCGATGGCGCCTTGCCCGGGCGCAGGGAGCCAGGTCTCCGCATCCAGCGCATGGCCAGTGCCGCTTTCGCCGAGCCGATTGAGCCCGGCGGCGGCGAGAAGTGTCGCATCGGCCTCGCCCGCAGCCAGTTTCGCCAACCGCGTCGCGACATTGCCGCGAAACGGGACGACCCGGCAATCAGGACGCAGGTTCAGCAATTGCGCGGCGCGGCGCGGGGCGCTGGTGCCCAGCCTTGCGCCGGTCGGCAAGGCGGCAATCGAAGCAGCGCCAACCAAAACATCGCGCACGTCCTCGCGCGGCAGCACAGCGGCAATCGCGATCGCTGCCGGGCGCAGGGTCTCGACGTCCTTGGCCGAATGCACCGCAAAGTCGATCTCGCCGGCAAGCAGCGCCGCGTCGAGTTCCTTGGTCCACAGTGCCTTGCCGCCGATCTCGGCGAGCGGCCTGTCCTGCACCCGGTCGCCGGTGGCCAGCACCGTGACCAGTTCGATGGCACCTCCGCCGAGGCCATGCACCGCTATCAGCCGCGCGCGAACCTCTTCGGCCTGGGCAAGGGCGAGCGGGGAACGTCGGGTGCCGAGGCGCAAGCTAGGGTTGGTCATGTTCCCTTGTGCTAAACGCCAATCTCTTTAAGTGAAAGCCGGGATGGAGATTGTTCTCGGAATTGAATCCTCGTGCGACGAGACGGCCGCCGCTTTGGTGACAGGCAAGCGGGTGATTCTCGCGCAGCGGATTGCTTCGCAGGACGAGGCGCATCGTCCCTATGGCGGAGTCGTCCCCGAAATCGCCGCGCGAGCCCATGTCGAACGGCTGACCCCGATCATCGCAGAAACCTTGGCCGAGGCCGGGATGACGCTGGCCCAGGTCGATGCAATAGCTGCGACCGCCGGGCCAGGGCTGATTGGCGGGGTGATGGTCGGTTTGGTTACCGCCAAGGCGCTGGCCATGGCCTCCGACAAGCCACTGATCGCAATAAACCATCTCGAAGGTCACGCGCTTTCGCCGCGCCTTGCCGATGCCACGCTCGGGTTTCCCTATCTGTTGCTGCTGGTTTCGGGCGGACACTGCCAGTTGCTGGTGGTGGAAGGTGTCGGGCGCTATCGCCGTCTTGCCACGACTATTGACGACGCGCTTGGCGAGGCGTTTGACAAGAGCGCAAAGATCCTTGGCCTTGGCTATCCGGGAGGCCCGGCGCTTGAACGGCTGGCGCTGGAAGGCGATGCAAAGGCGGTCCGCCTGCCGCGTCCTCTGCTAGGCAGCGCCGAGCCGCATTTTTCCTTCGCCGGGCTCAAGAGCGCAGTGATGCGCGCCAAGCAGGGGACGGGCAATCTCGGGATTAGTCCTTCGACAAGCTCAAGACGAGCGGAATCGGGGAATGGTCCAAAGCAAAAACCCGCTCAGGCTGCGCTGGTCGGAGGCCCCGCACGCTACACTGACGCCGACATTGCCGCTGCCTTCCAGCAGGCCGCCATCGATTGTGTAATCGACCGCACCACCCGCGCGCTGGCCAGTGCAGGCCAAGTCACGGCTCTCGTCGTCGCAGGCGGAGTTGCGGCAAACATGGCAGTTCGCACCGCTCTCGAAACACTCGCCTCCGCGCATGGTCTGCGTTTCGTCGCGCCGCCCCTGGCACTGTGTACGGATAATGCCGCGATGATCGGCTGGGCCGGGATCGAGCGGCTGCGGCTTGGCCAGAACGACAGCCTCGACTTTTCCCCGCGACCGCGCTGGCCGTTGGACGAAACCGCCCAGCCGGTGCGCGGTGCCGGGGTGAAAGCGTGACGCCCACACCCTGTCAAATTGGCATTATCGGCGCGGGTGCATGGGGCACTGCGCTGGCTCAGGCGCTGGCCAGCGATGGCAGCAATGTCATCATCTGGGCGCGAGAAGCCGAACTGGTCAGCGAGATCAACTCTGCCCACAGCAACAGCCTGTTCCTGCCCGGAGCGGCGCTGTCACCCCATATCCGCGCGACCTGCGAACTGTCGGATCTGGCCGACATATCCGTCCTGTTGGCGGTTGTCCCCGCGCAATTCCTCGCATCAGTCCTGTCCACACTGACGCGGCACCGAGGCGATCTGGTGCTGTGTGCCAAGGGCATCGAGGCGGGGACCGGGCGGCTGATGAGCGATGTCGCCTCGGCCGCCGCGCCTAGATCCAGTATTGCCGTCCTGTCCGGACCTACCTTCGCGCATGAAGTCGCCGCTGGATTGCCGACGGCAGTCACGCTCGCCTGCTCTGGCGGTGAAGCGCAGTGGGAGCGCCTTTCACCACTTGTCGCGCGTTCCATGCTCCGCCCCTATTATTCCGATGACGTGATCGGTGCGGAAGTGGGCGGCGCAGTCAAGAATGTGCTGGCGATTGCCTGCGGCGTTGTCGACGGGCTGGGGCTGGGCCAGAATGCCCGGGCCGCACTGATCGCGCGCGGCTATGCCGAGATGCTGCGCTTCGGATTGGCACGCGGCGCGCGGAGCGAGACACTGTCGGGATTGTGCGGGCTGGGTGATCTGGTGCTGACATGCTCATCCACTTCGAGCCGTAACTTCGCGCTGGGCAAGGCGCTGGGTGCCGGGATGAGCGCGGCCGAAGCACTGTCGGGCAAGAACACCGTCGCCGAGGGAGCAGCCACCGCCCCGGTGCTCGCGGATCTGGCGCGGCGCGACGGGATTGATCTGCCCATAGTTGCGGCAGTATGCCGTCTGTTGGCGGGAGAAGCACCAGCCGCCGCCGTGGTCGCCGACTTGCTGGCACGTCCGCTCCGGGCAGAACAGGGCGAGCCAAATTGAGCGAAGAAAATGCGCGCGGCGATATTGCGGCCCTGGCCAAGGGCGGTCGCACCAATCTGCTGGGATTCCCGCTGCGGCTGATTGCTCGCATCCCGTTCCTGTTCATTGCCGGCCGTCTTTACGGCGCGGTCGCTTTAGGTCGGCTCGCGTCGGCGTTGGTGGTTATCGAATTTGTCGGACTACTGAGTTCTGTAGGGCTTAAGCGCGGCCTTGCGCGCCGCCTCACTGAAGAGGCTGAACATCCCGCCAATGCAGTCGGTGATGCAATGCTGATCAGCCTGTTTATCGGCATGCTCGCGGCTGCGGCGCTGTTCCTGTTTCCCGCCCCGATGTTCCCGAGCGGTGTCTTCTCGCGCTATGACCTGTTGCTGCCGTTGGCCATCGTGCCGCTGACCGTGACCGACATCGCCCTATCCGCCCTGGCCTACCGTTTCGATGTCGCCACCACGGTTCGTGCGCGCTCTGTAATCGAGCCGTGGACGCTGTCGATTTCCGCAGGTGCACTCTATTTCGTGCTGCCCGAGGGCGGGCTGCCGCTGGCCTATATCGCCTCAACCATCACTGCCGCTCTGGCTGCTTTGATCCCGTTGGTGCGCAATTATGGGCTTCCCAAGGGCTGGCGACCGCATCCGCTGCACCTTGCGGCACTGGCCCGGGTGAACTTGCCGCTATCAGTTGCAGAGGGCATCGAGTGGGGCTCGCGGCGGCTCGACATTGCCGTGCTTGGCCTTTTCGCCCAGCCCGCAGCGGTCGGGGTCTATTATGTTGCCCAGCAGGTCGCCAGCCTGCCGCAAAAGCTCAAGACCAGCTTCGAACCGGTGCTCGGTCCGGTGATCACGCGCAGCCTCAAGAATCAGGACTACAAGGCCATTGCCCATCAGGTTTGCCAAGTCGGGTTCTGGATTGTCGCGGCGCAGACCGGGATCGCGCTGGCGCTCGGCATTCCGGGCGAGGCGGTGATGGGGCTGGTTGGCCCGGCCTTCGTCGGCGGCACCGGGGCGCTTGCATTCCTGCTGGCGGCCGAAGTACTGGCCGCAACCGCAGTGGTCAGCGAAGCCGCGCTGGTCTATGTTGCGCGCTTCCAGAATCTGATGATTTCATTGTCAACGATCACGCTTCAAGCGGCGTTGACTTACGGCGGCATCTTGCTGGTCGACGATCTGGGACTGGGGCAACTCTACCGTGCCGCCGCGGCTGCTGCCGCCCTGATGCTGTCACTGGGCGTTGCCTCGCTGGCCAAGAGCCGCCTGCTGTCGCGCAAGCTGGGCGAACCGATCAACAACTGGCGCTGGGGGCTGGTCTGGGCCGCAGCACCCGCGATCTGCCTGGGCTGGCTGGCCACCCGCTTCCTGCCGCAATGGGCCGAACTTGCCTTGGGAATACCGGCAATGCTGGGCGCCTATTGCTGGACGATCTGGCATAAGGGCTTCGGACCGGAAGATCGGGTGCTGTTCCGGCGGCAAGCTGCCGTATCGCAGGGTGCCATGTGAGTTAAGTTGTTGTTTTTGCTATACTCGTTAGCGTGACAAACACATCTTCCAGATCGGCTTCACGCGTCGTTACGTCGACAATCGCAAAGCCCTGCCCCTGGACTTTCGCCATCACCTCGCCGGCATTGGTCTTATCCTTGTTATAGGTCACTTCCAGCACCCGTTCGCCGGTCTTGGCGCTCTTGAGGAAGGCCAGATCCATTGGCGGTGCGACAATGTCGCGGTCTAGCGTCAGCACCACGATCTTCTCTCGCGCCATCTCGACCAGTTCGCGGGTCGGCTTGTTGGCGATGACCTGGCCGTGGTTGATTATTGCAATGCGTTCGCACAGCGCCTCGGCCTCTTCGAGATAATGCGTGGTCAGCACCACGGTGACGCCTTCTGCGTTCATTTCCTCTACCAGTTCCCATAACTGGCGGCGCAGATCTACATCGACGCCGGCGGTCGGCTCGTCGAGCACCAGCACCGGCGGCTGGTGCACCAGCGCCTTGGCGATCAACAGGCGCCGCCGCATGCCGCCTGAAAGCGTGCGAGAATAGGCGCGGGCCTTGTCTTCCAGATGCACTGCGCGCAGCAGCTCCATCGACCGGCGAAGGGGCTTGGCCACGCCCCAAAGCCCGGCGGTGTTTTCGAGAACTTCGAACGGTGTAAAAAACGGATCGAACACGATTTCCTGCGGCACGATTCCGATCGAGCGCTTGGCATTGCGCATGTCGCTGTCGATATCAAAGCCCCAGATTTTCGCTGTTCCCGAAGTCTTGAGCACCATGCCGGCAAGGATATTGATCAGCGTCGATTTGCCCGCACCATTGGGGCCCAGCAGCCCGAAGATGCCGCCTTGCGGCACGTCGAAAGTAACACCGTCCAGCGCCAGCTTGCCCTCACCTCCGCCAGAGGGAGCATAGCGCTTGACGAGGTTCTGGATCGAGACGGCGGGCGGGAGAGTCATGGCGGTGCGTTTGGGGCAGGATTGCGTCGCCGTAAAGGGGTGATCGGCCTAGTATGCGGGCTGCATCTCCGCTTCGAGCCGGACCAGTTGCGCCCGCGACCATCGGTCATTCGGGTCGAGTTCGAGCGCGCGGCCGTAGTCGGCGTAGGCCAGGTCCTTGAGGTTACTTCGGACATAACAATTGGCCCGGCCCGCCAGCGCCTCGGCATTGTCCCACTGGAACTCGATCGCCTTGGTATAGTCGGCAATGGCGCGCTCGCATTGCTTGCGCTGGCTCAGGATGGATCCGCGCATTACGTAGGCTTCCACCAGTTCGGGCTGCAGCGAAATCGCCCGGTCGAGATCGGCCAGCGCGAGGTCAAATCTGCCTTGCTGGCGATAGACCAGCCCGCGAATCTGATAGGCTGCAGCATCGTCGGGTCGCTGCGCGATGACGTGGGTCAGATCAGCCGCCGCTCGGTCAAACTGGCCCACCTTCCGGTAGTGCAGGCCGCGCCGATACCAGGCTCCGGTGAAGCGAGGGTCGAGCAGTATGGCTCGGGTGAAATCCACGATCGCCGGGTCGCTCTGGCCAAGCTCTCCCAACGCATAGCCGCGCTCAAAGTAGAATTCTGCAGAGTCGGCCTTCAGCGCAATGGCGCGGGTAAGATCTGCCAGCGCGCTGTCATAGTGGCGCCTGCCGTTGTTGAATTTGCCGCGGTTGTAATAGGCCCTTGGCTCGTTGGCATCCAGGACCATGGCCGTCGCAAAATCCGCCACGGCCTGGTCGCCCAGCCCTTGCTCGCGGTAGGCATTGCCGCGGTTGACATAAGCATCGCCGCGCGCTGGATCTGCGGCAATGGCGCGGGTATAGTCGGCAATGGCTTTGTCGAACAATCCTTGGGCACCGTAGCGATTGCCGCGATTGAACAGGGCGTCGGCGTAATCGGCCTTCAGATAGATTGCATAGGAGAAATCGGCGATTGCGCGCTCGTTCAGCCCTTTGTCGGCTTCGGCGATGCCGCGCACGTTGAACGCAAATTCATAGTCCGGCCGCAGCTGGATGGCGCGGGTTGCATCGGCCACCGCAAGATCGCCCAGGCCTCTCGCCCGCTGGCCATAGGCACGGTTGGCATAGTCTTTCGCCTGATCCGATGCCTTGCCCTGGTCGGCAGCGATCAACGCGGTGCAGGCCGCGATCACCTGATCGGCGCTGGCTTTGCTGCCATAGCACTGTTCCCGCTGCGCATCAGGCGCGGGATTGCTTTGGCCCCAAGCTGCGGAGCTGAGCGTAATAGCAAAAAAGACCATGGTTTTGCGCATCTCGGCTGCGCTGATAACCCCGCTTTAGTGCAAGAAGTGTAAATTGCTGCTCCTGGCCCATCTGGAAAAGCCGATCCACTCCTGCTAACCCCGCCTTATGAGCAATCTGCCCGAAATCGTCCTCTCCCCCACCCGCCGCGTCAAATGCGACGGCGCCACTGACATCTCGCCCGCGCTCGGCCATCCGCGCGTCTGGCTAGAGATAGACGAGCATGGCTACGTCGATTGCGGTTATTGCGATCGGCGGTTTGTGCTGCAGGGCGGTGCGGCTGATGGCGTAGACCACAGCGCACTCGGCGATATCGCCTCTGGTGCGAGCCGCTGAAGCCCCTATATCGGGGGCATGATCATTTCAGACCCCCGCTCGCTGCTCTACCGTACCGGCCAGCTTTCCCCTGAGGAAGCTCAGGCGATCGCTCGCGAGACTCTGATGAAATGCGACGACGGCGAGTTATACCTTCAATTCACTGCGTCCGAGAGCTTCGGCTTCGATGATGGCCGTCTGAAAACTGCAGACTATTCGCGCGATGCCGGGTTCGGCCTGCGCGGTGTTTCGGGCGAGATGACCGGTTTTGCGCATGCCAACGACATATCTGCCGCAGCCATTCGCCGTGCCGGTGAGACCTTGCAGTTGCTCGATCCGGCAAAAGGCCCGGCCGTCGCTCCGCCGCGTCAGAACAACCGCCACCTCTACACCGACGCCTCACCGCTCGACGCCGTGGGCTTTGCCGAAAAAGTCGCGCTGCTCGAGGCGATCGACAAGGCCGCGCGCGCCCGCGATCCGCGCGTGGCGCAAGTCAGCGCCAGCATTGCCGGCAGCTGGTCGGTGGTCGAGATCGTGCGCGCGGACGGCTTTGTTGCGCAGGATGTGCGGCCCCTGGTGCGGCTCAATGTGAGCATTGTTGCCGAGCAAAACGGCCGGCGCGAGACCGGCAGTTTCGGCATGGGCGGGCGCTGGCTCTATGATGATCTGTTCAAGCCCGAGAACTGGAACCGCGCCATCGACGAGGCGCTGGCGCAGGCGCTGACCAATCTCGAAAGCGTCGATGCGCCCGCAGGCGAAATGACCGTGCTGCTTGGTCCGGGCTGGCCCGGTGTCCTGCTGCACGAAGCGGTCGGCCATGGCCTCGAAGGCGATTTCAACCGCAAGGGCACCAGCGCCTTTTCCGGCCGTATCGGCGAACGTGTCGGTGCGCCCGGCGTGACTGTAGTTGATGATGGCAGCATCTTGGGCCGGCGTGGCTCGCTGTCGATCGATGACGAGGGCACCCCCACCAGCGAGACTGTGCTGATCGAGGATGGCATCCTCAAGGGCTATATGCAGGACCGCCTCAACGCGCGCCTGATGGGCGTCGAAGCGACTGGCAACGGACGCCGCGAAAGCTATGCCCATGCACCGATGCCGCGCATGACAAATACCTTCATGCGCGGGGGCAATGACGATCCCGCCGAGTTACTTTCCCGGATCAAGAACGGAATCTTCGCCAAAAGCTTCGGTGGCGGTCAGGTCGATATCGTTTCGGGCAAATTTGTCTTTTCCTGCACTGAGGCCTACAAGGTCGAGAACGGCAGGATCGGCGCCCCGATCAAGGGAGCTACGCTGATCGGCGACGGACCCAGTGTGCTCACCCGCGTGATCGGTATCGGTAATGACATGGCGCTCGATGAAGGCATCGGCGTCTGCGGCAAGGGCGGGCAAAGCATACCTGCAGGTGTGGGGCAACCAACGCTGCTGATCGAAGGGCTGACAGTGGGCGGGACCGCATAATTATTTCAGGCCCCATTCAGGAACATCTGCTAGTTTGGCAGACTGGTGCATCGGGAGTTAAGACCATGCGAAAGATTGCAATGCTTACGGTTGCTGCTGCTGCGCTCTTGGCCGGTTCCGGCCTGCAGGCCAGAGAACGGCTGACCGGCGAAGAGCAACTCGCAAAATTGCTGCAAGGGCGCGTGGCGGAAAAGCCGGTTAGCTGCATTCCGCTCAGCCGTACCAGCGATGCTCGTGTCATCGACAAGACGGCGATCGTCTATGATCAGGGCAACGTCATCTATGTGAACCGCCCGCGGTATCCGGACTCGCTCGACAGCGACGACATCATGGTAACCGAACTGCATACCAGCCAGCTCTGCAGGCTTGATACAGTGCGGATGCACGATCGCTCGCAGTTCTTCTTCACCGGCTTTGTCGGGCTGGAGGATTTCGTGCCCTATCGCCGGGTGGCGCGCAATAACTGATTACTGATGGCCGCGCCGCGCCGCTGGGCGGCCGAACTTCTTCATTTCTGGTTTTGTCACATGCGCCCGGGCCAATGGTTCGGGCGCGATGATATTTGCGATGCCAGATTGCGACGGCGCTTCGGACGGGAGCTCGGCATTCTTCGAAATCGCCCTGCGCGAGATTTCCTGCGCGACCCCAATACCGCCCGTGCCGCCGTGCTTCTGTTTGATCAACTGCCTCGCAACCTTCACCGCGACAGCGCCGCTGCCTTCGCCAGCGATCCGCTCGCTCGCGCCATATGCAAGGGTGCACTTTCGCGCGGCTGGGACCGCAACCTTGGCAAGCACGAGAGGCCGTTTCTCTATATGCCCCTGATGCACAGCGAAGCGATCGCGGACCAGCGTCTGTCGCTCAGACTGTTCACCCAGCTTGGCGACATATCGATCACACGCTTCGCTCGCGCGCATTATCGCATGGTCGCCCGCTTTGGCCGGTTTCCGCACCGCAATGGTGTGCTCGGACGGCGCAGCACTGCAGCAGAACTGCGCGCCATCGCTGCCGGCAACCACTGGTGAGTGCCCGGAGCGCGGCGCGCACCATTCTGGCGCTGTTCTACGTTGCGGCGGGGCTGTTTCATTTGGCTCTGCCAGCGCCTTTCGTGAAAATCACTCCCGCGTGGGTGCCGAGGCCCGACTTGATCATTCAGCTGACCGGGATCGCTGAACTGGCCGGGGCGGCTGGGCTGCTGCAATGGTACTCCCCCGCCACGCGCTGTGCTGCTGGCTGGGGTCTGGCTGCCTATGCGCTATGCGTCTGGCCCGCGAATTTTCAGCACATGGCGCTCGATATGGCGCGCGCTGACCACGGCGCGGGTCTTGGCTATCATGTGCCCCGGCTGGCCGCACAGCCGCTGCTGATCTGGCTGGCGCTATGGACCAGCGCCGTCATCGACTGGCCCTTCAGGCGGCATCCAAGCTAAGCCTTGGAACCTTTAGCAAAGACTACGCCGGTGGCTTCTTCATAGAGCATCACCGAGGTTGGATCGATATTGAAGGCAGGAGACATCGGCATGGCTGGTGTGTCGCGGGCGGCAAACATGTTCTCGATCACCCAGTCCGGATCATCGGTCTCGACATCGTAGATCGCAAGATCCTTGTTGAGCGTGGTGCCCATCGAAACACTGTGCAGCTTGAAGCGCTGGGCGCTGGTAAAACCGGGCAGGGCGACCAGGTCGTCCAGATGCTGGTTTGTGTACCACTCGTTAAATTCGTCGTCGCGGCCTTCGAAGGGTTCGGAAAAGACCAGCATTTTGAAACGGCGCATCCTTCACTCCCACTCAATTGTCCCCGGCGGCTTCGAGGTATAGTCATAAACCACCCGGTTGATTCCTTTGACCTCGTTAATGATCCTTGTCGCTACGCGGCTGAGGAATGCGGCTTCGAAGGGATAGATATCCGCGGTCATGCCGTCCGTGCTGGTCACTGCCCTGAGCGCGCAGACGTTGTCGTAGGTCCGGCCATCGCCCATTACGCCGACAGTCTTTACCGGAAGCAGCACGGCGAAAGCCTGCCAGATCTCGTCATAGAGCCCGGCCTTGCGGATTTCGTCTAGGTAAACGCTGTCTACCAGCCGCAGGATGTCGCAGCGCTCGCGGGTCACTTCACCGGGGATGCGGATGGCGAGGCCGGGGCCGGGGAAAGGGTGGCGGCCGACGAAGACCTCGGGCAGGCCCAACTCGCGGCCCAGCACGCGGACTTCATCCTTGAACAGTTCGCGCAATGGCTCGACCAGTTGCATGTTCATGCGTTCGGGCAGGCCGCCGACATTGTGGTGGCTCTTGATCGTCACGCTGGGCCCGCCAGTGAACGAGACGCTTTCGATAACGTCGGGATAGAGCGTGCCCTGCGCCAGGAAATCGGCGCCGCCGATCTTCTTCGCTTCGGCCTCGAACACATCGATGAAGGTCTTGCCGATAAATTTGCGCTTCAATTCGGGATCGGTGACTCCGGCAAGGCCATCCATGAACAGGTCCCGCGCATCGACCACCACTAGCGGGATGTTGTAGTGCCCGCGAAACAGCTCTTCGACCTGCTCGCGCTCGTTCAGCCGCAGGATGCCGCCATCGACGAAGACGCAAGTCAGCTGGTCGCCAATGGCTTCGTGGATCAGCACAGCGGCGACGGCGCTATCAACCCCGCCCGACAGCCCGCAGATGACTTTCCCCGTTCCCACTTGCGCGCGGATATCGGCGATCTTGGTGTTGCGGAATTCAGCCATGGTCCAGTCGCCGGCAAGACCGCAGATGTTGTGGACGAAGTTTGAAATCAGCTTTGCCCCGTCGGGCGTGTGCACCACCTCGGGATGGAACATCGTGGTGTAATAGCGCCGCGCTTCGTTAACGCAGATCGCGAAGGGTGCATTGAGCGAAGTGCCGATGATCTCGAAGCCTTCAGGCGCGCGTGTGACGCGGTCGCCGTGGCTCATCCACACTGGATATTGCCCGCCGACCTGCCAGAATCCATCGAACAGCGGGCTGGCTTTGAGGATTTCGACATCGGCGCGGCCGAATTCCGCCGCATGCCCGCCTTCCACGGTCCCGCCCAGCTGAGTGCACAGTGTCTGTTGGCCGTAGCAAATCGCCAGGATCGGCAGGCCACTGTCGATCACTGCCTGCGGCGCGCGAGGGCTGCCTTCATCGGTGACAGAGGCGGGCCCGCCCGACAGGATCACGCCTATGGGCTGCATCCTGTGAAATGCCGCTTCAGCCGAATTGAACGGGACGATCTCGGAATAGACTCCGGCCTCACGCACCCGGCGGGCGATCAGTTGGGTGACCTGGCTGCCGAAGTCGACGATCAGGATGGAGTCTGCAGGCTGGATGGTCATGGGGAGGCTCTAAGGGGGCGTCCGGCACCTGTCCAGCAGGTCACTATTCGCCAACCATAAAGTGCTGGCGTGGGACAGATAATTTCATACCTTATTTAGGATTGCGTATTATGCAACAGATGTTGCGGAGTTCGCACGGGCAATTCCTGGCAATTTGGGTATATTGCATGTGCGAAGAGAGTTCGCACCAACTCGAAACAAAGGAGCATGTCATGGTACGTTTTCTGCACAATGCGCTCGGCCTCGCCGTTGCACTTGGCACCGGCGGTCTGATGTTCGCAGTCGCGTTCGTCTGATCGTGTCGGTCACAAAGGTACGGCCCCGCGCCTGAGCCTGCGATTGCAGGACTAACAGGCCGGGGTCGTCTCTAAAACTGTATTTAATTGCAAATCTGCTGCGCCGCCCCACGATCCGGGCGACATGTAATTTTCGGAAACCTTGAGCAGACGACGATCAAGCGCTGGCTTTAACCCTGCCGCTGCGCTCCTGCTTGCCCCAGCCGACCCACATGCCGCGCAAGGCATTCCACACCGCTCTGATTACCACCCCATACATCAACTGGCGATAGACGAAACGCTGCGCCACCAGCAGCAGTCCCGGATAGTGCTTCTCGCGCCGTTCCAGCCGGTAGGCGACCCAGCCGCACAGCACGTCGATTGCAGTGAACGCAGTCCAGTAGAGTCCCATAGACAGCACATCCTGGTGCGTCTGCGCCCAGCCGTGTTGCTCAACCCGCAGCCACGTCGAGGCAATCGAGACCACCAGCGCCAGATCGACCAGCGGCGAAATCAGCGCGAAGCCGATCTGGAAAAGCCAGGCTTGCGGAATTCCGACGAGGGCCAGCCCCCTCGGCTCTCCCGTGCGGACTATCGCGCGGTGCTTCCACAGGCATTGCAGCGTGCCATAGGCCCAGCGGAAACGCTGGCGAGCCAGAGCGCGAAATGTCTCGGGCGCTTCGGTCCAGGCGATCGCATCCGGATCGCAGGCAACACGCCAGCCCTGGCGCTGGATCGCGATGGTCAGGTCCTGATCCTCGGCCAGCGTGTCGACCGGATATCCACCGACGGAGTCGAGCGCGGCGCGCCGCCATGCTCCAACCGCGCCAGGCACCACCATGATTGCATTGAACTGCGCCAGTGCGCGGCGCTCGAGGTTCTGCGAGGTAACATATTCGACCCCCTGCCAGCGCGTAACCAGGTTATGGCGGTTGCCGACCTTGGCATTGCCAGCGACCGCGCCAATCGCTGGATCGGCAAACCAGCGGGCGAGACGAGCGATGGTCGCCACTTCAAACTGGGTATCGGCATCGAGCGCAATCACGATCTCGCCGCGGGCCAGTTTGAGTCCCTCGTTGAGTGCGCGTGCCTTGCCACCGTTTGTCAGAGTCAGCAGCCGGACGCGAGGTTCACTGTTATAGGCGGCAGCGACAATCCGGCTGGTGTCGTCGCTTGATCCATCGTCAATGACAATCACTTCGAGGCTGACAT
Source organism: Novosphingobium sp. (assembly GCA_039928735.1). Lineage (GTDB taxonomy): Bacteria > Pseudomonadota > Alphaproteobacteria > Sphingomonadales > Sphingomonadaceae > Novosphingobium. The sequence continues at coordinate 20,560 of JBDSSP010000206.1, read as the reverse complement.
CCTCGCTCGCCAGAACGCGGCGCACCGAATCTTCGATTACCTTGGCCTCGTTGAAAGCGGGGATCAGCACCGAGACAAACAGCCCGGGGTCGATCGGCGGAGGCACCGCCCGGTTCTTGGGCCGGTTGCCATTGAGCGCCAGCCCGGCCAGCACAATTGCCCGCCCAATACCAAGCGCAATAATCACGAAAAACAGCCAGCCCAGCACAGTGCCCATTGCGCCCATTGCCAGGAAAACGCCGATATCCGCTCGGACCGAGGTGAGGTCACTGCCGGTGACCTTCGGCATCACCGCATCGCGGCTGAGCCCGGCCAGCCGCGAGACCGGCACGAACTGATAGCCGCGGGCGCGCAGCGCATCAATCAGCCGGGGCAGCGCAGCCACGGTTTGTGAACGGTTCCCGCCGCCATCATGCAGCAGAACAATCTGGCCCGAAATATCGGGATTATCGGAAGCAATCTGGTTCAACACAGTGCTCACGATCTTGTCCACGCCGGGCGTCTTCCAGTCGTCTGGATCGATATGCAGCCCGACATTGGTATAGCCATCCTGCTGCGCCGCCAGTGCTGGCAGGATCTCGTTGGCAGTGGTTGGTTCGGCGTCACCGAAATAGGGTGCGCGGAACAGCCGAATCGAGCGTCCGGTATAGGCTTCCACCAATCGCCTCGTGCTGTTGAGTTCGAGCTTGGTGCTCTCGATAGAATCTTGCGCGAGATTGGGGTGGGTGAAGGTGTGATTCCCGATCTCGCTGCCCTCGTCGACAATCCGGCGCAGCAGGAACGGGTGCGACATGGCATTCTCGCCGACAATGAAGAAAGTTGCGGGCACATGCTTCGCCTTGAGGATGTCGAGAATTGGCGGGGTCCAGTCAGGATCAGGTCCATCGTCGAAAGTCAGAGCAATCAGCCCCTTCTGAAACCCGGTCCGTTGGATAACATATGGCGTGGGCAAAGCGCGAAACTGTTCGTCGACGATCAGGCCGCGGCTGTCGCCAACGATCGTGCGGCTTCCGGGTTGGGGCGTCGCCTGGATCTGGAGTATTTCGCCGGTGCCTTCGACATCGACTTCGCCCTGCGCCTGGATGGACGTCAGATCGGGGATCTTGCCAGTCTCGAAGCTATCGAACACTTTCCAGAAACCGGGATCTTCAGTGCCCAGCCGCCACAGCGCGACGCCCGCGACGTTTTCGACGTCAGCAGCGCGAAGCTGGTTCCAGGCACTGGCCGCGTCGAGCAGCCAGACAGTGTGAGTTTCGCCGTTATCTTCGTAGCTGTAGGTGGAGTTGCCAGAGACCTTGTCGAACAGCACTTGCGCTTCGCTGTCATGGGCAGCTTGCCATGCTTCTTCGACTGAAGTTGTCTCGCCTTTGCCAACTCCAGTCCAGTCATAGCCATAGTTGCCGATACCGACGATGGCCTTCTCTCGCGGGATAACCGCCAGCGCCGCCTTGAGGTGCGACAGGAACCAGGTCTGGCTGGCGATCGGCCCGGCCTCGTCGGCTTCTGTGTGTTCGTCATAGTTCATCAGCAGGACCCGATCGGCGAGGCGGCCATAGGCAGCCAGATTCCAATCTTCATCATCCACAGGGACCGCGAGAGTGACCAGCCAGTGATGCGCCGCATAGCGGTGCCGGGCTTCGCGGATGAAGCGCTGGTAATCGACCTGCGCCGAAGCGGGAAGCGATTCGAAGTCGAACATCACGCCGATCGCGTTCTGTGCTTCCAGTTGCGGCTCAAGCTTATTCAGCAGGTTGGCGCGCGCCTTGGGATCATGCAACAGCGCCGCCATGCCTTCCGGATCCCACTTTCCGTTCAGAATGTTCTGCACCATTGGCAAGATTGCGGGACGCCTGGGAGCAGCTGCCAGGATTGTTGCCAGCGACCGGTCGGGAAACACCGTCATGTGATGATCTGGGCCCGTCACCGATACTAGCCCGGGTACCAGCCAGTCGATCTCGCCGATGTGGGCCACGAGCGAAGCGCGGCTGGCATCGTCCCACGGGACATAGAAGCCCATCCTGATCTGCTTCACGTTGCCGCCTCGGTTGGTGGAATTGGCCGGCAACCAATTGGCGACATGTCCGGTTACCGCCCCGGCGGCCCGGCCGATTGTCGATAATTTTCGCAGCAGCGGGCGCTGATGCTTCTGTTCCATTTCAAGGTTGAGAGGTCTTGGGATCGGCGCATCGGCAATGGTGGCGGCAAAAACGCCGACCGAAACCAGCAGCAGCACCAGACCTGCGATGAAGGCGCGCATCGTCCAGCGGTTGCGGCGACCTGTGGCGTCAAAGAAGATTGGTCGGGCCATGGGAAACTCAGCCGCCTGAAATCATCTCCGGGACCGGAGAGCAGCGCCACTTAGAGCCTCAGGAAAGCAGCGGCAACCAATGTTCGGGCCCGGTCGAACGATTCATGAAGCCCTGTGGAAAAGCGGCAGTTTCGCTTGGGATTGGCGCCTTCCGCGCCTATATGCTGGTCATGGCCAGCAGACCCGATACCCCACCCGAAAATATCCCTAACCAGAACGCCTATGGCGCGGACCAGATCAAGGTGCTCAAGGGCCTTGATGCGGTACGCAAACGTCCCGGCATGTATATCGGCGATACCGACGACGGATCGGGCCTGCACCACATGGTGTTCGAAGTGTCGGACAATGCCATCGACGAGGCATTGGCGGGGCACTGCGACCTTGTTCTGATTGAACTCAACCCGGACGGTTCGGTCTCGGTCGAGGACAATGGCCGCGGTATTCCGACCGGTATTCACAGCGAGGAAGGCGTCTCCGCCGCCGAAGTCATCATGACCCAGCTGCATGCCGGCGGCAAGTTCGAGAACACCAGCGATGATAACGCCTACAAGGTTTCGGGCGGCCTCCACGGCGTCGGCGTCTCGGTGGTCAATGCGCTCAGCGAATGGCTGGAGTTGACGATCTGGCGTGACGGCGAAGAGCACTGGATGAAATTTTCTCACGGTGATGCAGTCGGCCCGCTGGTGGTCAAGGGGCCAGCTCCAGCCAATGATTCCGGGGGCTTCAAGAAGGGCACCCGCGTTACCTTCTTCGCCTCGAGCGACACCTTCAAGAACGTGCTGGAGTTCGATTTCGAAAAGCTTGAGCACCGCTACCGCGAGCTCGCTTTTCTCAATTCCGGCGTCCACATCAAGCTGCGCGACCTGCGCCATGCAGACATCGCCGAACACGACCTGTTCTATGAAGGCGGCATCGGCGCTTTTGTCACGTATCTCGATCGCAACAAGACCGCACTGCTGCCCGATCCCATCGCGATTTCGGCGGAGCGGGATGGCATCGGCATTGATGTTGCGCTGGAATGGAATGATTCCTATTACGAAAACGTCCTCTGCTTCACCAACAACATCCCGCAGCGCGACGGCGGCACACACCTCGCCGCCTTCCGCGCGGCGCTGACCCGGACCATCAACAATTACGCTGAAAAGTCCGGCATCCTGAAGAAGGAGAAGGTGAGCCTCACTGGCGACGACATGCGCGAAGGGCTGACCGCTATTGTCTCGGTCAAGCTTCCCGATCCCAAGTTCTCTTCGCAGACCAAGGACAAGCTGGTCTCCTCCGAGGTCCGTCAGCCACTCGAAAGCCTGATGAGCGACAAAATGACCGAATGGCTGGAAGAAAACCCGGCCTATGCCAAGGCGGTGATCCAGAAGATCATCGATGCTGCCGCAGCCCGCGAGGCTGCCAAGAAGGCGCGCGAACTGACCCGGCGCAAGGGCGCTATGGATATCGCCTCGTTGCCCGGCAAGCTCGCCGATTGCCAGGAACGCGATCCCGCCAAGTGCGAGCTGTTCCTGGTCGAGGGTGACAGCGCTGGCGGCTCGGCCAAGCAGGGGCGTGATCGCAATGTCCAGGCGATCCTCCCGCTAAAGGGCAAGATCCTCAACGTCGAGCGCGCGCGCTTTGACCGGATCATTTCCTCAAAGGAAGTGGGCACCCTGATACAGGCCATGGGCACCGGCATCCGCGACGAATTCAATCTCGAAAAGCTGCGCTACCACAAGATCATCATCATGACCGACGCCGATGTCGACGGCGCGCATATCCGCACGCTGCTGCTCACCTTCTTCCACCGCCAGATGCCCGACATCATCCGCGCCGGTCATCTGTTCATCGCCCAGCCGCCGCTTTACAAAGTGGCCAAGGGCCGCAGCGAGGTCTACCTGAAAGACAACGATGCGCTTGATCGCTATCTCGTCGAAGCCGGCTTGGCCGGCCGCTTGCTGGAGACAGCCGGCGGAGCGCGGGGCGGAGCGGAGCTCGAGGCGCTGGTCAAGCACGCCCAGCAATTGCGCAAGCTGATGGCCTTCGTGCCGCGCCGTTATGATCCGGCGATTGTCGAGGCGCTGGCGCTTGCCGGAGTGCTCGATCCTGACCTCAGCCGCACCGCCCGCGAGGCCGCGCTGGCCAAAGCCGCGATCTGGCTCGATATCGGCGAGCGCGATGCCAAGTGGACCGCATCGATGACCGAGGAGGGCAATGTCACGGTCCAGCGGCTATGGCGCGGGGTGACCGATTACCACATCATCGAAGCGGCCTTCCTGACCAGCGCCGAAGCGCGCAAGCTGGCCCGGCTGGCAGGCGAACAGGCTGAGGTCTATTCGTCGACTGCCTTGCTGGTGAAGGCCGGCGCGGCGTCTGAAGAAGTGGTGGAAACCGAGGAGGCGCTGGATCCGCTCGCAGCCGAAGAGGCCGAAGCCGAGGTCGGAGTGCAGCCAGCCCGCGGCGCCGTGAGCCGCGACACCGGCGGCCGCATAACGCGCCCATCCGAGCTGCTCGACACCGTGCTTGCGGCCGGGCGCAAGGGTCTCTCCATCGCGCGTTATAAGGGCTTGGGCGAAATGAACGCCGAGCAGCTGTGGGAGACCACGCTCGATCCGGAAAACCGGGCGCTGCTGCAGGTCAAGGTCGAAGACGCCGACGTCACCGACGAGATATTCACCCGCCTGATGGGCGATCTCGTCGAGCCTCGCCGGGAATTCATCCAGGAGAATGCGCTCAACGTCGCCAATCTGGATGTCTAGGACTTGCATATTGCTCCCGCAACATTCGGGAGTCACAACACCGCCATGATCCGCCGCCTGCTCGCCGTCATATTCGCCTCGCTGCTGCTCACCGCCTGCGCCACCACATCCGTCCCCGGCACTGTCTCCCGGCAAGGCGCTCACACAGTCACTGTCGGCATTGCTGCGATCAACGATTTCCACGGAAGCCTCGAACCGCCCCATCAATCGGTTGTGGCGCCGGACGGGAAGGGCGGTTTTTTGAGTGTGCCGGCAGGCGGCGCGGCGTGGCTGGCGAGCGCGATTGATTCGGTGCGGGCGAAATACCCAAACCATCTGACGGTCTCCGCAGGCGACATGATTGGTGCAAGCCAGATCAGCTCTTCGTTCTATCTCGATGAACCAGCCATCGGTGTGATGAACCGCCTAGGCATTGATTTCAACGCAGTGGGCAATCATGAATTCGACGGCGGTGTCGATGAACTGCTGCGCATGAAGAATGGCGGCTGCGAACAGCATACGGCGATCAAGCCGTGCCAGATCGAAAAGTACAGGGGCGCGAACTTCCCGTTTCTCGCCGCCAATGTCTCCAGGCCCGATGGCAGCGCACTGTTTCCTGCAAGCGCCCTGCGGACTTTCGGCAAGGGCCGCGGCCAGGTGAAAGTCGCGATCATCGGCATGACGCTGAAAGGCACGGGTGGCCTCATGAAGCCTGAATATGCCAGCGCCGTGCGCTTCGCGGACGAGGCTGATACAGCCAACCAACTCGTCGGCAGTCTCAAGGCGCAGGGCGCCGATGCGATTATCCTGCTGATCCACCAGGGCGGCCGCACTAACGGCGACCCCAACCCTGACACCTGCCCGGGCCTATATGGCGATATCAAGGCAGTTCTTGACCGACTCGACACGCGGATCGACGTGGTCGTTTCTGGGCACACCCACTGGGATTATGTCTGCGAATACGGGCAATACAATCCTGCCAAGCCGTTCCTGCTGACCAGCGCCGGGCTGTGGGGCAAGCTGGTGACCGATATCACTCTGGAAATTGATCCGGTTCAGCACAAGGTGTTGAGCCGCAAAGCCCACAATGTCATTGTCCAGTCGCCAGGTTACGGGGCATCTCTCACGCACATCGACAATACCGATCTCTACCCCAGATTTGAACCGCGCGCCGATATTGCAGCCTACGTTGCGCAATACGCAGCGGCAGCAAATGTCGTCGCCAGTCGCAAGGTTGGGCAGCTGGCCGCGCCTGTGGACAAGATCGACGGTCCGCTCGCAAATTCGGGAGGGCCGCTTGGCAACCTGATCGCCGACGCCCAGCTCGCCGCGACTGCTGGGGCTGGTGCCCAGATTGCCTTCATGAACCCGTTCGGCATCCGCCGGTCATTGAACGCGGCGCCGGATCACACTGTAACTTTCGCGGATGTCTACGCCGTCCAGCCGTTCCGCAACAAATTGACCACGATCAGCCTGACCGGAGCAGACATAAAAGCAGTGATCGAGGAAGGTTTCGATGTCGAGGCTCCCGAACAGATCTTAGCTGGATCGCAGGGTTTCAGCTTTAGTTATGATCGCAGCCAGCCGATCGGCAGCCGGATCGTTGCCATCACGCTCAATGGCGCGCCGCTCGAGATGAGCAAGACCTACCGCGTGACGGTGAGCCAGTTCCTTGCCGACGGCGGCGACAGCTTCCACTCGTTCACCAAGGGCCGCGATCCCGTTCCAGGCATGCTGGAAACCGAAGCGCTGGAGGCCTGGTTGAAGGCCCTCCCGCCACGCGCTGCACCCAGCGAGGTCCGCGCAATCGACGTTCGCCCTGATCTCAATCCACTCAAGCGCAATGCTCCGCCCGGGCAGAAGTATCGCAGGTAACCGTCAGGCCGGGGGCATCGCCTCAAACGCGGCCCACTTCGGATGGCCCGGCATGACTTCGCGATAGAACGCTGCAATCTTCGTCATATCGGCAGCAAAATCGCCGCTCGGCATGATCTCCAGCCCAAGGCCTCCACGCATCGTCCCATTGTCTACCCAGGCGCAGACGATCGGCACGCCTGCGCCGTGTGCGATGTGGTAGAAGCCCGACCGCCATTGGGGCACCTTGCTGCGGGTGCCTTCGGGCGCGATGACGAGAGCGAATTTCTCGTTTGCGGCGAAGGCTGAAACCATGGCCTCTGCATAATTGCCTTTCGCCGAACGCACGACCGGCACTCCGCCCATATCATACATGAAGTGCCGTAGCGGCCAGCGAAACAGGCTGGCTTTGCCCATGAAACTCGGTTCGAGGCCGAATGCATGTGTCGCGCCGAGAAAAAAGACGAAATCCCAGTTCGAAGTATGCGGCGCACCGATAATGACAAAGCGCGGGCTGGCTGGTGCCTCTCCTTCCAGCCGCCAGCCGCGCCTGCGAAACAGCCACAGCATCAGACCTTTGACCTCGCGTGACAGCAACGAAGGCGGACGCTGGCTCGGCAAGTTCTAGAAACCAGCCCCGTCGGGCCAGCCGGGTGCAGCAAGGCCCATGACCTTGAACAGCAGACCCATCTGGCCTTCGCCGATCAGCCGTTCCTTGGCGGCATGGATCGCCGGGCCGTGTTCCGGGGCAAAGGCGGCCAGACTTTCGGCGCGGGTCTCGATGCCGAGCTCGCGTAGCCATCGCCCCTGCGCCACCGTGCCCAGCCATTTGACCCCGCGCGAACTGGCGATGGTCGCCAGGGTTGCGAAATCGACATGCGCAGTCAGGTCCGCCTCGCCCGGCATGGCGAAGGGATCGACCATGCGGTGCTCGCGCACAGCCTGCAAGGTCGAGCCATCGCGCAATTCGTCGTGGCCATAGTCAATCAACAGCGCTGCGCCGCCCTGTTCGAGCAACCGTCCGGCGATCTCGAATACCGTCGCTGCTGCGCCGGGGCAAGTCTCGATGATAGTGCCTTCCGGCGCCCTCCGCCGCGCTTCGGGCACGGCGGCATCCATCGGTTGGAGGCCTGCGACCGGCATGAACTTTCCGCCCTGGTGCGTCACCATCCGCTCACGCCAGCCGTCGGGCGTGCGGACCAGCTGGCGCACCGGCAGTGCGTCGAGGAATTCATTGCCGACGAACAGCACCGGGCCATACATCGGAATTGACGAGAGATCGTGATGGAAGTGCGCCGAAGGCACAGCGGCCAGCTGCACGTCGCGCAGCTCGGTCGAGCCCTCGACAAAATGCACTTTTGGCGTCATTCCATAACGCTTGGCAGCGTTCAGCGCGTCGCGTGCTAGGGTCCCGCGTCCAGGGCCAAGCTCGACGTAGTGCACCGGTTCTTCGCGACCGGCACGGATCCAGATGTCGGCCAGCCACAGCCCGATCAGCTCGCCGAACATCTGGCTGATTTCCGGCGCGGTGATGAAATCGCCCGCCGCGCCCAGCGGATCTCGGGACGCGTAATAGCGAATATTGGATTCGCCCATGTAGTGCATCAGGCTGATCGGGCCGGTATTGGCGATCAATCGGGCGAATATCGCCGAAAGCGGTTCGGCCGGCGGCAGTGCTTCACTCATTCGGGCAGTGGAGCGGCGCCAAGCGGCGGTTTGCTCAGTGCGCGGACCACAAAGAACAGGCCGAGCGCGATGAGCGGCAGGGTCAGCCATTGGCCCATCGACAGGCCGGTGCGAAGGGCAAATTCGCTGAGCTGGGCGTCGGGTTCGCGGAAGAATTCGACAATGAAGCGCGCCGCGCCGATTCCGGCAGCAAACACCCCGACCAGCAGGCCGGGACGAAAGCGCGCGCGGGTTTTCCAGAACATGGTCAGCATGATTGCTGCCATCAAGGCCCCTTCCAGCGCCGCTTCATAGAGCTGGCTTGGGTGGCGCGGCAGCGCACCAGCATCCGGGAAGACCATCGCCCAGCGCACCCCTTCGCCCGCGACCCGGCCCCACAGCTCGCCGTTGACGAAATTGGCCAGCCGACCGAACAGCATGCCGAAGGGCACCACAACCGAGATATAGTCGCAGACCCGCAGGAAGCTCAGCTGATTGCGCTGCGCCACCCAGGCAATCGCCAGCACGGTGCCCGCCAGCCCGCCATGGAAACTCATGCCGCCGTTCCACAGCTTGAGCAACTCGGCCGGGTGCGTCCACAGATCATGATCGTAAAAGGTGGCATAGCCCAGCCGCCCGCCAAGGATGATGCCCAGCGTACAATAGAAAAACAGATCGTCGGCATGGCGCTGCGCCAAGGGCGCGCCAGCGCTGCGGATCATCCGCAGCATCAGCCAGTAGCCGAGCATGATCCCCGTCAGGTAGGCCAGGCTATACCAGCGCAAGGTGAAGAAGCCGAGATCGATGCCGCGGGTAAGTCCGAAGTCGACCCAGTAAAGCGGTTCACCGGCCGTTGCCAATAGTGACAGCAAAATCCCAATCCCCTATCGTAGCAGCAACGTTCGCCAGCAGACGAGCCCTAACAGGCTTCCCTTCTGGCGCAAGCATGTGAAGAATGTCATCCGGCAACTGGCGCGTGTTCAGGGATAGCGGGGGAAATGTTGCCAGAGGCAACTGGCGGGGAAGGTGCGCAGATTATGGCGAGCGAGATCGACAGACAGTTCGGCGCGATTATGGACGAGCTCACTGCGCCCGGCGGTCCGCTTGAATGTGAGCAGGTGGTGCGCGGCGGCATCGCTTACCCTGCCTTCAAGCTCGCGCCGCCCAGCCTGCCTGCGATGTTCGCTGCGACCTGCGCCCAGCATGGGGCGGCAACGTTCCTCGTCGATGGCCCAGTGCGCCTCAGCTTTGCCGAGACTCATGCGCTCGCTGCCCGTGCCGCAGCAGGGCTAATCGCGCGCCACGGCATTGCCCCCGGCGACCGGATTGGCATCGCCGCGCGCAATTCTGCGAACTGGATTATTCTTTACATGGCGACGCTGATGGCAGGCGGTTGCGTGGCATTGCTTAACGGCTGGTGGACCGGCCGCGAACTGGCCGAAGGCATCGCCCTGACCGGCTGCAAGCTGGTGCTTGCCGATGAACAGCGGGCAGGCAGGCTCGCCGGGCAAAACTGCGACGCGCAGGTTTTAGTGTTCGAACACGGCGATCCCGAGGCCGGGTTGAAAAAAGTGTTGGCCAACGCCGGCGACCAGACCGCATTGCCCGAACCGGCGGGCGATGATCTTGCCACCATCCTGTTCACATCCGGCTCAACCGGGGCCTGCAAGGGTGCCTGGTCCGGTCAACGCAGCGTCGTCCAGGCGGCGATGAGCTATGCGGCGCAGAGCCTTATGGTGCTGTCGTGGCTGACCGCCAAAGGCGAGGCACCGACCATCCAGCCGGTAGCGCTGGTTGCGATCCCGCTGTTCCATATCACTGCGGAAGTTCCGCTGTTCCTGCAGAGTTTCCTGATCGGCCGCACGCTTGTGCTGATGCCCAAATGGGATGCGTGCGAGGCGATGCGGCTGATCGAACAGGAACATGTGACCTATTTCGTGGGCGTGCCGCTGATGAGCTATGAAATCGCCACTCATCCCGAGTGCGGCAACTTCGATCTTACGTCCTGCGTGTCGTTCGCCGCTGGCGGCGCGCCCCGGCCGGTCGAGCATGTGACGCAAATCCGCGAAAACTTGCCGCATGCTTTCCCGTTACTCGGCTATGGCCTGACCGAAACTAACGCGTTGGGCTGCGCGAATTTCAACGAAAACTACATTGCCAAACCCAGCAGTACCGGCCCGGTCAGCCGGCCCATAGTGGAGCTAGCGATCCTGGACGATCATGGCAGAGCCTTGCCTCCCGGCGTTACCGGCGAGATCGCCTTCCGTTCCATTGCCAATTTCGGCGGCTATTGGAACAACCCGGAAGCGACCGCCGCTGCGGTGCGCGAAGACGGATTCTTCCTGTCTGGCGATCTCGGCTACACTGACGAGGACGGCTATCTGTTCATCGTCGACCGCAAGAAGGACATCATCATCCGCGGCGGCGAAAATATCTCGTGCATTGAGGTCGAACAGGCACTTTATGCCCATCCTGGCGTCGCCGAAGCCTGCGTGTTTGGCCTGGCGCACGCGCGTTATGGCGAAGTTCCGGTGGCGGTTGTCTTTGCCAAGCCCGATCACGCGATTGACCTCGAAGAGCTCCGCGCTTTCGTCGCCGCCCAGATCGCGCCGTTCAAGGTCCCCGAAAAGATCTGGCACGAAAGCGAGCCCTTGCCCCGGCTTGGGACCGAGAAGGTCGATAAGCGCGCGTTAAAGGCGCGCTATGCCGATCAGACAAGCGGGGTTACAGACAGTCCATGACCATAATCCGAATCCCCAACCAGCGTGCCATCATCGATCGTCGCGCGCTGGTCGAGGCGATTGCCGAGGCTGCCGGCGAGAACGGCGGCCCGGCGGCGCGGCCAAAGGTCGTCGAACTGCTGCGCGGCGCACTGGAGCAGGGCCGCGAGGAAATCGCGCGCCGCCTGCTCGCCAAGCCGACAGCAGGCAACGATTGCGCCGAAGCACAGTCGTTCCTGGTCGATCAGCTGATGCGCATCATCCACGATCATGTAATCGGCGATGTCTATCGTGCCAGCAACCGCAGCTCGGGCGAGCGGCTGACGATCATGGCGGTTGGCGGTTATGGCCGCGGCGAAATGGCCCCGCATTCGGACGTCGATGTTGCCTTCCTCACCCCATCCAAGCAGACCGCCTGGTGCGAGCAGGTGATTGAGGCGACGCTCTATTTCCTGTGGGACCTCGGCCTCAAGGTCGGCCATTCGAGCCGCTCGCTTGATGATATGGTGCGGATGGGCCGCAGCGACCTGACGATCCGAACCGCGATGCTCGAAGGCCGCTATGTCTGGGGCGATCAAGAGCTATATGACGAGGCGCAGCGGCGCTTCTGGGCCGAAGTGGTCAAGGGCACCGAGCAGCAATTCGTCGCCGAAAAGCTCGCCGAGCGCAATGAGCGCCACAAGCGGCTGGGCGACAGCCGCTATGTCGTCGAGCCCAATATCAAGGAAGGCAAAGGCGGCCTGCGAGATCTGCACACGCTCTACTGGATCGGCAAGTATATCCACAAGGTGCGCCGGGCCAGCGATCTGGTCGAGGCCGGCCTCCTCACCCAGAGCGAATACCGCGCGTTCCGCAAGGCCGAGAACTTCTTCTGGGCGGTGCGCTGCCACCTCCACACCCTGACTGGCCGCGCCGAGGACCGGTTGACCTTCGACGTGCAGCGTGAAGTCGCCGCGCGGATGAATTACAAAGACCGGCCCGGCAAGAGCGGGGTCGAGCGATTTATGCAGTATTTCTTCCTGCAGGCCAAAGTCGTCGGTTCGCTCACAGGGGTATTCCTGTCGCAGCTCGACGAGCAATTCGCCAAGGGCAAGCGGCGCGGTCTGCTGTCGAAATTTCGCTCAAAATCGCGCCAGGTCAAAGGCTATCGCATCGCCGACGACCGAGTGTGCGTAACCAGTGACGACTGGTTCTTAGCCGATCCGGTCAGACTGCTGGAGATCTTCGTCGTCGCCGATGCCGAACATGTCGAGATCCATCCCGATGCGATGCGCCTGATCGCCCGGGACGCGCGGCTTATCGACGCAGGTGTCCGCAAGGATCCCCGCGCCAATGCGCTGTTCATGCAGCTTCTGACCAGCCGCAACGATCCCGAAGCGGCGCTGCGCTGGCTCAACGAAGCCGGGGTGTTCGGTCGCTTCGTGCCCGATTTTGGTCGGGTCAACGCACAGATGCAGTTCGACATGTATCACCACTACACGGTCGACGAACACACTATCCGCGCCATCGGACTGCTCGCAAAGATCGAAAAGGGCGAGTTGAAGGTCGATCATCCGCTGGCCAATGTGATCATTCATGAAATCCAGTCGCGGCCTGCGCTCTATGTCTCGGTGCTGCTCCACGATATCGCCAAGGGACGCGGCGGCGATCACTCGGTGCTGGGTGCGGAAATCGCGCTGAAGCTATGCCCGCGGCTAGGGCTTAGCGACGACGAGACCGAACTGGTTTCCTGGCTGGTGCGCCATCATCTGCTGCTCAGCGATACGGCGATGAAGCGCGATCTGGCTGACTGGAAGACTATCGGGGATTTCATCGCAGTGGTCGAATCGCTCGAACGGCTGCGCCAGCTGACCCTGCTGACCATCGTTGATATCCGCGCGGTGGGACCGGGCGTGTGGAACAGCTGGAAACGCCAGCTTATCCACGAGCTTTATGACGCCGCTGAACAGCGCATCCGGCTTGGCCATGTCCGCCATGGCCGCGAGGAGCGGATAGCTGCAAAGAAGGCCGCGGTCTCGGTCAAGTTGGGCAAGGACAGCATTCTGGTTACCGAGCTGGGCAAGCAAATGGGCGATGCCTACTGGATTGCCGAACCAGATGACATCATCGCGCTCAATCTCAAGCAGCTCGCCGACGGCGACGCCCCGCCACTCGATATCGCCACCGAATACTATCCGGCGCGCGGTGCCACGCTGGTGACCGTGATTGCCTCGGATCATCCTGGCCTGTTCTATCGGATTGCAGGTGGCATTCACCTCGCCGGTGGCAATATCATCGACGCGCGGATTCACACCGCAAAGAACGGTATGGCTGTCGATAATTTCCTGGTGCAGGACCCGCTGGGGCGGCCGTTCATGGAGGCCAGCCAGCTCGCTCGGTTGCGCAGGACCATCGACGATGCGTTGGCCAACCGGGTCAAACTTGTGCCCCAGCTCGCCGCCCGGCCGCTGTCGCGGCCCCGGGCCAATGCCTTCGAAGTCCGGCCACGCGTCGAATTCGACAACCAGGCCTCGAACCGCTTCACCGTCATCGAAGTCAGCGCCCGCGACCGTCCGGCCCTGCTCAACCGCCTCGCACGCGGGCTTTTTGAAGCGCAGACCATCGTCCACTCCGCCCACATCGCCACCTACGGTGAACGCGCGGTCGATACTTTCTATGTAACCGATCTGCTTGGCGACAAAATTACTTCCGAGGCGCGGCTCAGGGCGGTGGAGCAGGGTTTGCTCGATGCGGCAGGCGAGCCGGTTCCGGAGATGGCCGTTTAAATTCGACGGCTTCCGCGCAAATCAGGGGACGGCGGATTCCGGCCCCTCAATCCTTCTTCTGCATCCGCATAACGATCAACCCGCCGACCATGATCAACAGGCCAAGCCCGATCAGCCAATACAAAATGGTTTCAACCGCCATATCCCTGCTCCTCGTTTGTGCCCGATTTACTTCACATGCTTGCCGAAGAAATCAACGATCGCCTGATGTGCGTCGAGTGATTCCGGGATTTCCGGCGCATAGATAAAGCAATGCCCCATTGCCTCGCCAACAATCAGGGTCGAACTGACCCCAGCCTTGAGCAGCGCTGAATTGGTGATGATCGCCGGGGTCATGTCCATCGCCCGCGTGCCAGTTATCAGCAGCGTCGGCGGGAATTTGGCGATAACCTCGGGATGCAGTGCCGGCGAGATCACCGGGTCATCCATGTCGAAGCCATGGAAATAGCCACGCGTCATGTCGCTGGCGCTCTCGCCGGGGAGTGGCGGGGGCGGAAAAGAACCGTCGACGTAACCGGCGATATAGGCGGAGTCACCATGCATGAAGCGCACGCCACCCGCGCCGAAAATGCCGACGGCGGCCGGTTGGGGTAGGCCGCGCATGGGCAGCCAGACGGCCATCTGCGCGGTCAGCGCGCCGCCCGCCGAACAACCATAGATCGCCATGCTTTGGGGGGCATAGGTCTCCAGCAACTTGCGGTATACAGCCTCGATATCCTCAAGTGCGGCCGGGTGCTGCGCTTCGGGCGCCATTCGGTAATCGACCGTGACGATCCGGTAACCACCAAGCGCAGCAATTGGCACCGATTCGAGCAGCGCGCAGGCATCTGCGCACATTGTGAAAGCGCCGCCATGCAGGTTGAGCAAGATCTTGCCGGGCAGTTCCGTCCGCGCGGCCGGGGTGATCACCCGGACCGGAATGCCCGCGATCTCATCCTCGGTGATGTTGACTGGATAGACCTTGCGCATGGCTTCGACTTGCGGCGCGAGCATCTGCTCCAATCCCTGCCGGATCGCTTCAATAGGCATATCAATGGGCGGCGCGCCGCCCGGTACCAGCGCTCGCCTAGCCTGCGCCGCCTGAGCTTCGGGACTCGAGAAAGACGAGGGCGGCAGTTTGAATGCCGGCACACTGACGGTTCCGTCCTCGGCGAATGCAGGTTTGGCCAGGGTCATTTGAGATTAGCCGCGCGGGCCTCGGGGCTGGAGAGCTCGGAAGCGGGAAAATCGAAGGCGGGGACGTGGACTGTTCCATCGGCGCCGAATGTGGGCCCGGTCGGTTTGTCCGCTGCGTAAAGCGACGGGGCACTGGTTGCCAATGCCAGCGCCACTATCCGTGCGATGCCAAGTTTCAGTCGCATGTTGTTCTCCCGTTTTTGTCTTTAAGAGAGTTCAGCACAACTCAGGGTAGCTTTGCCAGCAATTCCTTTGCAAATGCAGTCAACGTATCGTCGCGCGCCCCCATGATCACCACGCGGTCGCCGGGGCGGGCGATTGCGGCGATTCGGGCGGCGCAGTCCTCTCGCGCCGGAATGTGCTCGGCTTTTCCGCCCCCCGCCGCGATCAGGGCGACGATTCGGTCGCTGCCGACCGAGCGATCGACCGTGCCGCCGAAATAGACCGGATCGCACAGGATCGTAATGTCCTCCGGCCCCAGCATCCGCGCCATCACATCGGCCAATTCCGCACCCATCTGGCGCAAGGGACCATAGCCGTGCGGCTGGAAGAAGGCGATCACCCGGCCGGAATGCGCCTTCAGCGTGGCAAGCGTGGCGGAGACCTTGTCCGGGTTGTGGCCGAAATCGTCGATCACCGACACGCCCGATGGCGAAGTGCCGACGACATCGAAGCGGCGGGCGAGGCCGGCGAATGTAGCAAGTGCCGCGACTGCTTCGCCCACTGGCACACCAGCCGCATTGCAACCGGCAATTGCAGCCAGAGCATTGGCGAGGTTGTGGCGGCCGGGCACCTGGAGCGCCAAGGCATGCGCGCTGCCATCGCGCCGGTCGAGGATTGTTGCGGTTAACGAGGTCGGACCTTCGACAATGCTGCCTGGCTTTACGCCGATCATCGCCTCAGCGATGACGATTCCAAAAGTGACCATCGCCTTGGCGCGAGTAGCCAGGGCGGCGGTTTCCGCATCGTCGAGATTGATCGCTGCCACCTCTGCGCACGCCAGAAAAGCGCCGAACAGTTCGCGTAGTTCCTCAAGGCTCTTGTGATCCAAACTGATATTGCCGAGCACCGCGACCCTGGGGCGATATAGTGCGATGGAACCGTCGCTTTCGTCGACTTCCGACACGAAATAACCGCCCTGTCCGACCCTGGCCGAGGCGAAAGGCGCGTCGGGGGACACGAAATTCTTCATCACCGCGCCGTTCATGATCGTCGGATCGCGGCACGCCGCGGTCATGATCCAACCGGCCATTCCGGTCACGGTGGACTTGCCGCTGGTGCCACCGATGGCGATTCCGCAAGGTGCGGCGTTGAACAGCGTCGCCAGCAATTCCGCTCGGCTCATTCGGGGACAGCCGAGTTCCTTTGCCCGCACCATTTCGGGCACGGTATCCTCAACCGCCGCCGAGGCGACAAGCGTCTGCTGAGCTGAGCTGATCCCGCTCCCATCCTGCGGGAAAAGCCTGAAGCCAAGCGACTCCAGCCACGCGAACTTCTCCGGGGTCCGCCCCTGATCACGGCTGCGGTCCGAGCCCGCGACCTCGGCCCCCTGGCCGCGCAGGATCAACGCCAGCGGCAACATGCCGGAACCGCCGATCCCGCAGAAGAACCACGGGTGCGAAGTGAGTGAAGCGCTATCGGTCATTGTCGCTGCGGTATCGGCTTTCGCGCCAATGACAAGCCGGTTACAGCAAGGTCATGACCCGGCCAATCTCTCGCGTCGCCATCTGCGCCCCTTCCACGCCCATTACTCGCGAAGACGCGCATCGCGTTTCTGCACTGGCCGAAGCTGAGTTCCCCCGGGTCGAGCTTCACTTCCATCCGCAATGCTTCCAGTCGGACGGCCATTTTGCGGGAGCGGACGAACTGCGCCTCGCAGCATTGATAGAATGCGCCAACGATCCGCGCATCGACGTCGTCTGGTTCGCGAGGGGCGGCTACGGCGCGAACAGGATTGCCGAGACGGCTATCTCTAGCTTCGATCATGCAGCGTGGGGCAAGCAATTCCTTGGCTATTCCGATGCGGGCTACCTGCTGGCTGCGCTCTATCGCGCGAACATCGGCCACCCGGTCCACGCGCCTATGCCGAACGACATCCGCCGCGATAATGGCGTAGCGGCAATCCGCCGCACTCTGGCTTGGCTTTCAGGCGATGTCAGCGGGGTCGAACCCTCGCTCGATCACCATCCCACGGTTGCCTTTAACCTGATGACGCTCGCCATGCTCTGCGGCACACCGTTGATGCCAGGGCTGGCCGGGCATGTCGTGATGGTCGAGGAAGTCAGCGAGCACCTTTACGCTGTCGACCGCTTGTTCTTCCACATCACCGCGCATCTTGGCGGGATCGCCGGACTCAGACTGGGCCGGGTCAGCGATGTGCCGGAAAATGACCGCCCGTTTGGCGCCAAGCCGGAGGAGATCGCCCGGTTCTGGTGTAGTCGGCATTCGATTCCGTTTCTCGGCCCAGCCGATATCGGCCATGATGCTGCCAACAGGATCGTGCCCTTCGGCCTTGCCACGGATCGATAGCAGTCATAGGGCGCGCGCCACTACAAAGAGGGGGCGCCAAAATGCGTGCATTTGTTTTTCCCGGGCAGGGCAGCCAGAAGGTCGGCATGGGCGTTGAGCTGGCGCAAGCCAGCACTGTCGCGCGCGAAGTCTTTGAGGAAGTGGATGACGCGCTCGGCCAGAAGCTCTCAGCCTTGATGCGCGACGGACCTGACGATCAGCTGACTCTCACAGCAAATGCACAGCCAGCGATCATGGCCAATGCCATCGCCGTGCTGCGGGTGCTGGAGAAAGAAGGCGGCATTGCGTTGGCGGACAAGGCGGATTTTGTCGCCGGGCACTCGCTGGGCGAATATACGGCGCTGTGCGCTACTGGTGCATTCAGTCTTGCGGATACTGCTCGCCTGCTGAAACTGCGCGGGACTGCGATGCAGGAGGCAGTCCCGGTCGGCATCGGCGCGATGTGCGCGCTGCTGGGCGCGGACATCGACAAGGCCACCGCACTCGCCGAGGCCGCGGCGCAAGGTGAAGTCTGCACTGTCGCTAATGACAATGATCCCGGGCAGGTCGTCCTCTCGGGCCATACTGCTGCCATCGAGCGCGCCATCGCCATGGTCAAGGAGTTCGGCATCAAGCGCGGCATGGCTCTGCCGGTGTCGGCCCCGTTCCACTGCCCGCTGATGCGGCCAGCCGCCGATGCCATGGCTGATGCCCTCGATCGCATCTCGCCGGGAACCCTGCGCGTTGCCCTGTTCGCCAATGTCACGGCGGCAATAGTCACGGATCCTGCCGAAGTGCGCCGCTTGCTGGTCGAACAGGTGACTGGCCGTGTTCGCTGGCGCGAGAGCGTGCTGGCAATGGCCGACGCCGACGTGGAAAGCTTCGTGGAACTGGGCGGCAAGGTGCTCGGCCCGATGATCTCGCGCACCCTCGTGGATAGAGGCGAAGACATGGATGTGACGAGCGTAGTGGGGATGGCGGATATCGAGGCATTGGCTAAGGAGCTTTAAAGAGATCGCACCTTTGCGGCTTTGCGCAGACAATTGTTCTTTCTAAATGTCAGGAATGGAAAACCGTATGTTCGACCTTCACGGCATGACAGCCCTCGTCACCGGCGCCTCGGGCGGTATCGGTTCGGCCATCGCCAAAGCCCTCGCCAGCCAAGGCGCGCGGCTTGCGATATCGGGGTCCAACGCCCAAAAACTGCGCCTGTTTCGCGAGCAGCTTGATGAGCACACCCCGCAGCATCTGCAGGAAGTCGATCACGTTGCCATCAACTGCGATCTGTCGGATCCAGAGGCAGTCGAAAAGCTGGTCCCCGCTGCGCTCGACACCCTGGGGAAGCTGGATATCCTTGTGAACAACGCCGGGATAACCCGGGATAACCTTGCGATGCGGATGAAGGATGAAGAGTGGGACGCGGTGATCCGGGTCAATCTCGAGGCCGCCTTCCGCCTGATGCGCGCCGCATCGAAGCCGATGATGAAAGCCCGCTTCGGGCGAATCATCACGATCACTTCGGTCGTCGGCGCGACAGGCAATCCCGGACAGGTCAACTATGCTGCCGCGAAGGGCGGGCTGACAGCCATGTCCAAGTCGCTGGGCCAGGAACTCGCCAGCCGCGGCATAACCGTTAACTGCGTCGCGCCCGGCTTCATTCGCACCGCGATGACCGATCAGTTGCCCGATGCCCAGAAGGAAGCGCTCAACTCCCGCATCGCGATGGGCCGGATGGGCGAGGGCGATGACATCGGCGCTGCCGTAGCCTACCTTGCGAGCAGAGAGGCCAGTTATATCACCGGGCAGACGCTGCATGTGAACGGCGGCATGGCGATGCTGGGATAGTGGAAATCGTTGCGCGACATCCTTCGACAAGCTCAGGATGAGCGGGGTTTTTGTGAAGTTTCTGTCAAGCCCGCTCAGCCTGGGTCTGTCGAAGGCCCCACCTGATTGGTGCTGAACGTTGCGAACCACCCGTTTTCCCACAGATTCGCACCCCCGCCAACCACTTCGCGCTTGCTGCCAGCGCCCCCGGCGTTAAGGAAGGTAGTCCGATTTCTGGACCCGGGGCGAGTCCGGGCGGCGAAGGGGATTTGACGCGATCATGAAGGCCACAATCGAACGCGCAACGCTGCTCAAGTGCCTCAGCCACGTGCAATCCGTCGTAGAGCGGCGCAACACCATCCCAATTCTCTCCAACGTGCTGCTGGAGGCTGCCAGCGATGGCACGCTCAAGATCATGGCCACCGATCTTGATCTGCAGGTTGCCGAGAGCATGTCGGCAGTTTCGGTCGAGGGCGCCGGGGCGACCACGGTTTCTGCGCATCTGCTGTTCGATATTGCCCGCAAGCTGCCCGATGGCAGCCAGGTCAGCCTCGAAGTTGCCGAAAACCGCATGACGGTTAAGGCCGGGCGCAGCCGCTTTTCACTACCTACGCTGCCGCGCGACGATTTCCCGGTGATTGTCGAAGGCGATCTGCCGACCAGCTTCGAACTGCCGGTGGCCACGCTGGCCCAGCTGATCGACCGCACTCGCTTTGCCATCTCGACCGAAGAAACCCGCTATTATCTCAACGGCATTTTCTTCCACGTCGTCGACGAGGAACTGAAGGCGGCCGCCACCGATGGGCACCGCCTCGCGCGCTTCACGATCATGCGGCCCGATGGCGCCGAAGGAATGCCGGACATCATCGTGCCGCGCAAATGCATCGCCGAACTGCGCAAACTGCTTGAGGAAGCTTCAGGTACCAATGTGCTGGTCGATCTGTCCGCCAGCAAGATCCGCTTCACGCTCGGCGGCCAGAATGGTGTGGTGCTGACCAGCAAGCTGATCGACGGCACGTT
>JBDSSP010000205.1:0-5815 GCA_039928735.1 Novosphingobium sp. | reverse complement strand
GTCGTCTCCAAGGAGATGTACAGCTTCGAGGATCGCGGCGGGGATTCGCTGACCTTGCGGCCCGAGTTCACGGCAGGGATCGCGCGGGCCTACCTCACCAACGGCTGGCAACAACACGCACCGCTGAAACTGGCCACCCACGGGCCGCTGTTCCGCTACGAGCGCCCGCAGAAGGGCCGCTATCGACAGTTCCACCAGATCGACGCCGAGATCATCGGCGCGGGCGAACCGCAGGCCGATGTCGAGCTGCTGGCGATGGCGGATCAACTGCTGAAAGAGCTGGGCGTGGCGGACGGAGTGACCCTGATGCTCAACACGCTGGGCGATGGCGCCAGCCGCGAAGCGTGGCGGGCGGCACTGGTCGAATACTTTCAGGCCCACCGGGCAGACTTGTCGGAAGATTCGCAGGAGCGGCTAGAGAAGAACCCGCTGCGGATTCTGGATAGCAAAGACCCGCGCGACAAGGCGTTTCTGGGCGATGCACCGAAGATAGACGACTTTCTGAGCGGCGAGGCGCAGGAGTTTTTCGGGCGCGTGACTTCCGGGTTGAATGCGGCGGGAGTGGAATGGACGCGGGCTCCAGCATTGGTGCGCGGGCTGGATTATTACCGGCATACGGCGTTTGAATTTGTGACCGACCGGCTTGGCGCGCAGGGGACTGTGCTGGGCGGCGGCAGGTATGATGGGCTGATCGAGACTTTGGGCGGGCCGCATACGCCTGCGGTTGGCTGGGCGGCTGGGATTGAGCGGTTGGCGATGTTGGTGGGGGAGGTCGAAGCTTCAGGTCCAGAGGTCGTCGTTATAGCCGAGAGTGTCGAGCGAGAAACGGATGCGCTGAATGCTGTCAACCGTTTGCGGCGATCGGGCATTAGAGCTGAAGGCGTCGTGACGGGCAGCCCACGCAAGCGGTTTGACCGTGCCCGTAAGCTCAATCCGGATTTTCTTTTCTCACTCGATTTTCAAGACGGGCATTCATTGGCGACTGCAAAATCTTTGACGGGCAAAGTTGCGACGGATGAAATTCAAGCTGTCTTTGATTCAATTTCTAGCCAGCCGTGACCTGCTCCAGCGCCATACATATTTTCCCTTCTATCCCCTCCCCCTTGAGGGGGAGGCTGGGTGGGGGTGTACCACGCTGGCGTGGACGCTCGGCATTCGCCTCGCTCTCCCACCCCCAACCCCTCCCCGCAGGGGATGGGGGCAAGACGTGACCATCTCCGAAACCCGCCTCGCCCAGATCGCATCCCGCTTCGCCGAACTCGAAGCCCGCCTTGCCTCGGGCACGCTTGAAGGACCGGGCTTCGTCGCCGCCTCGCGTGACTATGCCGAGCTCGAGCCCGTCGCCAAGGCAGCCGCAGAGGTCGCCAGCCTGCGCCGCGAGCTCGCCAGCCTCACCGCCATCGCCGACCCCGACCCCGAAATGCGCGCGATGGCTGAGGAAGAGATCGCCCACCTCAAGAGCGCCCTCCCCGAAGCCGAACACCGCCTCGCTGTCACCATGCTGCCCCGCGACAGCGCCGACAGCCGCCCCGCGATGCTCGAAATCCGCGGCGGCACCGGGGGCGATGAAGCGGCGCTGTTCGCCGCCGATCTTTACCGCATGTACGAACGCTATGCCGCCGAGCAGGGCTGGCGGATCGAGCTGATCAGCGCCAATGTCTCGGACATCGGCGGCTTCAAGGAAGTCGTCGCCAACATCCAGGGCAACGGTGTCTTCGCCAAATTGAAATACGAAAGCGGGGTCCACCGCGTGCAGCGCGTGCCAGTGACCGAATCGGGAGGCCGCATCCACACCAGCGCCGCCACTGTCGCGGTGCTGCCCGAGCCCGACGAAGTCGACGTCCAGATCGACGATGCCGACGTGAAGATCGATATCTATCGCGCTTCGGGCGCTGGCGGCCAGCACGTCAACACCACCGATAGCGCCGTGCGGCTCACCCATCTGCCCACCGGCCTGGTCGTGATCCAGCAGGACCAGCGCAGCCAGCACAAGAACAAGGCCAAGGCGATGCAGGTGCTGCGCACGCGGCTTTATGACCTGCGCCGCGCCGAATCGCAGGGCGCCGAGGCTGAGGCGCGCAAGGCGATGGTGGGCTCGGGCGATCGCAGCGAGCGCATTCGCACCTACAATTTCCCGCAAGGCCGCGTCACCGATCACCGCATCAACCTGACACTCCACCGGCTGCCGGAAGTGCTCGAAGGACCGGGGCTGGCCGAACTGATCGATGCATTGATCGCCGAGGACCAGGCCAAGCGGCTGGCGGCGCTTGGGGAGTGACGGGACCTATGTCAGCTCGTAGCCTTCGACAGGCTCAGGCTGAGCGGGGCGGGGAATGGAATCATAGCAAAACCCCGCTCATGCTGAGCTTGTCGAAGCACACGCACGGCCTATGACCATAGCCGAGACGCTTCGCGACGCAGCAAGTGCACTTGCCAGGACCAGTGACACCGCGCGGCTCGATGCGGAATTGCTGATGGCGCATGCGCTGGGCGTCACTCGCTCCGAACTGATCCTGCGCCACATGGCTGCCCCCGCCCCGGCCCAATTCGCGGCATTGCTCGCCCGCCGCCTCACCCACGAGCCCGTCGCCTATATCCTCGGCAGCCAGCCGTTCTTCGGGCTTGACCTGCTGGTCACCCCCGACGTGCTGATCCCGCGCGGTGACAGCGAAGTGCTGGTCGAGGCTGCGCTCAAGGCCCGGCCCGATGCCGCGAATGTGCTCGATTGCGGTACGGGCTCGGGTGCGCTGCTGCTGGCGGTTCTTTCGCAGCTTCCCGAGGCGCGAGGTGTGGGCGTCGATCGCTCGCTTGCTGCACTGGAAGTTGCCGCCGCCAATGCCGCCCGGCTGGGCCTGAGCACCCGTGCCCATATGCTGCGTGCGGATTGGGATGAGGCAGGCTGGTCGCGCGATCTTGGCGGACCGTTCGATCTGATACTCGCCAATCCGCCCTATGTCGAAGACTGTGCCGATGTTGAGGCTTCGGTTCGCAGGCATGAGCCGGCGGGCGCATTGTTTGCCGGTCCGGACGGACTCAACGCCTATCGCGTGCTCATTCCACAAATTCCGGCCTTGCTGGCCCCCGCAGGCGTCGCATTGGTCGAGATAGGTGTCGCATTGGCTGCGCCCGTCAGCGTCATCGCGCGGGACGCTGGCCTGACCCCGCGCCTCCATCGCGACATGGCCCAGCGCCCCCGCGTGCTCGAACTTGTCCACAGGGCCTGAAATATCGCTTGGCATTGTGAGCGACACTGCCTATTTGCACTTCAGGCCAGTCGATGGATGCACGCTTCCCATCGGCCCAGCCCAACTCCAGCATTTGCAATCGGGCATGGCAGAATGGCCATTCCCTCGCTGCAAACGTCGGGACAATGCCTGGATCACGGCCCGATCGGGCGGACCGTGGCGGAGCTTAATACGACATGTCAGCCGACCTCAGGGCGGGCGACGGTCAGGGGTCTAAGGAAACCTTCCCTTGAATATGAATAACAACATGAACAACAATCGCGGCAATAATAACAACAATCGCAGGCGCGGTCGCGGCACCAACAACAACAACAACCGCCAGCAAGGCGGCGGTGGCCAGCAACTCAACCGGATTGACAGCCGCGCCCGCGGCAATGCGCCGCAGATGCTGGAGAAATACCGCAAGTTGGCGCACGATGCCCACCTCAATGGTGACCGGGTGCAGGAAGAGTTCTTCCTGCAATATGCCGATCACTATTTCCGGGTCATTGCCGATCAGCGCCAGCGCCAGGATGAGCAACGTGCTCCGCGTCCGAGCGGCGAGCGCTGGCAGGAAGGCGCTGAAGGCGAGCGCGAAGAGAATGATGACAGCGGCGAATATGGCAGCAGCGAGAGCGAATATCAGCCCTATGAGCGCCAGAGCTACAATCGCTCAGAACGAGAAGAAAGACCGCGCGAAGAGCGGCCCCGTGAAGAGCGCCCCCGCGAAGATCGTCCACGTGGCAATCGTCAGCGCGACAACCGCCCGGCTGAGCAACAGGCCGAGAGCACAGCCGACGCCGATGAGAGCGTCGCTTCGGCAGATGAAACTGTGACTGCTTTCGAACCGCCCGAGAACCCGTTTGTCCGCGAAGCCCGTCCTCCGCGCGGCCTGCGCCCTCGCCGCGAAGATCGCACCCCGCGTGCGCCGCAGCCGGCGCAGGACAACTCCGATGGTTTTGAAAGCGGCAACGGACCGAGGTTTGATCCCTCCATCCTGCCCCCGCCCATCTCGGTCACGCGCGACGAAAGCCCTAGTGACGACGCCGATACTGGCCGTGAAGCTGCTGCTGGTGCCGAACAGGCTGACGTTGCTGCGCCGCGCCGCCGCGTCCGTCGCCCACGTCCGCCGGTCGATGATTCCGGCGAAGTGGTCGATGTCGCCAGCTGAGAACATGATGCTGAACATCTGAATCAGGCCCGCTCATGGTGAGCTTGTCGAAGCACAGGCCTGCAACGATGAGTTTGCCTTGGCACGAGTGCCTTCGAGAGGCTCAGGCTGGGCAGAACGTGAAGAACCAGGAGCACATTAAGCACATATTGCTCTAAGCTCGTCACGATTACCTCCGGCAGCGCGGCCAGCTTGACTTTGCCGCGCCATTCCGCCAAAGGCCGCGCCTGAACTGCGGGCGCCTGTTTTTCATGGGGGCCTGCCGTTCATCCGTCCGAGACAGTCGGTGCGCATCATCTGGATGCGCTTAATTTCCGGCCTAGACGGGGAAAAGAGATTTTTCGGCCCACGCTCCATGGCGAGCGCGGCGTCATTGGCCATCCCATGGATTTGGGACAGCTGCTCCTTCCCCATCAATGGACTCGCCCGCCTCCGCTTTTGCGGGCGCGGACAGACGTAGCCGATCGCGTGGGTTTTCCCATGCGATCATAAGTGCCACCGCATGGCTTGTCCATGCGGCCACTAGAGAAGGAGTAAGCATGGATCGTTCGCAGAAAGCCAATGCGGTCGCAGAGCTTAACGCAACTTTCAACGAGGCCGGCGTGGTGGTGATCACCCGCAACCTCGGCATGACCGTGGCCCAGTCCACGAACCTGCGAGTGAAAATGCGCGAAGGCGGTGCGTCGTTCAAGGTTTCCAAGAATAGTCTTGCCAAGCTTGCCATCGCGAACACGGACTATGCAGGGATCGGCGACATGCTCACCGGTCCTGTGGCGCTGGGGACTTCGGTCGATCCGGTTGCTGCGGCCAAGACCGTGGTCGAATTCGCCAAGACCAACGACAAGTTGGAAGTGGTCGGCGGCGCGATGGGTTCTGTGATTCTGAACGCGGATGGGATCAAGGCGCTCGCCTCGATGCCGTCGCTCGACGAATTGCGCGCGAGGCTTGTTGGCCTCGTTCAGGCACCGGCGACCAAGCTCGCCCAGCTCGCAACCGCTCCGGCGGCCAAGCTGGCGCGCGTCTTTGGCGCCTATGCCGCGAAAGAAGCCGCATAAGACTGATCGACATTTCGCCGGGATTCTCCGGCAAACCCAAATCTAATGGAGTGAAACATCATGGCTGACATCGCCAAACTGGTAGAAGAACTTTCGAAGCTGACCGTCCTTGAAGCGGCTGACCTTGCCAAGGCCCTTGAAGAAGCGTGGGGCGTTTCCGCCGCTGCTGCTGTTGCGGTTGCCGCTGCCCCTGCCGCTGCTGCCGAAGCCGCTGAAGAGCAGACCGAATTCGACGTCATCCTGACCGGCGACGGCGGCAACAAGATCGCCGTCATCAAGGAAGTGCGCGCGATCACGCAGCTCGGCCTGACCGAAGCCAAGGCGCTGGTCGAAGCCGCGCCGAAGGCGATCAAGGAAGGCGTCAA
>JBDSSP010000204.1:0-7525 GCA_039928735.1 Novosphingobium sp. | reverse complement strand
AGAGCATTCGGGGGAGATTAATCGTTTAGCTGTGTGCTGTCGAAAAGTTTGGTTGCTTCACGTTTGCGGGCTAGACGGTGTTTTGGTGCTCGATTGGGATGATTTTCTGGCCATAAACCCAGTCGATGCAGAAACGACGAAATTTGTCAGGGTAGACCGGGATCGGAACACCATGTATCGCGTTAATGGCACCGGGGGTAAATTGTCCCGGCCAAAGCGCCGAGGCCTAGCTACCATATTTGAAGATTTGCGGGCCTAAATGACACCTACAATCCATCCCTTCCCGGCCCGCATGGCACCGGAGCTTGCGTTGAAGTCGCTTGAGCGCATGGAATCTGGCGTCATCCTTGATCCTATGACCGGCTCAGGCACTGTCGCTCGCGTAGCGAAAGACCGACGCTTGACTGCACTTGGCTTTGATCTCGACCCTTTGGCAGTCTTGATAAGCAAGGTCGGAACGACTTCCATAGACGATCGAGTACTAGCAGATTTTACAGATAAGTTTCTAGCAGCTGTTCGCGCAATCAAGAGTGACTCGATCGACTTAAGCTGGATCGACGGCGACGCTCAGGCTGAGCGCTACGTCAATTTCTGGTTTGGTGAGAGGCAGCGAAATGATTTGCGCAAAATTGCCTATTTACTCTTCAATAGCGACTCAATTGATATTCCTGCCGAGGTGGCTGATGCTTTCAGGATCGCTTTAAGCAGGATCATTGTCACCAAGAAATCGGCAGCATCGCTTGCTCAGGATACCTCACACAGTCGCCCGCACCGAGTGGCAATTGAGTCTGATTACGACGTGCTCGCTGGATTTGAGAAATCGCTACGAACGGTCCGGAAGCGCATTAGCAGTATACCCAAGCACGGCAGCGCTACTATCAGGCGCGGTGACGCTCGTGATTTGTCCATTCTTGCCGATGAAAGTATCGATGCGGTGCTGACTTCACCACCCTATCTCAATGCCATCGATTATATGCGGGGGCACCGCATGTCGCTGATCTGGCTAGGACATCGCTATCAAGAATTGAGCAAGACTCGTTCTGACAGCATTGGATGTGAGCGCCGGCCGGATCGTCCGTTTGAAGGTGCCGATTTCGATGCAATGAAACTTGCCATGGGCGAGCTTGAGTCACTACAAAACCGACATCATAGTATGATTGAGCGCTATGTGATTGATATTTACCAAATGATGAGCGAAGTTGCCCGTGTCCTGAAACCTCACTGCACCGCGACATTTGTCATGGGAAACTCGTGTCTGAAGGGTGTCTTCATTAAAAATTCAGAGGCGCTCGCGAAGGCGGGGGAACTGCTGGGATTAGGTGAAGCACAAAAAATTGAGCGAGATTTGCCTAGAGGCAGCCGGTATTTGCCGACACCGGATTCCGGGGCACTTAGCGGGCGTATGCGAAAAGAAGTTGTTTTAACGTTCACAAAGTGTTGATGAATATTTTGTGATGCATACTTTTTCTGCAACTTGGAGAGCAACGCCGGTTAGCTAGTTGATGTGGTCGCGACTTGACAACCTGTCCCCGGCTCCCAAAGTGCGCGGGCCTCACAGAAAGCCAATGCAGTGATGGGAAGCTTCATTTTGGGCTTTGTCGGACTTGGAATCTTTGGGTGGTCGGGCACGTTCCAGCCCGAACACAAGCGGCCCCCAATATTCCAAGGGAGTATCGGGACCCTCGTCTCTTGGATCGTCATGTTGCTAGGCGTATATCTTGTTTATCGAGGGTGGATCAGACCCTGGTTCTCAAACTGAGACACTACGAGCGGGGTAAGAAATGACGGTCGATGAATACGCAAAACTCGCCGGTGCCGAACTCAGAAGGGCATATAACAGTAAGGATAGGTCCGCAGTCGATGCAAAGTTTCAGGAGGTGCAAACGCGCCTCCTTGCTAACTCGGTTTCGCAAGTGGAACAAAGGCGCTTTTGGGCTCTAGTAGAAGCTGAGTTTTTCTCGAGCCAATTGCTTCTGGAGAAACAGGAGGGCTCGGCTTTGCATCGATTGATGCAAGATATCGAAGCGAGACTTGAGGCGCGTAAGCGTGGGGATACGGGATGACCCCCTATGAGACCGCGGCGCTGGCCACTGCCACTCAAACGTATCATACATATTTGGCCGCTGACGTAATTGGCTTCCTAGCTCTTTGTGCTTCGATCCTCGCCGGATGGTTCCTGTTTGGGCAGCTAAAAACAGCTCGGTGGACGGCTCTCTTGGCTCTGGAACAGGACATGGCAAGCCGAAGGCGGCACCTTACAGAAATTGCGACAACTCTTGCTGGTCCAAATCCTCCTCCTAACATCAAGGAAATTTACGAGGCCGAGAAAGAAAGTTACCTCAATTCCGTGGATCGACTGGCATCCTCAATCTTGAACAAGAATTTCCCTGAGAAGGAAATGAAGCAAGATTATCGAGACCTTATCAGCGCAACAGTGGCTCAATTTCCTGATGATTTCCGCACTGGCACGACTCGTTGGAAAACTGTGGAACTACATCAAAAGTGGCAGAAGTAGCAGCTGTCGAAGGCTTGAGTAGCGTCCTGCCTGTGGTCACTGATGCAATTTCTCGCAGCTATCACTATACCCCCTCCCGCTGGGCGGGAGGGGGAATGGCATCATGCTTCTTCGTAGGCCGCGGCAGCGTGCCGGGTGTACATTTCCACAACGTCCTTCGCCACGATCGGACGCGGCTTTTCGCCGTCGGCCAGCGGCCTGGCTCCGCCCGACGAAATCAGAGTGGTATCGACGCCCGCTGCCTTGGCCTTGGCGCGCAGCGCCCCGACGGTTAGCTGTTCCTTGGGGATGTGATCAAACATCGGGAACTTGTAGCAACGCATGGCATTGAGGTGGGTGATCTTGTCGATCGTGCTGTCGCTCAAAGTTTGCGCCGACTTCCACAGCCATTCCGGCGCAGTCGGCCACTGTGCATCCGAATGCGGATAATCGATCTCGAACATCACGCTGTCCTCGCCGATCAGGTCGAGGTTCCTCAGACCATAGGCATCGTCGATGAAGCAGCTGTAGAACTGGCGTTTGAACACCTCGCTGGGCTTCAGGCCGTGCAGATACTGGTTCGAATGAGTCCAGACGTGGTGCTGCTCGTGGCTGTAGTCGGCGCGTTCGAGCAGATAGGGTATCCAGCCGATGCCGCTCTCTGAGAAGCAAATCTTCATATCCGGATAGCGGTTGAGCGCTTCGAGGTTCATCCAGTCGGCTGCGCCGAATGCCACTGCCATAGGCATCGTCGTGATGTTCGCCTCGACCGGCGATTCGGGCGAGCAATGCGGCGAAGTGTTGCCGGTCCCGATATGGAGGTTAATTGCGGTTCCGCATTCGGTAGCGGCCTTGAACAGCTTCTCGTAATAGCCGGTGTGGATGCCGGGCATTCCGCCAATGGTCGGGTTTTCGCTCATCGTGACAGCAAAGCAGCCTTTGTCGGCGAGGCGGCGCACTTCTTTTGCGGTCTCGTCCATGTCCCACAGCGGCAGCACGCCAAGCGGAATAAATCGGCCTGGATAGGCACCGCACCATTCATCAACATGCCAGTCGTTGTAGGCGCGCATGTGCGTGAGCGCCTGCTTCTTGTCCTCGGCCTTGATGAACAGGCCGCCGTCGATTCCGGCGACGCTGGGGAAGTTGAGCGAAGCGGCGCAGCCATTGATGTCCATATCGCCAATGCGGGCGTGGACATCCCAGCAGCCCTTGCGCAGCTGATCGAGATTGGTCGGCTCGAAACCATATTCCTCGCGCACCCGGCCCGTGACCGAATTGAGCGCGACATTGCGCATGCGCTTGCCCTGATATTCCCAGAAATTCGCACCGTCGGGCGCGAGCTTGAACTTGGGCGCGGTGGCATAGTCTTCGCCAGAGAGCTGGTTGTCGAATACGGTGGGGGGCTCAGTGATGTGATCGTCAACACTGACGATCACCATGTCGTCCATTTTCATGTCAGTCTCTCCGTAGCAGCTTTGCGGCCTATCGCCTTGATAGGCCCATTTGAGCCGTTTCGCACGCAAATCAACTGCGAAATGCGGCTTCGTCCTTGATGCTGATCAATCCAGCTTGAATCGGGCTGGCGGGATCAGAATGCCGGGCACTTCGCTGCGCCCGCGATAGAGATAGGACTTGCTGGCCAGCGGCTTGCCTTCCTTGAGGCTGTCGCCGCCGTCGGCGGGTACGATGTTGATGTAATAATCGTGGCCATCGCCGCCGAATCGCACCTGGGTGGTCGAGCCTTCCGGCGTCGCCACATCGGGCAGCGGCGAGCCATCGGGCTTTAGACGGCGCAATATTCCCGGAGAACGGAAGCCGGTGATCCAGACGTTGCCCTCGCTGTCGAGTGCCAGTCCGTCGCAGTCATCGCGCTCCAGCAGAACCTGTTGATTGGTCAGCGAAAGGTCGTCCGCGACATCGAACACCCAGCCCTTGCGGAAGGTGTCGCTGCAATAGAATTTGCGGCGCGCGGCATCGTAGGCAATGCCGTTTGAGAAATAGATGTCGGCATTCATGCGAATGACTTCACGATCGACCGTCAGCCGATAGAGTGCCGAGGGACGGGTGTCCTTGGCCTCGATGATATTTTGGATGTCGTTGGTGCCAAAATAGATGCCGCCGGTGCCATCCGGCCACATCTCGTTGATGCCGTTGATTGGCTGGCCTTCGAGTCTTTCAAGCAGCCAACCCTCTTTGCCGGTGTCCGGGTTGTTCCACATGATCCCGCCCTGTCCGGTTGATAAGACGGCGCCGTCGTGGTTCATCATGATGCCGCCAGTCCACATCCGGCTGTCATTGAACGATGTGACCTTGGTGCCGTCAGGTTTAACCCCGTGGATACCGCCAGCGATAACATCGCTGTACCAGATCACACCGCGCGGGTGATCGACCGACAGGCCTTCCAGATAGACGCCTTCCGCGAGCGCGGCATATTCGCCCACTGCCAGTTCTGCCATATCTCTCTCCCGATTGTCACTTCTGGGAACCAAGTTACAAAAATTGCACGGTGTCACCCTTTAATTTTACAAATTTTCCAATCGTAACAGCAGGAGACCAAAAAGGCTTAAAGTCGACGCATAAACCGGATGACAGCCGGGCCGATCGATAGTTCGTTCCTGAGACTTGGCCCTTGCGGAATTTTGTCGGACTTTGGCCATGCAGCAAAATGGTTTCTTGGCTGGCACCCAGCCGCGCTCGCAAGATCGCCGTGGGGCGACGGGCCGGTTGAGCAAGGCCGCGAGTGCGGTTAATGGGTCGATACCCTGTCTTGCGGAGGTCGCCCCATGATTGAACTGCCTGGTCTCGCGCTAATTGAAGCCAACTGGCCTGCGATTGCCGTGGCGGGCGCGTTGATCCTCGCGCTGTTCTGGCTTCTGCTCCGCGGTCGGCAGTCCCGAACCCGCGAACGCCATCGCGCGCCCGATGCGATGGACGAAGGCGCCGCCCCCGCCGCGCGCAACCAGGCGCTGATCGACGCGCCCAGCGCAGTGACTGCGGCAAGTCTGGCGGATACCGGGCCGGATATCATGGGCGGAATTGGCGGAATCGTTGCGATGGGCGCGGCGCAGGAAGTCAAGGCCGCCACGCCGCCGCCGGTGCCTGCTGGAGCGGGCGACGACCTGACGCGGATCAAAGGTGTCGGCCCGAAACTGGTTGCGCTGCTTGGGCAATTGGGCGTGGGCCGCTTCGCCGAGATTGCTGAATGGAGCGAGGCGGATATTGACCGCATCGATGCGCAGCTGGGCGTGTTCGCCGGAAGGATCAGGCGCGATAGCTGGGTGGAGCAGGCGAAGTTTCTGGCGGCGGGGGATATGGCTGGTTTTGAGGGGAAGTTCGGAAGGGTTTGAGGCATCAGAACTTCGCGGCATAGATTGCTGGTCGGTATCGCGCTTCGGGAACTGGCAACTATTCGCCTGTGCCGTTTCAAGTCAAAGGTCGATGGCAACACATACTTCCGCGACGGCCTCCTGGCGCGTCTCGCCATGTGCCGAGTATGATCGAAGATCGGGAACGTCAGCAATCCAGCAATCGTCTTTGTCAGACCAGAACAGATTGATGTGATAGTGAGGTCCGGTCACGCTGCGCGCTTTTTGACCGTCACCTCAAGCCCGAGCGCACCCAGAACAGCGGTCAAAGTTTCCAGTGTGGGGTTACCGGTTTCAGAAAGGGCGCTGTATAGTGCCTGCCGCCCGAGGCCAGACTTGCGGGCAACCTCACTCATCCCCTGGGACCGCGCCACATCGCCCAGCGCGCTGGCAATATGCTTGGGATCGTTTCCCTCCATTGCAGCCTCAAGATAATAGAGGATGTCCTCCTCGGTTTCGAGGTAGTTGGCTGCATCAAACGGCCTTGTTTCCATCGTGGCGCTCGATCTCTTCCTTTAGCCGCTTTGCATAAGCAATATCGGCATCCTGCGTGCGCTTGTCGCCTCCGCAGACGAGTATGACAAGCTCCTTGCCGCGCTGGAAGAAATAGACCCGGTAGCCCGGACCATAGTCGATCCGCAATTCGAAGACGCCGCCCTGAACCGAGCGATGGTCGCCGAAATTCCCGTTCGAAGCACGTCTGAGTCGGTCGGCGATTTTGACCTTCGCCTTGCGATCACGCAGTCCTCCGAGCCACTTGGCGAACTCGAGTGTCTCCTCCAGCGAGAAGGTTTGTCCTGTATATAGGACATTGCGCGAATTGTCAATGTTGTCGATCATGGCTGCGTTCCAAAAGTGCAGCCCTCCAAGTAGTCACATGAGAATCACCTGCAACATCAATGCGGGCCATTTCCACCCGTTTGTTTCGCGCCGGGGTCACCGTCAGTTGCGGCTACCGCCCCCATCGCTTTTTGCTCTCCCGCCCAAACCGTCCCTTCCGCGTCCCCGGCCTGCCCTCATTGCTTCGCCCCACAATCGGCGCCTTCGCCTCTCCGGGTATCCCCAGTTCATCCGCCTCCAGCCGCCGGATCTCATCGCGCAGCCGCCCGGCCTCCTCGAACTCCAGATCCGCTGCTGCCGCGCGCATGCGGCCTTCCAGCTCTTCGATGTACCCGCGCAAATTGTGGCCGACCAAATTGTTACGCTCGTCATCGTCAATCTCGACCAGCACGCTGTCCCGTGAGGCCGTATCGGCGACGATGTTGTGGATGTCGCGCTTGATACTTTCGGGCGTAATGCCGTGTTCGATGTTGTAGGCGTGCTGCTTTTCGCGCCGCCGGTCCGTCTCCGCAATCGCGCGTTCCATCGAGCCAGTCATCCGGTCGGCATACAAAATCACCCGGCCGTCGATGTTGCGCGCTGCCCTGCCAATCGTCTGGATCAGCGAGGTTTCGCTGCGCAGGAAGCCTTCCTTGTCGGCGTCGAGAATGGCGACCAGCCCGCATTCGGGAATATCGAGACCTTCGCGCAGCAGGTTGATGCCGACCAGTACGTCATAGACGCCCAGCCGCAGGTCGCGGATCAGTTCGATGCGTTCGAGAGTCTCGACGTCCGAATGCATATAGCGCACCCGCAGCCCCGCTTCATGCATGAATTCGGTGAGGTC
>JBDSSP010000203.1:0-8679 GCA_039928735.1 Novosphingobium sp. | reverse complement strand
TCTCATAGCAGATCTGCACGCCTGCCTTGCCCAGTGGGCCAAGATCAATGGTGCGGGGGCCGGGGCCCGGCCAGAAGTCGAGATCGCCCGGGACGAGGCGCGACAGGCCGATTGGCTCAAGCAAGGTGCGCAATGGCAGGTATTCGCCGCCGGGCACCAGATGCGCCTTGGCATAGGACCCGCGGATTTCGCCTTTATCGTCGATCGCGGTGACGACATTGCGCCCGGCTTCAACCTCGCCGCCGCGCATTTCGAGATCGATTGTGCCGGTCAGCAACAGGCTGCCCGCCCCCAGTGCCCACGCCAGCCGCTGGCGGGCCAGCACAGGATCACCGCCGAAGGTCGTGCCCTCATAGTAATAGGCCGGATAGCCCTCCCGCAGATAGTCCGGCACGCCCGATTCGGGCCACAGCACCAGCCGGTTCGCGCCCGGGGTTTTGGGAGCGGAGAGGCCGGTGATCGTGACGAACTGGCTTTCCCACTTGGCTGGATTGTCGAGATCTTGCTGCCGGATATCAGGCTGGACGAGAGTGAAAGGTACGCTGCCGCGCCGATCCGCTCCGCCATGTGGCAGCAGCATCAGCAGCACCGGCAACAAAACAAGCAGCGCCCCCCGCCAGTCCACCCGGCGGCGCAGCAAAGCGATCAGCCAGGCTCCCGCCAGCAGTACGACCACACCGGACAGGCCGTAAGTGCCCAGCCACGGCGCCAGCACGGCGAGGCCGGGCCGCGAAAACGGTCCCAGTGCAGCCATGCCCAGCGGGTTCCACGCGAAACCCGAAAACACCCAGCTGCGTAGCCACTCGGTGATGATCCAGCTGCCGGCAAAGCCAGCTACGAGTGCGCCGTAATTGGTCCGGCACCAGCGCCACGTGAACAGCGCCACCAGTGCCGGATAGATAGCCAGGAACATCGCCAGTCCGACCACGGCGATCCAGCCCATCCAGAACGGCATCTTGGCCTGGAAAGTGAAAGCGGTCGCGATCCAGTTGTTGCCGAGCGTGAAGTGGCCCACGCCAAACAGCCAGCCGAGAAGAGCTGCCTCCTTGCCGGTCGCAGCTCGCGCGACCAGTGCCATCAGCCCGGCCAAGGCCAGCAGGGTCAGCGGCCACAGGTGTGTCGGCTCAAAACCTAGCGCCGCGAGCACGCCCAGCACCGGCGCGCAGACGAGGGTATGAGCTGCGATGCGGTTCAGCAGGTTGGAGAGCGCGACCATTGGCCCCGGCTTGTGGCGGGAAGGATGATTGGGTGCAAGTGCCTGGCCCGCTTGCCGGTAGCTACTCCGCCATCGCCTCCTTGGCCGCATCCTTGATCCAGTCGCCGCTGTCCTTCGCTTGCTCGTAGATATCGAGATGGACAATCTTGTTCGCAGCGTTGAACCGGTAGACCGCGATCACGTTCTTGCGGATGAATGCATCGCCGCGCGTGTGGCGTTCCTCGATTTCCTGGAACAGAGTATTGCCGATCTCGGTGACGTGGAATTCGGTAAATTCGAACTGGGTACCCCCAGCCGCCCAGCCGGCGAGAAACTCGCAATATTCGGTGAAGGCCAGCTCTTCGAGATAGGCGCCCACCCGCTTGAACGTGGCAACATCGAGATAGGCATTCATCGGCTCCCAGTCGGCGGGCGACTTGACCCCGGCGGCAAGGATTTTGGCCTGCACTTCGTTAAAATCGATGACCACCTGGCGCAGCGGACCGGGTTCGTTTCGCGTGGCGGTAGCAGTTGCGTATTCAGTCATCGGTTCCCACTCGCTTGCACCCAGCTGTCGAGCGCCGAATGGTAATAGGCCAGCCGCACTTCCTGGCGGGTCAGTGCCATGAAGGGCAGCGCCGAATTACGCAGGCCGACCTGCTGGCGCTGCATCTGGTCGTAATCCTGTTCGAGCGCGAGGAAATAAGGCTTATGCTCGCCATCGCGCACTACCTCCAACGGCTCGCGCGCGGCCTTGCGCTGCTCCTCCGGCAGCCACATCAGCCCCATCACCTGCCAATAGCAACGCCCGGGATCGCCGCTCTCATGCGGCGTGGAGATGATCACTGTCGCCTCGCCGGCGCGGATGGTCATGAACAGGTTAGGGAACACCAGATGGAAGTGGTTGTCGCTCATCTGGGTATCGGTCAGCGCGGAAACGTCGAGGCCCTTGGTGGTCAGCGTGTCGCGCGTTGCCTGCTGGAGCAGCAGCCGCCCGGTTACGCCCGCGGCAAGGTCAAGCGTGCCATCCGCCTTGCGGTGCGCATCCAGCATTTGCTCGAAGCGCGGCAACACCTCGGTGACACTGGGGAACGTCGCAGGCAGATAGCGAATCGCTTCGGCCTGCTGTTCCGGTCCGAAGGCCGCCATGTTGGCGGCGCCGAACGGCGCGGTGGCGACCGAGTGGTCACCGAAAAAGCCGTAGCGCTCCTGCGATTCGTCCATGGCAGAAACCAGCTCGGGGTGGACTGCCTGGACATGATAGCCTTCCTGGAAGGCGTCCATCACCACTTTCCAGTTGCATTCCAGCGGCTCGCGCCGGTTGAGCCCGATCGGGATCATCTCCTCGAGCTTGTAGGGCGCAAGCAGGGCAGCGACTTCACCGAGGAAGTCGGCCAGCGGCGACGCAGCGGGATCGGGGTTGATGAAAATGAACCCGGCGAAGCATTCGACCTTTGCCGCGATCAGCCTCAACTCATCCTTGCTGCCGACGAAATCGTCCAGCGGGCCCTCGAAATCGGGCCGGGCCACCGAAAGCAGCGCCCCATCGAGGCCATAGGACCAATTGTGATAGGGGCAGGTGAACCGCGCCGAATGGCCTTTGCCTACGCAGAAGGCATTGCCGCGATGGCGGCAGGCATTGACGAAGCCGCGCACCGCCCCGTCCTTGCCCCGCACCAGCACCCACGACTGGTCGAACAGGCGGTACTCCATCCAGTCTCCGGCCTCGGGAATGTCATCGGCCCGCCCGGCCACCTGCCACACCCGCATCCATAGCTGCTCGCGTTCGCGCTGCGCATAGTCCTGCGAATAATAGCGGTCGGTCGAAACCCGCATGTGAAACGGCGCAAAGTCAATCTCGCGGATCAGCGCGCCCTTGTCGATCAGCTCGCCCGGCCTTTCCGGTAGCATCACTCGTCCCTTTTTTGTGTTTCAGCTGGCCTCCCATACCGCCTGTCGCCATAATCCGCCAGACTTCTTTGGCCGCAGGCACGCGCCAGGAAGCCGCGCGGGAACGGAACTTTCGCGCCGGCTGCGCAGTTGATGCATCAGTAAAAGACTAGCGCGTTCGCACTGCAAGCTCGCCCACCAACAAAGGAACCTAAACATGGAACGACAGGGCGAAGAAACGCATGTGACGACTGACGAAGCGCGATCCGCATCAACGCCGCATATTGTGCGTTATGTTTTGGGCTTCAGCTTGGCGCTGGTTATCCTGGCGTTGTCAGCGGTATGGATAATTGGCGCGCTCAGCAACCGGGGTACGGTGCATTCGCCAACTTCGGCCGGCATGCCCTCGGACTCGCTCAGTCCAGCTCCATCAGCAACCCCGGTTCAAAATTCGTCCCAGTGACGCGGGTAGAGCAGTTAGTCTTCGCTTATCGCGGCCATTCCGCGTTCGCTTTCCTCGCGCATTTCGGGATCGACCCACTCGCTCGTGCCATCGGGCAGCAGCCGCGCAGCGCCGGTGGCCAGCGCCTCGTTGCGCAGCTCCTCCAACCGCCGATTTAACTTCAGGATGAACCGGTCGTTGATCGCGTACCGCTTTTCGCTCTGGCGCAATCGCTCGGCATCGTATTCTGCCTGCCAAAGAAGTCAGCAGACAGAAATCCGATGCAAATGGCCGGTCGCGGTGGTACTATGTCCCGGTGCAAATCCAACCCTTCATTGCACGGCCCGAGGGCGCAGCTTGGCGACCGGGCGATTGGGAGAACGACCATGCAAAAATTTGGCGACGAAGTGCATATCGAGACGGACGAGGCGCGCGGCGGCAGTACGCCGCACATCGTGCGCTATGTGCTGCTGATAAGCCTGATCCTGGCCATACTCGCCCTGTCGACGATCTGGATCATGGGCGCCTTGTCGATGCAACCGGCGCAGGGCGGGCCAGTCTCCGCCGAAGAACACGCGCTCGGCGGAACTCCGGGGTCATAGGATAACCCGCTGGCGGTGCTGACGCCGGACATTGCTTGGAGAAGGCAATCCTGCTGCAGGCGAGCATCAGACGGTAACGACGCGCAAGACCGGCATACCGGCTCTGAATGGCTGTAGGCGCATCGGCGACTGACGAAGGGTTTTCTTGCTCACGCGGAGGCACAGAGCCGTAAAACCCCTCCGCCCCGCGCGGACCACAATCCGACACAAAAACCTCCGGATCAAAAGTTGGATTCAGCCCCCGGATGGAGGAGAACGGCTATCAGACCCGGCCGTGTATAGGAAAATAGTTTTGTATGGCTTTGGCCGGTTGCCGGCCTTCAGCTCTCGGGCATCAAAGCAAGGCAATGCAATGCAGTTGGCGGGCGCGCTCCGTCATATCGGCAGGTCCGCCATGCGCGGCTGGATCATAGCACAGCCTGCCTGATCGGCCTGCTCGTTCAGCCAAGCTCCTTGCTTTCCCTGCGCAGGTAGGCAAACTGCCTCAAGCTGGTGTCTAATGCTGCGGACCGCACACAGGAACCACCGATGAACGGCTCAACGGCGCACTCTCACCACAACCCTCGCCACGCAGCGACGGCGCATGACCCGGTTTGCGGAATGACGGTCGATCCGGCGAAAACATTGCATCACGCCGAGCATGCCGGTCACTCATACCATTTCTGCAGTGCAGGATGCCGAACCAAATTCGTCGCCAAACCGCAACAATACTTGAGCCCGCGCCAACCTGACGAAGTGGCAGCAGGAACGTTGTGGACGTGCCCAATGCACCCGGAGGTGCGGCAAGACCGTCCCGGCGCCTGCCCCATCTGCGGCATGGCGCTTGAGCCGGAAACGGCAACTGCGGGCAGCGGGCCGAGCGCGGAGCTTATCGACATGACCCGGCGTTTCCGGATCGGGCTGGTGCTGGCATTGCCGGTCTTCATACTTGAAATGGGCGGGCACATCTTCCTCGCACTTCATCACCTCGTGCCGATGAAGCTGTCGATCTGGATCCAGCTGGTCCTGTCGACGCCAGTGGTGTTCTGGGCGGGTTGGCCGTTCTTTGTGCGCGGATGGGCTTCGCTCAGGGCCCGCAACCTCAACATGTTTACGCTGATCGCCATGGGGACAGGCGTTGCCTGGACTTACAGCATGGTTGCGGCACTTGGACCGGGGCTGTTCCCCTCTGAGTTCCGCGATGCGGATGGCGGCGTCGCGGTCTATTTCGAAGCTGCAGCGGTGATCACTGTGCTGGTCCTGCTTGGTCAGGTCCTCGAACTCAAAGCGCGCGAACAGACTTCGGGCGCAATCAAGGCGCTGCTCGGCCTTGCCCCCAAGACAGCGCGCCGCCTGCTGCCGGACGGCAGCGACGAAGAAGTCAGCCTGGAGAATATCGTAGTGGGTGACCGCCTGCGCGTGCGTCCGGGTGAGAAGGTGCCGGTCGATGGTGTGGTCGAGGATGGTCATTCCTCGCTCGACGAATCGATGGTCACCGGTGAATCCATGCCCGTCACCAGGGCCAAAGGCGACACGGTTATCGGCGGCACGCTAAATCAGACCGGCTCGCTGGCAATCCTGGCAGAAAAAGTAGGGCGCGACACCATGCTTGCCCGCATCGTTCAGATGGTCGCGGAGGCGCAGCGCTCGCGCGCACCAATCCAGCGCCTGGCCGATCAGGTCGCGGGCTGGTTTGTCCCAGCTGTAATTGCCATCGCTGTCCTCGCTTTCGCGGCATGGGGCATATGGGGCCCGGAGCCGCGTTTTGCCTATGGCATGGTCGCCGCAGTCTCAGTGCTGATCATAGCCTGCCCCTGCGCGCTTGGTCTCGCTACACCGATGTCGATTATGGTCGGGGTTGGAAGAGGTGCCGGCCTGGGCATTCTCATCAAGAACGCCGAAGCACTCGAACGCATGGAAAAGGTCGACACGCTGGTGGTCGACAAGACTGGAACGCTGACCATGGGTCACCCGGCGGTCACTGCGATCCTAACGGCTGAGGGCATTTCCGAAGACGACGTGCTCCGCCTGGCCGCCGCCGTTGAGCAGGCATCCGAGCACCCGTTGGCGCTCGCGATCGTCGAGGCTGCAAAAGCGCGAAATCTGGCGCTTGCGCATGTCAGTGAGTTCGATTCGCCCACCGGGCGCGGGGCCATCGGCACGGTCGAGGGCAAGCGTATAGCGCTTGGCAACGCGCGCTTCCTGGCCGATCAGAACATCGACACGTCCACTCTTGCTGCGTCCGCTGACGCACTGCGCCGCGAGGGTGCCACAGCTATCTTTGTGGGCATCGATGGCAGAGCAGGTGGTACTATCGCCATCGCCGACCCGGTAAAGCCAACTACGCTTGAGGCGCTTGACGCTCTGCGCCGCGAGGGAATCCGCGTCGTCATGCTGACTGGCGACAACCGCATCACCGCCGAAGCTGTCGCCCGCAAACTGGGGATCGAAGAAGTCGAGGCCGATGTGCTGCCGGATCAGAAGAGCGCAGTCGTCGCGCGTTTGAAAAGCGAAGGCAGGATCGTCGCCATGGCCGGTGACGGAGTAAACGATGCGCCCGCGCTTGCCGCTGCCGATGTCGGCATCGCCATGGGTTCGGGCACCGATGTTGCCATTGAGAGCGCTGGCGTGACGCTCCTCAAAGGCGATCTGAACGGCATCGTCCGCGTCAGAAGGCTCAGCCAGGCGACAATGTCCAACATTCGTCAAAATCTGATCTTCGCCTTTGTCTATAATGCCGCTGGCGTCCCGGTCGCAGCGGGGTTGCTCTATCCGCTGTTCGGCATCCTGCTTTCGCCAATGATTGCAGCTGCCGCCATGGCCTTGTCTTCGTTCAGCGTTGTATCCAATGCTCTCCGATTGAATCGACGGTCGCTGTAATCCGCAGCGATGTCGATCTCCGAAACCGCTTTCAGCTACCGCAACTTTGCTATGATCTGGAAGAGCCGAATGTTGGCTTCGACGAACCGGGATGGGAAACGGCGACGACGGAACAGGGAATCACAAAACCACCTCTAACTATCACCGCCCTTGACCCCCTGTAGGATTTGGCCTAACGGCCCGCGCTTCCGGTGCGGGTTTGCCCATTCCGGTTGAGCTGAACATTGGCGGTGCGTGTGGGGTCTACTCCAAGCAATCCTTCAAAGTAACCCGGCGCTGTTGCCCCGGGTGGAGCGTTTTCGGCTCACGGTGCGTTTTGGCGCGGGGACTTCCCCGGCGCTGCGCTGCGTGAGATATTCCGCATTCGCTTTCACCCTGGCCACCTGTGCCGAACGGTTCCGGCATTTCCTGAACGTGCGCCGCATCAGCGGAGCCCCTTCAGGAAAAGTGGGAACCGGTTTTCCGCCCGGCAGGGGCGACCCCGGCATGGCAATCTCGCCATGACGGACAAGAAGGTGAAGTTTTTTCATGCCGACAATCAACCAGCTGGTCCGCAAGGGCCGCGTGCCGCAGAAGGCCAAGTCCAAGGTCCCGGCGATGGAGCAGAACCCGCAGAAGCGCGGCGTTTGCACCCGTGTCTATACGACCACCCCGAAGAAGCCGAACTCGGCGCTTCGCAAGGTCGCCAAGATCCGCCTGACCAACCAGCGCGAAGTCATTTCGTATATTCCGGGCGAGGGCCACAACCTGCAGGAGCACAGCGTTGTGCTGATCCGCGGCGGGCGTGTGCGCGATCTTCCGGGCGTGCGCTATCATGTGCTGCGCGGCGTGCTTGATACCCAGGGCGTCAAGGATCGCAAGCAGAGCCGTTCGAAGTATGGCGCCAAGCGTCCGAAGTAAATTTCACGCTGCGGCTCTGGACCGCTCCCGCTCCCGGACACCTTTGCGAAGGTATCCTTTGGGTGGCCGGGAGGGGGAGCGGGCCGGAGCCGCAAGCCAGTCACGGATGTGACTGGCGCACTCCGAAGGAGTTAAACGAATATGTCACGTCGTCGTCGTCCCGAAAAGCGGGTCATCCTGCCCGATCCCAAGTTCGGGGATCAGATCCTGTCGAAGTTCATGAACAACCTCATGCTCGATGGCAAAAAGTCGGTTGCTGAAAGCATTGTCTATGGCGCGATGGCGAGCATGGAAACCAAGGCCAAGGGCAATCCGGTCGAGATGTTTCACACCGCGCTGACCAATGTGGCGCCGCAGATCGAAGTGCGTTCGCGCCGGGTCGGTGGTGCGACCTATCAGGTGCCTGTCGAAGTGCGCCCCGAGCGCGCCCAGGCGCTGGCGATCCGCTGGTTGATCACGGCTGCGCGCAATCGCAGCGAAACGACGATGTCGGCGCGGCTGTCGGCCGAGCTGCTCGATGCTGCCAACAACCGCGGCAACGCGGTGAAGAAGCGCGAAGATACGCATCGCATGGCCGATGCCAACCGGGCGTTCAGCCATTATCGCTGGTAATTTGGCGCTGGTAATTCGGCGCTGGTAATTCGGCGCTGGCCGGCTGTCACGTGGCGGTCACACAATTGAACCAACGGGCGGGGCAATTCGGCTCTTCCCAGCGACTTTAAGGAAATACCCATGGCACGCAGCCATCCGCTCTCGATGTATCGCAATATCGGTATCATGGCGCATATCGA
>JBDSSP010000202.1:0-13921 GCA_039928735.1 Novosphingobium sp. | reverse complement strand
ATTCTGTCGTGTCAAACGCCGCTGCCGGAGTTGGGGTGGGAGTTGGAGTTGGAGTTGGAGTTGGAGTTGGAGTTGGAGTTGGAGTTGGAGTTGGAGTTGGAGTTGGAGTTGGAGTTGGAGTTGGAGTGGGCGTCGGAGTGGGCGTCGGAGTGGGTGTCGGAGTTGGGGTTGGGGTTGGGGTTGGGGTTGGGGTTGGAGTTGGAGTTGGAGTTGGAGTTGGGGTTGGGGTTGGGGTCGGCGTCGGCGTGGGTGCCGGTGTTGGCGTAGGCGTTGGAGTTGGTGTCGGCGCTGGGGTCGGCGTTGGACTCGGCACGGTCGTGGGTGGGGTCGACGAACCGCTGCTAAGCGGCGGCGGGGTGCTGGCGGTTCCGCCGCCACCCCCGCAACCGGAGACCATCGCCAGGCCTATTGCTGCAGCACCCAGTTTTAACCGGACAGGTGCCGGCTGCGTGCGTCCGTCGCCAATCATCGCAGTTCCTTCAATAGCAAGCTCTGCTGTCGAGGGACGGCCCTCTGACAGATGCCCAACTGCTCACTAGTGAAGTAGGGTTAATTACTGGTTATCAGCCGTCATTCCGGCAGTCTGATTGCGGACTGTGCGCAAGGCCAAGGATCAAGCGAACGGATTGCGGTAAATGCCGAGCTTCTGCTTAAGCACTTCCCACAGGAAGGGTGGCTCATGGACGACATAGCGATGGAATCGCGCGCGGGGCTCGCGCACCAGCCGATAAAGCCACTCCATGCCCCAATCGGTAATCCATTTGGGGGGCCGTGGGAAAGTTCCGGATTCGTAGTCAATCGTCCCTCCCAACGGCAGCCACAGCCGTATATTCGGCATACGCTCACGGTAGCGTACAATGAATTTTTCCTGCGTGCCGCCGCCCAGGCCAACTAGGCAGACTGTTGCCCCGGAGGCGTTGACGACGTCGATCATCCGATCGATTTCGCCCGGCTTTCGCGCGAAATCGAACGGAGGTGAATCCACTCCGACAATCATCTTGCGACCGACTTTGGCATTCACCTTCCGGGCTGCGAGTTCCGCGATGCCCGGTTTGCCGCCCAGCAGGAAGATTGTTACCGACGGATCGTCCTTGTAGCGCATATAGTACATGGGAAAGTAGTCGGACCCCGATACCCTTTCAGTCACCGGCGTACCCAGAAAACGGGTGGCCAGATACATAATCTGGCTGTCACAGGTGATCAGATCGAACTGAT
This sequence comes from Novosphingobium sp., assembly GCA_039928735.1. GTDB lineage: Bacteria > Pseudomonadota > Alphaproteobacteria > Sphingomonadales > Sphingomonadaceae > Novosphingobium. The sequence goes on along the minus strand of JBDSSP010000202.1, from coordinate 12,706 downwards.
CGAGGATCTCATAAAATTCCCGGTCCTTCTGCAGCTTCATGATCATATCGACATGAAGTGTCAGCAGCGTGCCCTCGCGAAAATTCTCGACTACATCCTCCAAGCGGACGTCATCGACATAGGCGTTGAGTATCGTTATGCGGCGGCGGGGCACGATTTCCGTACCGCTCGCCGCTGCGACGTCCGCGTCTGCCATCAAGCTTGCGCTCCCATGTACTTGTCGACCAGTTCGCGGGTGTTCTGGATATTGGCGCGCGACGACGCGCCAAAGACGATGGCCTCGATCCCGGGGAGTTCGGAAACCCAGTGAATAGCTTCGTCTGCGGGGATCGCACCGCTGGCAAATACCGACATCGCGATTGCGCGGACCCGTCCGGATTTTAGCGCCGCCAGATAGGCATCGAATCCGCCCGACATGCGAAACCCGATCTTGTTGATGTTCGAGCAGATGATCGGTTTCCTGATCCCCTGTTGCTCCAATGCTTCGAGCAGCATGGGCAGGTTCATCGTGATGTAAGCCGGCTCGGCCGCATAGTTCTTGCGGATATGATCATCGAAGATCCGGAAGCCGTCCTTGATACCCATACCCAGGATCAGATCGGTAACAACGTTCTGGACGAAAATGACCGGGGTCGAAACGCCGCTGAACATCTTCATCTCGGCATCGATCAGCAATTGCCCAATGCCTTCGACATCCTTGCTGGCGAGCGCCTTGCTGCCGGCGATCGCGGCCGCAAGCAGTCCTCCGGACGGCAGGAAATGGCGCAGCGCACCTATCATGCCCAGTTCTGTGACGGCATTGGCATATTTGTGGGCATAGGGCATGCAGGGAAAGAACTTGAAATCCGCGTAGCGCACCGGATCCGCAATCACCCGCGCGACAACTTCGGCGAGGCGATCATGCGTAGTGCACATGAAAGTGTGGATGCCGGTGTCATAGGCAGTGTCGAGCACATCCATGATGGCATGGGTATGCTGGAAACGGATGACTTGCGCGCGCGCCTTGTCTTCAGACATGTGGTTGACGCCGAAGAACTGGTTGTCGCCAAAGAGAAGCTTGTCCATGTTCAGTAGCTCGCCTGCTTTAGACGGAAGAGGCGCCTCAACCAGTTGCGGCGCGGCCGGACTGGCGGCGCAGTGGCATCGCGCACCACGACACCGCTGCTGGCATTGTCGACAATCATCGCAAGCGTCCGGTCGGTCTGCGCAGCCGAGCTAAAATCGTTCTCGACCGGCCCGCGGCTGTTGCTGTGGATCGCTTTAACAAAACCGTCGATCTGCGCCGAATACTCCTCGCCGCGCAAATAGAACCATTGATCCTGGGTCAGATCGGTTGTGTAGCGCACGGTCCAGCCCTTTTCGTAATCCGGCAATGCCGGGCTAGCCTGGCGCAGGTACAACTGGCATTCCTGCCGGTCTGCAACGATCCGGCCGTTGGTCCCAATTATCGAGATCTTCGTCGACATCTTGCGAAAGCTCTCGTCCGACCAGTTCACGGCCAGCTGTGCGACCAGTCCGTCCTGCCATTGCAGCGTGGCACAGACCTGATCATCGGTTGCATCGGAAAAAACAGGGGTCAGCACCGATCCAGAGACTGCATCGGGGACGCCGAAAAACCAGTTGAGCAAGTTGACCGGATGCGCCGCATAGTCGAACAGGCTGCCGCCACCTTCGGCCTTGTCGGTCCGCCAGGTGCCACGTTTGGGGGCAAGCACGACCGGCCCGTAAGCTTCGGCCAGAACCTGTGTCACCCGGCCGAGCGCACCTGAATCAAGAATGCGCTTCATTTCGCGAAAGGATGCCACGAACCGATAGTGGTATCCCACTTGGCCGACCAAGCCATGCTCGGCGGCTTGTGCCGACAAGGCCTCGCTGTCTCGCCAATCGAGACAGAACGGTTTTTCGCAAAATACATTTAGCCGCCTGTCCAGCGCCTGCCGCACCATCGCGGCGTGGGACCGTGACGGAGTGGCGATGACAACGGCGTCCAGATCGTCGTAGGCGAGCAAATCCGCATAACTGCGGCAAACCTTGCTGGAGACGTACTTTTCCAGTCCATCCGCCAGGAAGCCGGTGGATTCGCACGCGATCGCTGTCACTGCGGGGTGGGCGTTGACGATCGCGAAATGCGACAAGCCCATTTTTCCCATGCCCACGACGGCCACATTCAATTTGTCATTCACGGTGTCACTTTCCAATCAGCACCATCAGGTCGCCATCGCTGGTTCCATATTGTCATCATGTTGAGAAAGCCTTGAAATCGTGTTCCACAATCGCTCTGGAAAGATGAAGTGCGACAAACGGAACTGTGCTCGCGCCGCTCTCAACAGCTCGAATGCACTGCGTAAAGCCCTTCGTACATCACGCCTGCATCGTGGCAGCGGCGTGTGAACCGACCAAGACGATCCGACGATTCTACTCATTGCTGAGGCAGTCGGCCAATTAAGTTGCGAAGTGTCTGCGTGCCTGGCGTCAGATCAACGCCTAGCAACTTGGTCGCACGCTCCAAACCTATTTGCGCATCGGCCACACAGGTTTCCTCGTGCTGGCGTTGGCAGACCGCGCGATAGGCAACCCACCCGCTGACCAGCGCAGGTGCCTTGCGAGTAAGCCGGCGAGCCTCGGCGATCGCCTGGCGGCTTTCTCCGCTTGCTTCAAGCCATGTCCTGAAAGCGGCACTTAACGCGGGGTCCTGAGGGTTTTGCGTGATCCCGTCCGCGAAGGCGCGACGCACACCTGCCTCGTCATGGCGCCCGTTGTACGCTTGGGCGAGCGCCATCCGCGCGCTGATTTTGTCAGGACATTCCGCCGCTGCGGTCTGCGCGGCAAGAATGGCTTCGGACCAACGCTGCGTGGCTGCCGCTGCTGCCGAACGGGCTAGCAGTGCATCACATTGCGTTTTGTCCTGGGCGAGAATTCGCTCGGCCTCGGCTGCGCCTACTGCCGTCTCGCCGTCTGCGATTGCTGCCAGTGCGGAAAGGGAACGGGCCTCGAGAGTGTGGCCACCTGAAACAAGGGCGCTAGCAACCCCTTTCTGATTAGTGTCGAGGAAGTATCGCGCAATTTCGACCCGGGCTGCTTCATTCGGTGAGGCGGCGAGGGCGCGAAGGTCACCGGCGTCGAGCGGTTCATGATCGTATTCACCCCAAAGAGCTGCGATCCTCGATGCCTGGTACGCTACTGGGCGCAAATCGAACAACGCCGCCCTGAGAAGCCTTCGGGCACCAATCATATCGCCAGTCTTGTAACGCAAGTTGGCTTCGTCGAGCCGAAGATCCAGATCCTTTGGTTGCAACTGTGTCAAGGTCGCGAAGTCAGCGAGCATAGCTGGCGCATCTCCGGCTTGGCGATGGAGTTCCAGCTTTGTCCGGACGACGGCTTCTTTTCCCGCAACGGCCGGTTCAAGTTTGTTCAGGAATTCGAGTGCGCCATGAAGGTCGCCAAGCAAATAGAGTGCCCGGGATTTGAGAATCACCCCACCTTCGTCGCGGGGTGAAGCAGCCTGGATGCGGTCAGCAAACTCAATCGCATTCGCCGGCCGGTTCCGCACAAGCGCCAGCAATCCTTTAACGAGAAGTGCGTCAGTCTGATTCGGCTGAAGCGCAAGAATGTGATCCGCCGCAGCTTCGGATTCGACGACGTGCCCCGTGCGCAGGCCCAACTGGGAAACCCCTTGGAGTGCCTCGGGATTGGTAGCTTCGAGCGAAAGTGCAGCTGAAAATGCATCGAAAGCAGGTCCGGTCCGATTTGCAGCGAGCTCGATACGAGCCTTGAGAAGCTGCAAGTCGGGCAAATCGTCTCGCTCCTTGAGAGCAGCGATTATGGTTTCCCGTGCCGTTTGGAGCTGCCCGGCAGCCAGCTGTTGCTGGGCCTCGGCACCCAACATCATCGCCCGGCTCGCATCACCGCTGCACGCAGCGAGCGCCACTAACAAAGCGTGGCACGCGAAGCGCCGCACGAAAAACACAAAGTTAATGGTCTGGTGTGTACGCACGGCATGGCTTATACCTGAGTCCATTGCCACGTCGATACTACGGAAGGGTTTTGTTTTGATTCATTCGTTTGCCTTGCGTCTTGCCATTGCGCTCGGACTTGGTGCATTGAGCCTGCCTGCAATAGCGCAGGTCGAAAGCCAGCCCTCGATCCGGAGCGATATGCGCGTCGTGAGCGAGGGTCCCCAACCTTCGGGTACTTCAGCTCCAGCCAGCGCTCCCCTCCCAAATCGCGCTTCGGCCTACCGTATCAATCCCGGCGACGAGCTGGAAATTTACGTTTGGGGCGAAGAGCGGCTGCAGCGCACCGTCCGCGTCCTGCCCGATGGCACGATTGGTTTCCCGCTCGCTGGCCAGCTGGTTGCGCAGGGCTATGAGCCGCGCGAACTGGAAGGTTTCATCTCGGCCGCCCTTAAGGGTCAGTATCGAGGCCCGGTCCCGGCCGTGACGGTGTCGGTCAAGGCGCCAGCCGGGATGCAGTTTTCCGTGATGGGCAAGGTGCGCTCACCCGGCACGTTCACGCCAGGGCGTTACGTTAACATCCTGGAGGCGCTCAGCATGGCCGGGGGGCCGAGCGAGTTCGCCAATCTTGATAGCGTCCTCGTTATCCGCAAGGTCGGCGATCGTCTCACTACCCTCAGGGTGCGAGTTGCTTCGCTGTTCAAGGCCGGCGCAGGTGGCAACGATGTTGAGCGTGGCAATATAAGCAGGATTGAAACCGGCGACACGGTAATCGTGCCTTAGCGGAGTGATAGATGTGATTTACAGGGGTTTCATCTTGGCCGGGCTGGCTGGCGGATTACTTTGTCCTAGCGCGGCGTGGGCCGACAACGGCTTGCAACTGGATGTCTCGGGAGGAGGAAGCTATGAACGCAATCCCTTCCTCCTGCCTGGCGACGACACGGACTCGGGGGCCGCTTACATCCAGGTTGATCCGACGTACCGGCTGACCAGTAAGGTATCCACGGTCAGTATCGGTGGAACACTGCGCGCCGAAAAGTATTTCCGACGCTACGATGAAAACCTGTCAGCGCGACTTGGCATTGACGCCTCACGGCGGGTATCGTCGAGCACCACGTTGCGCGGGCGATTTGCGGCAAGAACTTCGCGCACAACGGCGCTGGATTTTTTTTCCGCCCCCGGCGCGTTGGGTCCGGGGTCAGTACCGCCAGTGCTCCTTCCGGACGTCACCGTCGCGGGTAACAGCACGCGGACGACAGAGCTACAGGCAGGGATGGGCTTCGATCTCGACCTCAGTCAGCGTGATCAGCTTTCGGCTGATCTGGCGGCAAGCATCACTTATTTCTCGGGACCCAGCATGTCCGATTTTCGCTATGGGTCAGCGACAGTCAACTACAGCCGCAAGCTCTCGGAGCGATCGTCGCTGTCGTTTTCGGTGCGCGTCGGAGTGTTCGACTATCTCGATCGAACCGCTGATGACGGTGTCACCTACACACCAACGGTTGGCCTAACGACAACATTGGGCCCGCGGGTGACATTGTTTGTAAGCGGTGGAGCGTCGGTAAGTCGCGTCAAACGCATCGATGGAAGCAATTTCTCCACTGTCGCTCCCTCACTGCAAGGCAAGGTTTGCTATCGTTCGGAGAACGGCTCGACCTGCGCCAATGCGGCTCACGACAGCCAACCAACCGGGCTCAGTGGCCTGTCGACAGTAAGCAATTTCGGAGTATCGGTCATCCGCCGGCTTAATGCAAAGGACGAGTTTAGCGCGTATGCCAGCTACACGCTGACCACCCGGCGTCCGGAAGCCTTGACCACGACACCTGCGGCCGACCTGCTGACCATCACCGGGACCTATTCCCATGATCTTAGTAAGAAAATCGCGGCGTTTGCCTCCCCAAGCTACACTTACCTGACCGGCACCGGCACACCGCGCCATTCGAATCCCGGCATGCGGATTGGCCTGCGCGTTCGCTTCGGAGGTATCGAATGAACCAGCCGCTTGTCGCAGAGGTAGGTGAAGAAACAGGAGGCGGGAGCAGCTTCCTGGGTCACCTGCCAGCTATTCTATGGCAGCGTCGCTTGCTTGTGCTTGCGCCAGTAATAATCGGAGCGATTCTTGCGATCATCGCGGTGTTCGTGTTGCCGCCCGTTTATCAGTCGAGCGCGCTTATGCTGGTTCAGTCACCCCAGTTGTCGAATGATGTAGTTGGAACCGCGGGCGATACGATTGAACGGCGCATGGCCCGGATCAAGGAGCAAGTCACGAGTCGGCCCGATCTGATCGCATTGATCGATGAGCACGGATTGTACCGCTCAAAGCGCGCGCGGGAGGCTTTGTCGAAGATTGTCTCGAACATGCGCGACGATATCTCGCTGACGCCAACCACTATCGTTCAGCCCGGAGGGCAAACCGATCGGACCGTCGCGTTCGAGCTGGCTTTCGATTACAGCGAACCTGTGGCGGCACAAGCCGTGGCGCAGGATTTGATGGAACGGATTGTTGAGCTGGACGCAAGGGGTAGCGCCGAGCAGGCGACAAACACTGTCCAGTTTCTCACCGACCAGGCAAAAGGCCTGGAAACGAAGATTGCCGCTCTGCAAGCGCAACGAGCGGCGATCAGCGCGCGCAATGGCGCCGTCCTCGCGGGTAGCGGGATGATGGTCGGCGGAAATACAGGCAGCTACGATATCCAGATCGCTTCGATCCAGCGCGACAATTCGCTCCTGTTAAGTCAGCGCAATATGGCCAAGACCTCGGATACCCGCGACCCGGCTGTGGTTTCCGCCGAGGCAGCACTTGCGGGTGCTCGCGCCGTCTATTCGGAATCACATCCCGACGTTGTCCTGGCCAAGCAGCGGCTCGCCGAAGCAAGGGAGTTTGCCAAAGGTCCGTCGCGGCAGGTACCGGTCAATGAGATCGACCAGCAGATCGCATTCAACAACTCGCAGATCGCCGCGCTCCGGGCGGCCAAGGAGCGCGAACTCGCGCAAGTCTCGTCCGCGCTTAGCGGGCAAGCACGCGCTCCCTTGGTCCAACAGCAGCTCGGGGCACTGGAACAGAGCTTGACGGGTCTCAACGACCAGTATCAGGAAGTATCACGCAGGTTGCTTGCGGCGAAGGCGGGGGTACGCGCCGAAGACGAGCAGATGGGCGAGCGGCTTTCGGTTGTCGAACCGCCCGTTGTTCCCGACACACCAGCCTCGCCCAATCGACTGCTGCTGGCCGCGATAGGCCTTGGCGGCGGGCTTGCCCTGGGCTTGCTGCTCGCCCTTGCGGTCGAAATCATGCTGCGACCCATCCGGGATCCAATGGACTTGGAACGCTTGCTCGGTCGACACCCGCTTGGGGTAATTCCGGTCATCAGTTTGCCGACCACCGCGGGCAAAAGCTGGCTAAGTCGCCTGCCAAACTTCACACGGAAGGCTCGTCAACATGGGTGAATTAAACCCGAAAAGCGTCCCGCAAGCTGGGAACGTCGAGCCGGTTTCAACGAAACTTGTCTTCCCGGCATTCGATACGTTGCCGGAATTTACGCCTAGCAGCGATGTTTTGCAGCAGAACTCGATCGTCGGATTTGATGGCCGCGATATACGATCGCGTCCATTCGCCATGCTGAGGTCGCAGGTCCAGCGGCGGCTCAACTCGCAAGCGCGCTTGATCGGGGTAACGTCGGCCATGCCAAGTGCAGGCAAGTCGTTTGTCTCGGTTAACCTCGCCTCGGCGCTTGCGCGGATCAGCGAAGCGCCGGTCTATCTGATAGACTTGGATTTGAGACGTGGTTCAGTGGCACCGAGCCTCGGAATCGAATTCAATCTAGGTCTTTCGGACGTTCTGGCTAATCCGCAAGCCGATCTCTCAGGCATTGGCTTCCGAATTGCAGGCACCAATCTGGCTGTTTATCCGACGCGCTTGATCGATGAAGGTTCTTCAGAACTGCTCTCTGGGGAAAGACTTGGACAACTCATAGCTGGGCTGCGCGCGCTCGATCCCGAGACAATCGTGATTTGCGACCTGCCACCGGTGTTCGCCGGCGACGACGCCATTATCACAATCGAACAACTTGATGGCTACATCCTGGTGATTGACAGCGGCCAGACGACTACACGCCAGATAACCCGTACGATTCAGATACTTGAGCCAAAACCTTGCTTTGGGACGATCCTCAATCGCTATCGCGGGGGGCTTATCGACTCCTATGGCTACAGCCAATACTACGGCGCAGCCTATTAGGCTGCAATGACAGGTAATTGACGAACCGGTTGGCGCACGGCTGCTCTCGTGCCGGACCTTCGGAATACCGACCTGACCCAACGCTTCGTCCGTTCGAGCCTGTTCGTGGCCTGCCAGCCAATTATGAAGGGAACAAGTCTTCGCCATCTCCGTTCGTGCGGCCAAGCATACTCGCCGACCGGGCCATTGCAAAAGACTACACAAGCGAGATCAACATCATGCAACCAGCGCAGTATATCTTGTGCATCATGCGTGGCGGACACAGATGGATCGAGAGCCGGAGGCGGCCGGGGTTTTGCACCTGCGTCATGTGCCGAGTGCGGCGGCCAAAAGAACGGGTGAGGGCAAATCCTGATGCCCATTTCGTTCGATAAATCTTTTGGCCCTGAACTGATCTCCTCAGCACTCGCCTCAGAAAGTGCCGGCCTTTCCTAACTCCCTGTCAATCCTCTGTAGCTCCGCGCCAAATCTCGGATCGTCTGTTGCGCCAAAGCGGCGCACGAACTCTGCATTGCTCATTCCATCGTTTAGCCGTGTGGCCGATCTTGGCAGTAATTGTTCGTCGTCTGCTGACAGCAACCACACGCGCGACCTTTCGAGTTGCTCAGCGTCTATCAATTGACGCGCCACGTGAAAGCCGGCGCGGTCGGCGGCGAGATCGACAAACGAAAATCCGCTGGGATCGTCTTGTCCGAGGTAAGCGCTTTTCGACAGGCTGTCGGACAATTCCTTCCACTCGCCCATGGCGATAGTGAAGCGGTTGCCGGTGGCGACCGTAAGGGCAGCGGACATTGACCAGTGTTTTGGCCAATCCATGCGTCCTTGCAGGGTTGTCTCAATGGTTGGAACGATGCAGGATTTGGCCAATGCGGGCGTGTTACCGACAAGGTTTCCAACGCCGGGATCGACCACCAGCATGGCGAGTGCAATGATGGCTGCTGCGTGCTGTTCACTGGTTGGCCGGGCGATGGTGAGTGCACGCTTGAGTTGATGGGCGAATAACTGGTCAGGTGCGGAACGTTGCTGAGCTGTGAGCCGACAGTAGATGCTTGATACCGTAACGTCACTGATCACGAGGGCCTCGCTCGCCACCGCGTGATCAATAAGACCGGTCGCCGGTATGAGAATGTTGGCATGAACGATGCCCCCGGCAATGCTGGTGGACCGAATCATCGTATCGAGGGGAGGCAATTTCACCCCCCTGATGGCGAGCACCTGTCGGCCAGCCGCCAGCGCCACGCGCGACATCCATGTGGGGAAGTGCATGGATCCCACGGCCACCTTTAGGTGCGGAAAGCCCACGCTCCGTCCGCTCGCCTGCGCTCGCACATTTATCCAGCGGGTCAGAATCGGTCGACTCGCTGTGACGGTGAGAGTTTTATCGTCGAGCCGGAATGCAAGCCGGTTGGGAGCGAAACCCTGGCCGACCAGAACTCCAATGCTCTCAAGATCGGCGGCGTTCAGCGAAACGTCACTGGGCTGGCCTGTCACGCGACTGCGGCGCAACTCGCGAAACGCGCTGTGTCCTGCCTGGACCTGCTGGGCAGTGGCTGCGCGCTGCGCCGGAACCCATGGTTCGGCACTAGTCATTAGGAATGCAAAGAGAAGCACAAGCCCTATTGCGAGCGGCCAGCGGGCTTGACGGATTCGCGCAGCGTTCACCGGGCGATATTGCACCACGCATGAGTGCACTACAATCCCGGTTTTCGGGCGGCCTAAAATCACCATTCAAAGCGCCTGCCGTGAACACTGTCGAACACTGTCGCGGTAACGATCGTGCGATTGGCAGTGCGTCAGTGGAACGCATCGGAACTGATCTCGCCCGGGCCATTTTGAAAGCCGATAGGGGCGATGCTGCGGTGCTCACGGGAGTGAGCACAGTGTGCTCTATTGAAGGCAAAAATGAGTGCTGCGGTGTGTGACTGCCAGACAAAAACCCCCGCCGAAGCGGGGGGTTGAAAGTTGAAGCTGGTAACGAACAACCAGCACTGTGGGTCGCATCGTTGGACTTACGAGCTTCAGATTCCCGCTCAATGACAAATGCAGTGGTGCGTCAAATCTGCACGTGAGGAGTCACAATTGTTAATCTCTGTTCAAACATCGGTCATCGCCTCATGCGCAAAGGTCATAAGGGCAAACTGATCAGGATGCGACAGGACCATTGCGCCAGCTTGCCAAAGCCGCAGCAGCGCGGGCGGCGGCCTTATCGACGGGCAGTGCGCTGAGTTCAGCGCTGAACACTTCCAATTCGGCGCTGAGGCCGGGCCTGTTCGCGAGTGCAGCGCCAACGATATCATGCAGCGGCAGACTGCCTTCACCGGGCAAAAGACGGCCGGTCATTGGTACATAGACTTCACCGGCGGCGGGCGGATTGCGATCGGAGAGTTGGATCGCGCCAATGCTGCCCGGGGGCAGCGCGCGGATATCGGCTGCAGTGCCGCCGGTCCGTGCCAAGTGCCAGCTATCGAGCAGGATAGAGCAGTTGGCCTCGCCGCAGCCGGTCGCAATTGCTTGGGCGGTGGCGAGGTCCGCAATGCCGGTGTCGGGGACGAATTCCAGGACAATCCCTAGCCCGCGTGCGCCCGCGCGGCGGCAGATCGTGCCCACTGCCTCGGTCAATTCTTCGTGCGACACTGGCCCGGCACCGAAATGCGAAATATTGACCAGCGGCGCTTCGAGCGCCTCGGCCATGGCAAAGCATTCCGCTTCTCCCGGACGAGGCAGCGATTTGCCGCGGAACGAAATCGGTGTTTCCGGCATGCCTGGCAAGCCTGCCGAAATGCAGTCGGCAACGGTAAGCCGCACCCCCGCGTTGCGCATCTTGCGCAGCAACATTTGAGATGAATATCCGGCACCAAGCCAGTCCGCATAGAGATATGGTGGGAACGACAGAGTGGCAAAGCCATGCCGCGCCGCGGCGTCGATCAGTTGGGGCAGGGTGGCCTGGTGCAACGTGCCCCAGCACAGGCCAAACTCAATTTCACCCAGTGCAGGCATGTCCATTGGCCACTCCCATTGCAGGGAGGATGAACCGTCCGCAAAGCCTGGGCAAGCCGGCCCTTCGGGTCAGGCGTTTAAATCAGGCCAGGGATGACGCGCGATCTCACCGTGTTCGCGTAATCGACATATTGCGGATCGACCATCAGGAAACGCTCTTCCTCGATTACCCGCAGATAAAGCAATATCCAGCAAGTGAGATAGACTGCGAGATTCCAGGCGGAAAAGAAAAGCAACAGAAAGCCGATATGGTTGAGCACATAGCCGGTGTACATCGGATGGCGCACAAACCTGTAGGCCCCGCTGCTTTTGACCCCGCGGTTGGCCGGAACCAGCCCGAAGCTGCGGCGCAGCGACAATTTGGCAGCGAGCGCAATGGCAGTGCCAAGCGTGATAATCGGCGCAGTGATGAAATCCGGTGCCAGCGCAATTCCGCTCGGTGTCACTGCCAGCGAGGCAGCTGTGCCCCCAAAAGCAATGGCTGTGGTGTAGAAAGAGGTGGCCCAGCTGCCTTTGCGCTGGATCAGCAGAAAAAACACGGCCGAAAGTTCGCCGATCAGCAGCAGCACGACTTGCGGGTGAAAGCTCAGCACTGGCCACAGCCGCCAGATCACACTGCCCGACATCAGGATGAGCGCAATGCGTTCTGCCAGTCTGATGAGATCAGCCATTTTTTACCCCGGTTGCCTTCGGAAAGACCATGGCCGAGGTGCAGTTAAGAATTTGCTAAGCTTGTTTGGCCGCCGCCGATCTATTTCAGATTGAGCAGCTTGTAGCTGTCATCATCGGGGAATCGCCCGCCCGGATCGATCATGATGCCGAGCATGCCCTGCGACCAATCGGCCGAATCGGGATAGTGGCGGAACCAGTCAGTGACCACATAGCGAGTCATGATCCGCCATTCCTCGCCGCGCTTCTCCAGTTTGTCGAGATAGCGACCGGCACCGATGACGTCGTTCTTGGCACCTTCCGGGGTGTTGATCCGGTGGAAGCCATAGAAATAGCTTTCGACATCGGCCCGCCTTACTTCATCATTAGCGTCACCGATGATCGCGATAAGGCAGTTGGCAATGAAATGCTGGGACTGGTCCATCGAACCCATGATCGGGAATGACCAGGCGATGAATTCCTCTGCGTTGCCGCAAAATCCCATGTGGTTGTCGGTGCAGTCCGGCCAATAGGCGCTACGCACCATATCGGCATCGAGCCGGTCGACACCGCGCGAATAGCGATAGAGGCATTCGCGGATCGCTTCTCGGTCGGCAAGCTCGTTCAGGATCTGGCTGGTGGGTGTGGTCACGGCGTATTGTCTCCCGATGCAATTGTCATTGTCTGGCAGCATTGCCCGGCGTTGAAGCCAAGGCAAGTGCGCAGGTGACGCTGGTGCGGCATGTTGCTAGTGGATTGATTTTGACATTCGAGTCCCGCTTGCGGCAAGGACGTGTTCGAATGTCAAAATTATAAAATCCACTAGAAACAATAATATCTCTAGTGGTTCTTATGTTTCCGACATTTGCCTCTG
>JBDSSP010000201.1:0-5041 GCA_039928735.1 Novosphingobium sp. | reverse complement strand
GAAGCTCTCGTACGGGATGTCGACGGCCTTGACGAGATCGGCGAGCGGCGCGGGCTGGGCGGTAGCGGGAGCTGCTACTGGCGCGGGTGCACTGGCGACTTTTGCAGGCGGCTGGGCGGCGCAGGCTGTAAGGGAGAGGGCAGCAAGAGCGGCGGCAACGATGCGGTGCATGGCAATTCCTGGAACTTCGAGCCGGACGGGCTTAAGGCGTGAATACGGACGCGCGATGAACGGATTGCCTGGGGGCAAGCAGCCTATTTGCGGATAAAGGTCTGGCCGCTGTTGAACATGGCAATGCGCCAGTGGCCATCGGCCTCGCAGCGGCACTCCATCTGCACTTCGGCGACGGCAGCAGGATCGCAAGTGTCGAACGGCGGCGTGCCGATGCGGGCGAAGAACAGCAGCAGGAAGCCGACTTCGGCGGAATCGTCAGCAGTAAATTTAACGCGGTAGTTCGACATGATATGGCGCATCACCGGTGCGCCGCCCGCGGCCTCGAGGCGGACCTTGCGATCGGCATAGAATTTGGCAGCCCCCGCCAGCCCTTCGCGCCATTCGCCGCCAACGAAATAGCGGCAGTCCGGCGTGAGCACATCGGCACTCGTCATCTTGAGCCCGTCGTTCTGGTCGAGTTCGTCACCCCATTCGTTGATGACTTGCTGGATGGCAGCGACATTTGCTGCCTGCCCGGTGGTGAATTTTGCCATGTCCGCTCCTTCGCTTGTTGCGCTTCGATATGCGCTGGCGGGCGTCAGGCCAAGCGGCATTATTCGCCGGTCGGAGTTGTCCGGTACGTCAGCCTTGTTGTGCCGTTGGCGGGGATCGCCACAGCCCAAACGCGCTTGCCCGGCTTGGCCAGCAGCTTGCCGGGAAGGTTCAGGAACTGTGTGCTGCTTCGGGTCGGTAAGTCTATCTCGTAGCGTATCGGGAATGGATTGGCGTTGCGGATGGTGATGCGGTGATCGGTCCACTTGTCACCCTGGCCGGCAAGCGTTTCCGTTTCCTGCGTGACATTCGCGGGTTCGCCGAACACCATTTCGACTTCTTCCTCGACGGCCTTGTCGGGCAGGCTCGATTCGCCCACGACCATGCGGCCCCAGAAATTGTCTTGGGCGCCGCTGTCCTGATAGACCACCGCCTTGCCCGCGGGCAGCGGGTCGCCGAGGCCATCGGCCTTGCGGTTGCGGAAGCGGAACAGCATTTGCGGCCCGCCCGGTTCCGCCTCATCGATTCTTGCGTGATAGACCAACTGGCCGGTTACCCGCTCCTTCTGAAGAAAGGCGACCTGCTTCTGGCTGCGCGCGGCGACGGTTACCGGCACCGGGATGGAGTACAACTTGAGATCGCCGAGCTCTTCAGATTTGGCCACTACACTGGCCGGGGCGCCCGCTGCTTTCAGCTCTCTGCGCATCATACCAGTGACCATGACGTCCGCGGACTCCATCATCACTTGCATCGGCGCAGGAGCCGGAGGCGCCGGGGGCGGCGGTGAATAGACATCGCTGGTCGTTCCAGCCGGCCAGCAACCGGCGCTGCGATTGAGCCATGCCGCCCGGTTTCGCGCATCGCGGCCGGTATCGTCGCGGGTGGCGGCGGAGCGGTTGACGCGGCCTGCCACAGCCGCTGTCGTTGCATCGACAAAGCTGGTCTCGTCGCCGCTGGCCATGGTAAGCCAGGCAAACAGCGCCATCGATTTGCCGTCATTCGCCAAGGTGGCAACATAGGTTGCGTCCCAGTCAAAGCCGGTCGCAATATAAGCCAGCGTGATGGTGACAGTCCCGCCGGGCTGATCCTTGGTGGTCATCGACAGCACCGGCTTGGCCGACAGTGTGGCCGGGGCATCGGGATAGATCAGGGTCTGGTTGAGCCCGGTGCAATAGACCGCCTCGGCGCCGCGCGGGGTGTCGATGATCATCCGGTCGGCAGCCGAGCGGATCGTGGCGCGCTCTTCGCTCACCTTGCCGCTGCCGGGATCGGTTCGGCGCAGGATGACGTGCTGGCCGGTGAACGCATCGACCAGCCCGCCCTGGCTCAGCAGCGCCGCATCGCGGTTGCGCTCGCGCGGGGAGGTGCCGAACAGGATTGCCGATTGCGGGACGATGCCGCCGGCAACGCCTTCGAAGCGCACGGTCACTACGCCCGGCGGCAAGGTGACTGTGCGGGTTTCGGCGATCAGCGCAAAGGCTGTGGGATCGTCGCGATTGATCGCGCCCTCGCCGCGATCAGGATCGCGGTAAAGCGTGACAGCGACTTTGTCGGGCCCGGCGGACAGCACGACTGGAGCGGCGTGGGCTACGCTTTGGGAACTCAGGATCGCAATGATCAATCCCAACATTTGCGCAATTGTGCGAAAATCCCCCTCCCGCCTGCGGGAGGGGCAAGGGGAGGGCTTGTTGCCTGCGCCAACTCCAACAGGCCCTCCCCCAACCCCTCCCGCAGGCGGGAGGGGAGTAAGGCAGGCGCCGTGCTTGGGTTGATGCATGTGCCTCACCACGGCGTCAGAAATGTAACCGTCAG
Source organism: Novosphingobium sp. (assembly GCA_039928735.1). Lineage (GTDB taxonomy): Bacteria > Pseudomonadota > Alphaproteobacteria > Sphingomonadales > Sphingomonadaceae > Novosphingobium. The sequence goes on along the minus strand of JBDSSP010000201.1, from coordinate 2,524 downwards.
CTCGGTCTTGCCGTTCGCCGCGACCGGGACTTCCCAGCTGCGCTCGTCGGCATTGTCCTGCGTGCCCTTGATGCTCTCCTCGGGAACGCGAACATCCCGCCACCACCACCATTGGCCGAGGCCGGCCTGCACGACATCTACGCTCACCGGCACCGGCTTCGCATTGGTGACGATATAGCGCATGGTCGTGCGATAGAAGGTCTTGGGCCGTTCGGCGTAAGCTTCTTCGGTTCGGCCATCGGAGTAGGTGACCTTCCAGCGGGCGTATTTCTCCCACTCGTCGAGTGTGATCACGTCGCGCTTTTCGACCACGGCCTGGACTTTGACGTCGAAGGCATCGCCGGTGCGCAGGGCTAGCGAGGAGCCGCCCGGGGTGTGCGGGATTTCGCTCTCGCCGATGAACTGTGCCTGGCCGCGCGCATCGCGCATATAGACGCGAACCGTTCCGGCGGGCAGCGCTTCGCCGATGCCCTGCGCCTTGGCGTTGGAGAATTTGAGCACCGAGCTCACACTTTGGGCTTCACTGGTGCTGGCCATCCAGCCATTGCGGAATTCATAGCCCTTGTGCGCTGGCACGCCCGAAGCATCGAGGAAGCTGACCTGCTTGGTCTGGGCATTGGCGATCGTGGTGCGGCCCTCGATGGGATAGATGTGGAAGTCGCCAAGCTGCTGGCCCCTGCCATTTTCGGCGCCGCTTTCAGTGCCCGGCCGGTTGCCGCGCGGGCGCATCGCCTCACCGCGATTGTAACCGCCATATTGCTGCACCTGGCCGACATTGCCCGCCACCAGCAGGGCGCGGCTATTGGTGAATGTGGTGCCGGTGTTGTTGGTCAGCGTGATCCAGCCCTGCACGTCGATCTTCCCGGCCTTTTCGTCGAACAGCGCGACATAGTCCGATTTCCACGCCATGCCGGGGGTGAGGTAACTCAAGGTCAGGGGCCGCGCGCCACCGGTGCGTGCGTCGAGGGTGACGCTGAGAGTTGGGCGGGCGCGCAGGTTGGGCGGGATCGAGTCGAAGATCACGCGGACCGGCAGGCCATCATCGCGCAGAACTTCGATGCGTTCGCCAATCCTGAGCACCACGCCGCCATTGGCCGCCAGCACCAGGGCCCGCTCGCGGCTTTCCGCGCCGGTCGCCGGGTTGGTGCGCAGGAGAGTGACCGTCTGGCCGACTGCCTTCTGCATCAAGGCGGCGGGCGACAGCAGATCATAGTCGAAATTCTGCTCGACGATGCCAAAGCCATCGCCGGAAATTGTCACTGTCTCCGGGCGAATCTGCGCCGAGACATCGAGGAACTCCTGCCGCGAACGCCCCCCCGGCAGGCTGACCTGGCGGACATCCTGAACTAGCGCGAGGTTGTTGTTGTAGATGGTGACCGAAACATCGCCCTGCGCGGTCTCGGCCAGAAGCGTCGCGGGCAAGGCCAGCAGTCCTGCGCCGAGGCCCAATGTGGTCATTCGCCTGATCATGCGCATGGCAATCCCCTCTTGCTGGCGGACAGTGCGGATTACGGCGGCCCAAGCTCTTGACTGGCATCAATGCCCCGCCGCGAATTTCGCACTATCCTCCCCTTGTGTTGCGGAATTGCAACACTATCTCACGAGCGACAGGAGGCTAAGCCCACATGAACCTCGAAAAATTCACCGACCGCGCCAAGGGATTTCTGCAAAGCGCACAAACCGTTGCGATCCGCATGAACCATCAGCGGATCACCCCTGAACATATCCTTAAGGCACTGCTCGAAGATGACGAGGGCATGGCCGCGGGGCTGATCCAGCGCGCGGGCGGCAACGCTCACATTGCCGTTGCTGAAATCGACAAGGCGCTTGCGAAGATCGCGGCGGTATCTGGAGGCGGAGCACAAGCCGCGCCGGGCCTCGAAAACGATGCAGTGCGCATTCTTGACCAGGCCGAGCAGATCGCCAGCAAATCCGGCGACAGCTTTGTTACGGTCGAGCGCATTCTGGTGGCGCTGGCGCTGGCCACGACGACTGCTGCCGGCCTGGCTCTGAAAGCGGCAAATGTTACGCCGCAAGCGCTGGAAGCCGCGATCACCGCGCTGCGCGGCGGGCGCACCGCCGATTCGGCCTCCGCCGAAAACGCCTATGAGGCGATGAAGAAATATGCCCGCGACCTGACGCAGGCGGCGCGCGACGGCAAGCTCGATCCGGTGATCGGCCGCGATGAGGAGATCCGCCGCACGATCCAGATTCTCGCCCGGCGCACCAAGAACAATCCGGTGCTGATCGGCGAGCCGGGTGTCGGCAAGACTGCGATTGCAGAAGGTCTCGCGCTGCGCATTGCCAATGGTGACGTGCCGGATTCGCTGAAAGATCGCCGACTGATGTCGCTCGATATGGGCTCGCTGATCGCGGGCGCGAAGTATCGCGGCGAGTTCGAGGAGCGGCTTAAGTCGGTACTCGATGAGGTCAAGGGCGCGGAAGGCGAGATCATTCTGTTCATTGACGAGATGCACACGCTGATCGGGGCAGGCGCGTCCGAAGGTTCGATGGATGCCTCCAA
>JBDSSP010000200.1:0-16522 GCA_039928735.1 Novosphingobium sp. | reverse complement strand
GTGGGACCTGATCGGCAAACTCGTCGATATCTTCAAACCCACAGAATGCGCCAACTACTTCAGCTCGTGCGGATATGATCCAGAATGATCGAAAACCGCTCTAGAACCAATTGTTTCTCTAGTGGTTCTTATGTTTCCGACATTTGACTCTGCTCTATCCGAAAGGGATGCAAATGGCGGAAACGAACCACTAGAACATTACCATGACTGCGCGCACAACCAGCGCGATCAGAATCAGGCTCGACATCGCAAATAATGCGAAGCGCACAGTGACCTTGTTGACGATCGCCTGGACGAGCGAATGGATGACGCGCAATGCGACATAAGCCCAGCCAAGTTGGGCGTTAAGTCCGTCCCCCTGCCCGATCACCGCTAGCACAATGGCAATGGCGTAGAATACGGTCGGCGCTTCGTGCAGGTGATTGTAGTTGTGAGCTTTCCACTGGACACCCACCGGCAGGACATCGTCGAGCGAAGTTTCCGGATCGCGCACCATCGCATCGAGATCGACTTTGGCCGATCCGATCGCCGGAATGCGTGTGGCATACATCCAGAACCACATCACCATAGTCCATGCAGCCAGCGCGACAACGGATTGGAGAATGGACATGCCAATCATGCGATGACTCCTTGCGAGGCGGACAACGTTGCCACTAGCGCACGAACCGCCAGTGCGATCAACACAAAGCTTGAGACAAAGAACAAGCTGGCCCGGACCGGAACGCGGTTTACGGTTGCCTGCCACAGCGAATGGACAATGCGGATGGCGACATAGGCCCAGGCGAGACCGACATCGAGTGACGTCGCCCCCATGATCGCCAGAATGATCACCGCTGGATAGAATATTGTCGGCTGTTCCATCAGGTGCGTGTAATTGTGGGCTTTCCAGTTGGTCTTGTCGGGCAGCACGCCCTCCAGATTGATTCCTCTGCCCCCCGGCGGGGCCTTTTTGAGATCAACTCCAGCTTTGCCGAAGGCCGCGAGACGCGTTGCCACCATCCACAGTAGCACTACCAGAGACCAGCATACCAGCGCGGCGGCTGGGGCGAGCATATTCCCTTGCATAGTCTACCCCTCATATTGTTGATCGACTGCGGGAGATTGCGCGGGAGCATTTAAATTGTCAATTGCAACTAATCCGCCGATCGAAGGAAGCGCCGCGGCCAGCGCCGCCGCGCCTCCGGGCACCGCCACAAGCCACACTTCGGAAAGGTGAAGCGTTGCGCCCGGTTGCTCGGCTGAGGTAATTACCGGCTTGGGGCGTCAGGTGATTTCATCTGGGACGGGCGCCGTCGAGGAACAAGCGTACAGCATATGTCACCCGCTCCTCGATCTCCGCCTCGGACAGTGGGTTGCCGGAAACAATGATGCGCACGGGACCGCTAACCACCATGCTCATGAAGACATTCGCCGCCTTGGCTGGCTCGACGATCGCCAGCCGCCCCGCCGCCGATTCCCGTTTCAGCAGTTGCGCCAGAAACCGGATCGTCGGCAGCGCGCCAAGCTCATAGACTTCGTTGAATATCTCCGGGAAGCGATAGCTTTCAGTGTTGATGATGCGCTGCAGTTTCATGCCCTGCTGACTGGCGACCAGATCAATGCGCAGCCGGGCAATATTGTGGAGGGTCCGCTCCAGGTCGCCGCAATCGGTCGCCGCAATTCGCTCTTCAGAAATCGAATATTGCTCAATGGCGCGGCGCACGGCGGCGTGGAACAGCGCGGACTTGTCCGCATGAAGACCATAGACCGTGCGCTTGGTCATGCCAACTGCGCCAGCAATCGCCTCGATGGTAGCTGCCTCGTAGCCCTTGTCTAGAAAGTGATCGAGCGCGACTGCGAGCAGCTCTTCGTGGCGCGCCTCAGCCTGTTCGCGCGTGGGCCTGCCAGCGCGAGTGCGTGGGGCGTTTGGTATGGCGGTCAGTTCATTCATTCTGCCCTCCTGCCAAATTAGCGCTTGCCCGCAAGTGCTATTCGGCAATAATGAAACGCAAGAGTAGCCATTAAGTCACATTTGTCGAGTCGGCAATTGTGGAGATGGGCGCAAAATTTTGGAGGACCATATGGGTGCGGCAGCAGATAAATTGACTGGCAAGGTGCGGGCGGACGACAGGTTTGACTATAGCGCGGCCGAAATTCGAGTGACCCAGATCGCGGCGCTGAACGAGCGGTTTCACGAGCGCAAGGAATGCCTCAAGCTGCTCGCTCACCGCGCCGAGGAGGCTGGAACCACGGAAATCCGCAGCGTTGAGGACATGGTCGCGCTGCTTTTCCCGCACACCGCTTACAAGAGCTATCCCGAAAGCTTCCTGATGGACGAGAAATGGGACCGGTTGACGAAATGGCTTGGAACGGTCTCGCCTTATCCAATTCAGGGTGTCGATCTGGAGAACATCACCGATATTGATGACTGGATCGCGCGGCTTGCGGACAAAGGCTATTTCATCTCCTGCTCCAGCGGAACGACTGGCAAGTCGGCCATGCTCATCGCCAGCCAGAAGGACATGGACTGGTCGAAGACCGATACGGTGGGCGTATTTTCCTGGGGATCGGGTGTCCAGCCAGCGCAAGACCGCAAGATGATCGGTTGCGCTCCTGTCGCCTCTGTGCCCAAGAACCTGACAATCGGCGAGGCCCAGCGCCAGGCTTTCGCCAATCCCGAGTGGGAGCGTTTCAACTATCCGGTGCCGCCGATTACCGTCGGTTCGCTCACCAAGATGGTGGTGATGCGCAAGAAGATTTCGGACGGCACCGCAACGCCGCAGGAGATTGCCGACTTCGAGGCAACCTCGAAGGAGCGCCAGGAAGTGCTCGACAAGGCGGTAATCCTCGCAGCCGAGGAAATCGTCAGGCACCGTGAAAAGAAGCTGATGGTTTCGGGGATGTGGTCGGGGCTCTATGCCGTTGCCAAAGTCGTGCGCGACATGGGTTATAGTGCCAAAGACTTCAATCCGGACAACTGTATCTATGTCGGCGGCGGGCTCAAGCGCGCTCTCTTGCCGGATGATTACCAGGAATTCGTCCACGAGACCTTCAACATCCCGCATAATCGCGACTTCCAGAATTATTCGATGCAGGAACTCAATTCCGGCATGCCCAAGTGCCGCGAATGCGGGCGCTATCATGTGCCGCCGTGGATCATACCGATGATCCTCGACAAGGATGGCGATACCCTGCTGCCGTATGATCTTAACGGCGGCGAAATCGAAGGCCGCGCTGCGTTCTTCGATCTGTCGCTTGACGGCCGCTGGGGCGGGGTAATCACCGGCGACAAGATTTCGCTCGATTATAACCCCGGCATCTGCAGCCACAAGGGCCCCTCGATCCGCAACAACATCGCTCGCTTCGCTGACCTCGAAGGCGACGACAAGATCGGCTGCGCAGGAACCATCGACGCCTATGTGCGCGGCGTAGCGTGACACCAACTATAAGGGAAAACGAAATGGCGACCATTGCAAGCGGAACAGTCGACAAGCTGCTAAGCTATATGCCCCAGGCATCGGGCCACGAACTGCCTTTTGCCGAGGTCCGCGAGGCCCAAATTGCGGCGCTGGATGAGAAGCTGCAAGCGCAGATCGGCAAGATCAAGCTGGTCAGGCACCGCGCCGAGGAGGCCGGTATCACCGAAATCCGCAGCCTTGAAGACGTTGTGCCGCTGCTGCTGCCGCATACCGCCTACAAGTCCTATCCTGAAAGCTTCCTGACGGAGAAGAAGTGGGACCGGCTGACCAAATGGCTCGGCACGGTTTCCGCCCATCCGACTGACAATGTGCAGCTTGATGGTGTCGACGACATGGACGGCTGGGTCGCAGCCTGCGACGCGGCCGGCCATTTCGTCTCCTGTTCCAGCGGGACGACCGGGAAGTCGGCAATGCTGACAGCCAGCCAGTCCGATCTAGATTTCACCAGCCAGGACGGCATCGCCGCGGTGCAATGGGGTTCGGACATCCGCATCGGTGACAACCGCACCATGGCCGGGGCGGCAGGGGCAGTCGCCTTTACGCCGCGCAATGCGGCCATGGGCAAGGCGCTTATGGAGGCCTTCGTCGATCCTGCTGCGACGCGCTTCCAGTCGGGCGTGCCGCCGGTTACTGTCGGTTCGATCACCAAGATGATCGCGCTCAGAAAGGCGGTCGCCGATGGCACTGCTTCGCCCAGCGATATCCAGGAATACGAGGCAGAATCGGCATTCCGGCAGGCGGCGCTCGACAAGGCGCAAGTCGGCGCGATCGACGACATCATCGCAAAGCGTGAGCAAAGGCTTTACATCACCGGCATGTGGGGCTCGCTCTATCCCTTCGCGGCCGCCGTGCGCGAGCGGGGCTACAGCGCGAAGGACTTCCACCCGGAGAATGCATGCTATCTCGGCGGCGGACTGAAGCGGGCGCAATTGCCGGAGGACTACCGCGAATTCGTCTACGAGACTTTCAACCTTCACCCGCGCTTCATCTATCAGATGTATGGCATGCAGGAGCTTGGCACATCGATGCCGCGCTGCCAGCAGGGTCAGCGCTATCATGTGCCGCCCTGGCTGGTCGCGCTGCCGCTCAACAAGAACGGTGACGCACTGCTTCCCGGCACTGATAAAGGTCAGCACGAAGGCCGCGCTGCCTTCTTCGACCTGTCGCTTGATGGCCGCTGGGGCGGGGTGATCTCGGGCGATCACATCCACATCGATTTCGAACCCTGCGCCTGCGGCAGCACCTCGCCGTCGATCGCCGACAATGTCGTGCGCTATGCCGACCTCGAAGGCGACGACAAGATCGGTTGCGCCGGGACGGTGGATGCTTATGTGCGGGGTCTGTCTTAATCGCGACTGCGGTGCGGATTCGGGGAGCGATACAGATGGCAGCCTATGTAATGTTCATCCGCGAAGGCGCGGTGACTGATCCTGAAGCGATGAAGAAATATCAGGAAGGCAACCGCTCCGCCGCGCCGCGCACCGACATGAAAGTGCACACCGTGTATGGCGCAATGGAATGCATCGAGGGCGAAGATGCGGACGGCGTCGTGATCCTCGAATTCCCCGACACCGCTGCTGCCAAGGATTGGTATTACAGCGAGGATTATCAGTCGCGCGCCAAATTCCGCATGGCTGCTGCGCCATATCGCGGCTTCATCATCGAGGGCATGTGACAGTACTTGCGAATAACTGAGCGCGGCGATAGGCAACGCGGCGTATCTTTCTAGAGGAATGTGACCATCATGGCTGTTGAAATCCTGCTTCCAAAAATCGGCTTCTCGATGAACGAGGGCCAGGTCGCCGAATGGCTCGCCAAGGACGGCGAAGAGATCAAGGAAGGCCAGCCGTTGTATTCGCTCGAAGCCGACAAATCGACCAACGAGGTCGAAGCCCCGGCCAGCGGCAAGCTGCGCATCGTCGCACAACTGGGCGAGACCTATGAGGTCGGCACGGTGCTGGGTTATATTGAGTAGTAGACTCCGGCGCGCGAGTGGCGCAGTCTGGAGCGTATGAAAAAGAACCTTTTCGCTGCCGCCGCGCTGCTCGCGCTTGCTCTCCCAGCCTCTCTCCAGGCCGCATTGCCGCAAGGCGCGCGGGCGCCGCAGATTGTCACCCAGGGTGCACTAGACGGCAAACCCTTCGCCTTCAATCTGCGCGCCGCGCTGCGCCACGGGCCGGTGGTGCTCTACTTCTACCCCAAGGCTTTCACCCAGGGCTGCACCCTTGAAGCCCACGCATTTGCCGATGCCTCCGACCAGTTCAAGGCTGCCGGAGCCACGCTGATCGGTATGTCCAACGACGATCTGCCGACCCTGCAGCGCTTCTCCACTGCCGAATGTCGCAGCAAATTTCCGGTCGCCGTGGCTTCGCCAGACACCATCCGCGCCTATGACGTTGCTCTGGTCATGCCGCCAGCGATGGCGGCCCGCGCCGCAACGATGCCCCAGGGACTGGCCAGCCGGACCAGCTTCGTGATCGCCCGCAATGGCCGCATCACGCTCGCCTATTCCAACCTCGACTACCGCGATCACGTCAAGCAGACGCTCGATGCAGTGAGCGCGTTGAAGGTTGCGCATTAGGCCGCCCAAACTTTACAATCCAGCCACGTCCGCTAAGCGGAGCGCCGGATTTCTCGGAGTTGCCAAGTCATGCGTGCCGAAGGGCAGGCCAATATCGAACAGATTGAAGCGGCGTTGGCGCTGGTGCGCAAGTTCCTTGATTGGGACCGCGCGCTGCGGCGTCTCGACGAACTCAACGCGCGGGTCGAAGACCCCAAACTTTGGGACGATCCCAAGGAAGCGCAAGGCGTGATGCGCGAGCGGCAACGGCTTGAGGCTGCGATTGGCGCGGTAAACACCATCTCTAGCCAAATGGCCGACGCAGTCGAATTCATCGAACTGGGCGAGGCCGAGGGCGACGAGGCGACTATCGACGAAGGTCATGCCGCGCTCGGCGCGCTTGCTCTCCGCGCCGAGGCGGACAAAATCCAGGCACTGCTCGCTGGCGAGGCCGACGCCAACGACGCCTATCTCGAAGTCCACGCCGGCGCAGGGGGCACCGAGAGCCAGGACTGGGCGGAAATGCTCCAGCGCATGTATTCGCGCTGGGCCGAGCGCCACGGCTTCAAGGTAGAGCTGATGGAATACCATTCGGGCGAGCAGGCCGGCATCAAGAGCTGCACCCTGCTGATCAAGGGCGAGAACGCCTACGGCTATGCCAAGACTGAAAGCGGAGTGCACCGGCTGGTCCGCATCAGCCCATATGACAGCGCGGCGCGGCGGCACACCAGCTTCTCGTCGGTCTGGGTTTATCCGGTGATTGATGACGATATCGATATCGAAATCAAGGAATCGGACCTCAAGATCGATACCTACCGGGCGAGCGGCGCGGGCGGACAGCACGTTAATACCACCGATTCGGCCGTGCGAATCACGCACATTCCCACCGGCATCATCGTCGCCAGCCAGATGGATCGCTCACAGCACAAGAACCGCGCCACCGCGATGGGCATGCTCAAAGCCCGCATGTACGAGGCCGAACTGGCCAAGCGCGAAGCCGAGGCCTCGGGCGAGTATCAGGCCAAGACCGAAATTGGCTGGGGCCACCAGATCCGCAGCTACGTTCTCCAGCCCTATCAGCTGGTCAAGGACCTGCGCACCGGCGCGACCTCGACCTCGCCCGATGACGTGCTCGACGGCGATCTCGACGCGTTCATGGCCGCCGCACTGTCGCAAAAGGTGACTGGCGAGAAGGTGACCGTGGAGGACGTCGATTGAGACGGCGAGCTGCCGTCCTGCTGACCGCAGCCTTGGTAACCAGCACTCTGCTTGTGGGCTGCAACAGCAAGGTCACAGATTCCAGCCGACCGGCCACTGCCCGCAATTTCCCCCATGCCTACCGCCCGGTTTCGGTCACTTCGGGTAACGGCTTTTCCACCGAGGCCCAACGCGACAGTCTCAACGAAGCGCGTAAGGTGATGGATCTGGCTGCGATCAAGGAAGGCTCGACTGTAGCCGATATCGGCGCGGGCGAGGGTTATTACACGGTGCGCCTGGCGGCTCGGGTTGGCCGCAAAGGCCGGGTTCTGGCGGAGGACATTGACGCCCATGCCGTGGAGCGGCTTGGCCTCAGGGTCGAGCGCGAGCGGCTGGACAATGTTTCGATTCGATTGGGCACGGCAGACGATCCGCGCCTGCCCGAGGCGAGCTTTGACCGCATTTTCCTGGTCCATATGTATCACGAAGTTTCTGAGCCCTATGCATTTCTGTGGCGGCTGCGACCAGCGCTTCGCCAAGGCGGCAAGGTCATCGTCGTCGATGTCGATAGTCCCACCGGCGAACACGGCATCCCGCCTCCGCTGTTATTCTGCGAATTTGCCGCAGTGGGCTTTCGTTTGTCACAATTTGAACGTAAACCCGAGCTGCAGGGTTATTATGCACAGTTCGAAGCTGCCGGTAACCGGCCCGCTCCCGCGGCAATCAAACCGTGCGGCGCGCCAGATGGCGCTAATCGGGTCGCCAATCAGGTGATGCAGGCGGCGGGCTGAACGAAAGATTGGGCGCGATGAGTTTTAAGGGTCTCAAACCGATACTTTATGGCGGCCGCGAGGTATGGCCGCTGGTCGAAGGCGGCAAGGGCGTCTCTGCAACCAACCACATGAGCTCCGGCGCGTGGGCGGCAGCGGGCGGCATCGGCACGGTCAGCGCGGTCAACGCCGACAGCTACGATGCCGATGGCAAAATCGTTCCGCAAATTTACCAATCACTGACCCGGCGAGAGCGCCATGATGAACTGATTCGCTATGCCATCGATGGCGCGGTCGAGCAGGTCAAACGCGCCTATGACATTGCCGGCGGCAAGGGCGCGATCAACATCAACGTGCTGTGGGAGATGGGCGGCGCGCAGCCGATCCTCGAAGGCGTGCTGGAAAGGACCCGCGGGATGGTCGCCGGGGTCACCTGCGGCGCAGGCATGCCCTATCGCCTGTCCGAAATCGCCCAGCGCTTCAATGTCACTTATCTTCCGATTATCAGCTCGGCCCGCGCCTTCCGCGCCCTGTGGAAGCGCGCCTATCACAAGGTTTCGGACCTGATGTCGGCGGTGGTCTATGAGGACCCATGGCTGGCTGGCGGGCACAATGGCCTGTCGAATGCCGAAGATCCCCTCAAGCCCGAGGACCCTTATCCGCGCGTCAAATTGCTGCGCGAGACGATGCGCGCCGAGGGTGTGCTGGATAGCGTGCCGATCGTCATGGCCGGCGGTGTCTGGTATCTGCGCGAATGGGAAAACTGGATCGACAATCCCGAGCTCGGCAGCATCGCCTTCCAGTTCGGCACCCGGCCACTGCTCACCGAGGAAAGCCCGATCCCGCAGGGCTGGAAGGACGCCTTGCGCGAACTCGAGCCAGGTGATGTCCTGCTCCACCGCTTCTCTCCGACCGGTTTCTATTCCTCTGCGGTGCGCAATCCGTTCCTGCGCAGCCTTGAGGACCGCTCCGAACGGCAGGTGCCCTATTCACGCGTCCAGGCGGGCGAGCATACCGTCCAGCTCGATGTCGGGGTGCGCGGCAAGAATTTCTGGGTCACGCCAAAAGACCGCGAACGCGCCCGCAACTGGGCAACGCTGGGCTTTGGCGAAGGGCTGCGCACGCCCGACGATACCATCATCTTCGTGTCGCTCGCCGAGCGCGAGATGATCAAGAAGGATCAGTCCGATTGCATGGGCTGCCTCTCGCACTGCGGGTTCTCGTCATGGAAAGACCACGACGATTTCACCACCGGCCGCCTCGCCGATCCGCGCAGCTTCTGCATCCAGAAGACTTTGCAAGACATCGCCCATGGCAAGCCGATCGACGAAAACCTGATGTTCGCCGGCCACGGGGCTTACCGCTTCGCGCAGGACCCGTTCTATTCGAACAATTATACGCCGACGGTAAAGGAGCTGGTCGACCGGATTTTGACTGGCGACTGAAGACTATCACGGCCTATCGCCGCGAATTGCTCCACACGACCTGGCCAATGCCGACCAGCGCCAGAATCGCGCCATAGAACGTCCAGTGCAGATCGCCGACCATGAAGCCCTGCATGATCGCATCGGGGCCAACTCCCAGCCCCTGCATCATCCAGACGCTGCCCATGGCGAGCATGAACAGGCCCAGCAGGGAGCTGACGATCCGCATAACGATATTGAAAATAGCGCGCATTACCTTCTCCTTGTGTTGGCAGAAAAGCCGCCGAGATCAATCGAACTCCCAGCCGCGCTCGCCGTGGCTGGTGAGGTCCAGCCCTTCGCGTTCGGCATCTTCGCTCACCCGCATCGGGATGATCCAGGAGACGCCAAGCGCCAGCACTACGCTGGCCACGATTGACCATAGCGCAACCACGAAGACACCGACAGCCTGTCCGGCGAGCTGATGGAAAATCGAATAGTCGGCCGGATCGCCAGTGCCGCCGAGCGATGGTGCCATGAACAGCGCGAGCAGCAGCGAACCGGTCATCCCGCCGACTCCGTGCACCGCGAAAACATCGAGCGAATCGTCGATTTCCAGCTTCGATTTGACCAGCCTGATCATCGGATAGCACACAGATGCTGCCACCACGCCGATCAGGATTGCCGAGCCCGGAGACACCATGCCAGCCGCCGGCGTTATCGTCGCCAAGCCCGCGACTGCACCGGTGGCAAAGCCGATCGCGGTGGACTTGCCTACCGCAAAGCGCTCGATCGCCAGCCAGACCATGGCCGCCGCGCAGGCCGCGGCATGGGTGTTGATGATCGCCGAGGCGGCATCGTCATTGGCGGCAACAGCCGAGCCGCCGTTGAAGCCGAACCAGCCAACCCAAAGCAGCGCGGCGCCGGTCATCACCAGCACCGGGCTGTGCGGCAACATAAGGGTCTTTGGGAAGCCCTTCCGCTTGCCCAGCAGCAGCGCGATCACCAGCGAGGAAACCCCAGCCGTAGTGTGGACGACAATACCGCCGGCAAAATCCAGCGTACCGAATTTGCTCGCCAGCCAGCCGCCGCCCCACACCCAGTGGGCGACGGGCGCATAGACCACCAGGCCCCACAACGCGCAGAACGCGACAACCCAGCCGAACCGTGCGCGATCCACCCAGGCACCGACCATCAGTGCCGGGGTTATCGCGGCAAACATCATCTGGAACAGGGCAAAGGCGCTTTCTGGCACTTGATAGCCATCGCGGACATTGCCGAGATTGCTCAGCATCAGCGCATTGCGCGAGCCGAGCCAGCCACCAAGTGGGCCTGTGCTCACATCACCAAAGGCTATGGTGTAACCGCAGATGATCCACAGAAGCGACGCCACCCCGGCAATCGCGCCGCACTGGATCATTACCGAGAGTACATTCTTGGTGCGCAGCAGGCCGCCGTAGAACAGCGATAACCCTGGCAGGGTCATCATCAGCACCAGCGCCGAGGCGGTTAGTATCCAGGCGGTGTCGCCGCTGTCTCCGGCATCGGCCAGCGCTTCTTGAGCATGGGCAATCGAGGGCGAGGCGGCGACTGCACAAGCCGCGGCAAGGGCGCAGAACTTGCGCATAATTGATGTCTCCCCAATCGTGCGCACGGGCGCTGCGATTTCTCCTGCAAGCCGTCTAGAACAATCACACGCCTTGAAACAAGCCGCGTTTCGGAGCTCGCCGGATTATACCCAGTCTTCGATCACCTGATCGGGCGGACGGTGACCGTCGGCCCAATAGCGAAATTTGGAGAGAAGGCATCAATTTGCGTGTGACAGTGACGCGCGGCCAGCCTTGGAAATGGTCTGGGATTTGTTCCACGGCGGGGGTGGTTTGCCAAAAGCCGCGCTACCCGGACGCCAAGAGCGTCAAGCAGCCTTGATGCCCGGTGAGGAGCGTGGTTAAGGTGCCGGAGTGGCCAGATTCCCGAGTCTTCTCTGCATGATGTTTGCCTCTGTTGTGGCCTGTTCACCAGCGTCGGCAGCGGACCGGGCCGTCCCCTATTGGGCGTCGCTTCGGGTCGACGAGGTCAACATGCGAGTGGGGCCGGGCGAGGATTACCGGATCAGTTGGGTCTATCAGCGCAAGCATCTTCCGCTCAAGGTTTTGCGGCTGAAGGAAGGCTGGCGGCTGGTCGAGGATCCGGGCGGCACCACGGGGTGGGTGCTAGCGCAATTCCTGTCGCTCGATCGCGGCGCAATCGCGGCTGGCAACGCTCCCGCCGACATGCGCGACAAGCCCGAGGCCAACTCACGGCTGATGTGGCGACTGGAGCCCGGCGTCACCGGCAAGCTGGGCAATTGCACAGGCGGCTGGTGTAAGCTCGATCTTGGCACCCGTAGCGGCTTTGTCGAGCAGGACCGGCTGTGGGGCGCGGGCGAGCCCTGATCGGGCCCGCACCGCACACCGCAAATCAATCGAACAATTACTTGGCGGCAGGCCTGACGTTTACTGTCACGCCCTTGTCGTTGGTCGCCGTGAAGCTGCCGTCGGCGGCGCGCACGCTCTCGGTATAGCACCGCGTCGGAGCAGTCTTGCCCGAGGGATCGAAGCAGACCTTGCCGTCGGTCAACTTGACGATTCCGGATTCGGTAGTGCCCTTAGCAGGGGTGTTGGTGTAGCCATAGTCGGCGCGGATATCGACCTTGCCAGAGGGCGTGCCGTCAGCATTGGTGACTTCGTATTTGCCCGGCGCAGGCAGGGCGGGCGTCCAGGTGGCGGCAGCGCTCGGGGCCGCCGCTTCCGAGCTTGCCGATGCTTCAGGTGCATTGGCAGGCTTGCTGCAGCCAGCAAGTGCTACGCCCAGCAGTGCGATGGTAGCGATTGAAACTGTCTTGCGCATGAGTCGGACTTTCCTGTTACTGCGAGGCGGCAGGGCTAACATTGTCGCGCCACCGCCACAAGTAAGCAGGTGGTTAAACCAATTCGATAGCAACCGCCGTCGCCTCGCCTCCGCCGATGCACAACGAGGCAACACCCCGCTTCAAGCCCTTGTGCTTGAGCGCCCCGATCAGCGTCGTAATGATCCGCGTGCCACTGGCGCCGATGGGATGGCCCAGCGCAGTCGCGCCGCCATGCACATTGATCTTTTCGTGCGGAATCCCAAGGTCGCGCATTGCGAACATCGCAACGCAGGCGAAGGCCTCGTTGATTTCGAACAGGTCAACATCGCCAATCTGCCAGCCCGCCTTGGCGAGCAGCTTATTGATTGCGGCCACCGGCGTCGTCGGGAAGCGTTGCGGCTGGTGCGCGTGGGCGGCCAGCGCGACAATCCGGGCAACCGGCGTCAGGCCCTTGGCATCGGCGACGCTCTGCCGGGTCAGCACCACGGCCGCCGCTCCGTCCGAAATCGAGCTGGAGCTTGCTGCGGTAATCGTGCCGTCCTTGGCGAAGGCGGGCTTCAGGGTGGGGATCTTGTCGGGACGGCCATTGCCGGGCTGCTCGTCCTTATCGACCACGACATCGCCGCCTCGGGTCTTGACGGTCACCGGCACCACTTCGCTGTCAAAGGCGCCGCTGGAAATCGCATGCTGCGCCCGGCGGAGCGATTCGATCGAATAGGCGTCCTGCGCTTCGCGGGTCAGCTGGTATTCGTTGGCGACAGCTTGGGCGAAGCTGCCCATCGAGCCGCCATCATAGGCGTCTTCCAGACCGTCGAGGAACATGTGGTCATAGACTGTATCGTGGCCCGCGCGCGCGCCGCTGCGGTGCTTCTTGAGCAGATAGGGAGCATTGGTCATGCTCTCCATGCCGCCGGCAATCACCATGTCGATCGAGCCGGAGCCCAGCGCTTCGGCCGCCATGATCACCGTCTGCATGCCCGAGCCGCAGACCTTGCCAACAGTCGTCGCTTCAACCGAGATCGGCAGGCCTGCCTTGAGCGCGGCCTGGCGGGCAGGGGCTTGGCCGAGCCCCGCGGGCAGCACACAGCCCATGTAGATGCGTTCAATATCCTCTCCCGCAACTCCGGCGCGCTCTACTGCCGCCTTGACGGCCGCTGCGCCCAGATCGGTTGCCGAAGCATCGGCGAAAACGCCGGACAGTCCGCCCATTGCAGTGCGGGCATAGGACAGGAAAACAATGGGATCAGCGGCAGAAAACTGGGGCATCTTGATAGTTCTTTCAAGCTACGATCGAATTGGATGAGGGGCAGTTAATGTTGCGCTGCGGCAAAAGCAATGGCATCATCAAAAACAGGATTAGTCCTCATTTTCACGGGTTCCCCCCACTTGCGCCCCGCATTGGCGCGGACTAGGGCGCGGGGCATTGTTCAATCTTGCGAGTCAGCAGCCTAAAGGACACCATGTGGTAGACCTGTCGCAATATCTGCCGATCATGATCTTTCTGTTCATCGCCGTCGGCTTGTCTGCCGCGCTGGTGTTCCTGCCGATCGGCGTCTCCTATCTGACTGGCGCGCATAATCCCAATGCCGCCAAGCTCAGCGAGTACGAATGCGGCTTCCCCGCTTTCGAGGATCCGCGCAGCCAGTTCGACGTGCGTTTTTATCTCGTCGCGATCCTGTTCATCGTCTTCGATCTCGAGGCCGCCTTCCTGTTCCCCTGGGCTGTGAGCCTGAAGGACACCGGCTGGGCTGGTTGGATCACGATGATGGTGTTCCTTGGCGAACTGATCGTTGGCTACATTTATGCCTGGAAAAAGGGAGCGTTGGACTGGGAATGAACGCTCCACCCATCTTGTCGGGCTCCGCCCCTAACTCGCCAATCGTCCCGCCGAACCAGGACTTTTTCCTCGACCTAAACAGCCAGGTCCAGGACAAGGGTTTCCTCGTTGCCTCGACGGAAGACCTGTTCCAGTGGGCGCGCACCGGCTCGCTGTGGTGGATGACTTTCGGCCTCGCCTGCTGCGCGGTCGAGATGATCCACGTCAACATGCCGCGCTATGATATGGAGCGTTTCGGCGTCGCCCCGCGCGCCTCCCCGCGCCAAAGCGACGTGATGATCGTGGCCGGCACGCTGTGCAACAAAATGGCTCCGGCGCTGCGCAAGGTTTACGACCAGATGTCGGACCCGAAATACGTAATTTCGATGGGCAGCTGCGCCAATGGCGGCGGCTATTATCACTATTCCTACAGCGTCGTGCGCGGCTGCGACCGGATCGTGCCGGTGGATATCTATGTCCCCGGCTGCCCGCCGACTGCTGAGGCGCTGCTTTATGGCGTGATGCAGTTGCAGCGAAAAATCCGCCGCGTGGGGACGATTGAGCGGTGAGCGTAGTCCATTCAGCCCCCAAATTCGCCTCAAGCGAGGGCGTACTTGATGCGCTGAGCAAGGCACTCGGCCCGATGCTGCTCGGAGCCATTGAAAAATACGGCGAAGTTATCCTCACCGTCCAGCGTGATCGCATCGCGGACGCCTTGCGCCTGCTGCGCGACGATCACCAATACCAGCAGCTGATGGATATCGCCGGGGTCGATTACCCCGAGCGGCCTGAACGCTTCGAGTGCAACTACTGCCTGCTTAGCCTGACCAAGAACCATCGCGTGATCGTCAAGGTCCACGCCGCCGAGAACACGCCGGTGCCCACGGTCACCACGCTGTGGCCGGTCGCGGGCTGGCTGGAGCGTGAAGTGTTCGACATGTTCGGCGTCATTTTCGCGGGCAATCAGGATTTGCGCCGCATCCTCACTGACTATGGCTTTGAGGGACATCCGTTTCGCAAGGACTTCCCGCTGACCGGCTATGTCGAGCTGCGCTATTCCGAGGAAGACCAGCGCGTGGTCTATGAGCCGGTTGAGCTCGCGCAGGACCTTCGCAGCTTCGATTTCATGAGCCCCTGGGAAGGCGCCGATTATGTGCTGCCGGGTGATGAGAAGGTCGCTCCAGTTCCGCCCGCGCCTGCACCGGTTGCTACCAAGTCCGATACCAAGGGTTCGCCCAAAGTCGATGTGCCCAAGACCACCGACAAGCCCGCCGATACCGGGGCGGGCGAGCCTGCAAACAAGCTTGCCGCGAAGAAGGTGGCCAAAGCTTCCGCAGTAAATAGCGCGAAGACGGCTGAGCCGGGTGCGCCCGACCCGACCGAGGACCGCCCCGCGCGCAAGCCGCGCCAGAAGGGCGCAGCCAAGCCCGCTTCCGCGCCGGAGGGTAGCTGATCATGTCTATGCAGCTTGAACAATCGCCCACCACCGGCGACGAGGTCATCTCCAACTACACGATCAACTTCGGCCCGCAGCACCCGGCGGCGCACGGTGTGCTGCGCATGGTGATGGAGCTTGACGGCGAAATCATCGAGCGGATCGATTGCCATGTCGGCCTGCTGCATCGCGGCACCGAAAAGCTGATCGAGCACAAGACTTATCTCCAAGCGCTGCCCTATTTTGACCGGCTCGACTATTGCAGCCCGCTGGCGATGGAGCATTCCTATGTTCTCGCCATCGAAAAGCTGCTCAACATCGAAGTGCCGATCCGCGCGCAATACCTCCGCGTGCTGTTCGCCGAGCTGACCCGCATCTGCAACCACATGCTCAACCTGGGCAGCCACGTCATGGATGTCGGCGCGATGACGCCGAACCTGTGGCTGTTCGAGATTCGCGAGGACTGCCTCAACTTCTTCGAGCGCGCGTCCGGCGCCCGTATGCACATGGCCTGGTTCCGCCCCGGCGGGGTGCATCAGGATGTGCCGCTGAAACTGCTCACCGACATCGCCGACTGGCTCGACACCCGCCTGCCGCGCCTGTTTGATGACGCGATGAGTCTGGTCATCGACAACCGCATCTTCAAGCAGCGCAATGTCGATATTGCGCTGGTTTCCAAGGATGATGCCGTGCGCTGGGGCTTCTCCGGCCCGATGATCCGGGGCAGCGGCATCCCGTGGGATCTGCGCAAGAGCCAGCCCTATGACGTCTATGCGCAGATGGACTTCGAGATTCCAGTGGGGACAAGGGGCGACTGCTACGACCGCTTCATGGTCCGCGTCGAGGAAGTGCGCCAGTCGGCCAAAATCATGAAACAGTGCCTCGCGGAAATGCCAGACGGCCCGATTGCCTCGGACGACCGCAAGGTGGTCCCGCCGATGCGCGCCGAGATGAAAAGCTCGATGGAAGCGCTGATCCACCACTTCAAGCTCT
>JBDSSP010000199.1:0-19930 GCA_039928735.1 Novosphingobium sp. | reverse complement strand
ACCACGATCGCCTTGGGCATCCGCATGAAAAATCGCCGCCAGCATAGTCGACGCGGTTATCAGAAACCGTCGAGCAGGATCGGGATAGGAAGAGGTCGCCATCCCAAAAGGTTCTTGGCGCAAGCGCAGCGCTGGTCAACAAGGGACTGCAAAATGGGAGAGCATCAATGAGTCAGGATATCCTGGGCCTTACCGGCAAGCACGCCATCGTCTGGGGCGGAGGTTTCGGCATGGGCGAGCGCACCGCGTTGCGACTGAGCGAGGCGGGCGCGCATGTCGCCGTGGTCGATCTCGAACAGGCTCGCGCCGACAAGATCGCAGGCGAAATCAATGCCGCAGGCGGCAAGGCAATCGCGCTGCAGGCCGATGCCACCAGCGAGGCCAGCGTAGAGGCGGCGCTGGCTGCGGCAGAGGCGGCGCTGGGTCCGGTCGATGTCATGGCGACGGTGATCGGCCTTGGCATGTGGGATCAGGTGGTCGACATGAGCCTCGACAAGTTCAACCAGTCGATCCTGCTCAACCTGACCTCGTTCTTCCTCCCCGCCCGCGCGGTCGGCCGCTCGCTGCTTCGGAACAAGAAGCCCGGCGCGATTGCCTGCGTCTCCTCAGTCAGCGGGCTCACGTCTGCGCCCAATCACGCAGGCTACGGCGCGGCAAAAGCGGGGATGATCAACCTCGTGCGCACCATGGCCGACGAGTGGGGCCCCTATGGCATCCGCGTCAACGCCGCCATGCCCGGCAGCGCCGCCACCCCGCGCCTGGCGTTGGGCGAGGCGGGGCAGGCGGCAATGAACGCCGCAATGAAAGCGAAGATACCCCTGGGCCGGGCAGCGACGCCGGATGAACTTGCCAAGGCGATCCTGTTCCTGCTGTCGGATTTGGCGAGCTATGTGACGGGGCATAATCTGCATGTCGACGGCGGGTGGACCTCCACGTTCCTGATGCAGTCGAATGGGCAGGGCGGGCCGGGGGCGGCTTCGCAGGTGCGCTGGCCGGAGTGAACTTCCCGCCGCTCAACCTGATCGTGCCGAAGGGCGGGGAGGGGGCTGGTAAAGCCAGGGACATGCTAACCGCGTGTCCCAGTCCGACGCTACTGTTGGAATGATTCAAGCGGAGACGCGGAGTTTACAGGTAAAGCAAACTGGCACCGTGACTACCTCAAGAAATAGCGACTGTATTTTGGTATATTTGATTGAAGTAACGGCAATTATATACTTGACGTAGAGACTGCATTTGCATAGGATTGGCTCACAAGGAATGAGCCATGGACATTACCAACCCCATCTTCACCGACGCCGAACTGGCCCGCGAACACCTCGAAGCCATCAACTGGCCCGAAGGTCCGTTCTGCCCGCATTGTGGCGAGACTGAGAATGTCCACCGCTTGGCTGGCAAGAGCACCCGCGCCGGTTTGATCCAGTGCAACTCCTGCCTCAAAAACTTCACCGTTACCGTGGGCACCGTGTTTGAGCGTTCCAAGATTGGCCTGCACAAATGGTTGCTCGCTACCTATCTGCTGTCAGCCAGCAAGAAGGGCATGAGCGCCCACCAGCTGCACCGTATGCTTGGCGTCACTTACAAAACCGCTTGGTTTATGTGCCACCGCATCCGCGAAGCCATGGACCAGCCTTCTGGCCCGCTTGGCGGTCCCGGTTGCGTTGTCGAAGCCGATGAAACCTATGTTGGCGGCAAGGCCCGTAACCGCGCCACCCGCAAGCCTGCACCCAAGAAGGCGGTTGTTGCCCTTGTCGAGCGCGACGGTCGCGCCCGTTCATTCCATGTTGCCAACGTCAACGCCAAGGACGTTCGCGCCCTTGTTGTCACCAACATCGACCGCGCCTCGCACCTGATGACCGACGAAAGCCCGATCTATGAGCGCATGGGCCGCGAGTTCAATGGTCACAGCGCCGTCAATCATTCGGCCAAGCAGTATGTCACCACCGGCGGCTTCAAGCACAGCAACACGGCTGAGAACTTCTTCTCGGTCTTCAAGCGCGGCGTCATTGGCACCTATCACCACATGAGCGAGGCTCACCTTGGCCGCTACTGTGCCGAGTTCGACCTTCGCTACAACACCCGCACCATCACCGATGGCGAGCGCGCCACAGTGATCCTCAAGGGCATTGTCGGCAAGCGTTTGACCTATCGGCGGGCTGACAAGTTCGCCGCCTAAACTGGCGGAGCTTCCCCGCGTGATCGGGGAGAAGCGCAAGCGCTGGACCCTGTGAACAAATGGGGGCCGAGATTCGCTAGAGCAGCAGGTTTCTGCCATATAAAACAATCGAGGGGGCGTCCAACAGGGCACCCCCTCGATTCGAGTTTGGCATTCACCCGTGGAAAGGCCGCCAAACCCAATATTGTGGAGCGTGGTGCTCCGGTGTCAGAACCTGACAAATGCCACGTTTCTGCCATTTTGCAAGGTCTTTCCCATACGAAGGTAAAGTCCAATGGCTAAGAAACCAAGCGGCGGTGGCCGTGTTGAGGCTGGTAACAGAAGCGCGAAAACCGGTCAGTATGTAACTGAGAAATTCGCCAAATCGCATCCTGCAACAACGGTAAAGGAAACCAAACCCGCGCCGTCTACCCCCGGAAAGAAGAGCAAATAGCAGGGATTAGCCACGCGACCGCACCCGCCAATGGCGCGGCGATTGCCAACCAATATGCACATCTTAATGCGGTTTGGTTTTCGCCAAGGGTGCGGTCGTTGGCGTCAATGTGGCGCTGATAGTTTTCAGCTTCCCCGCCAATCATGATCGGTAGGGCATCCCTGCGGCCCGCGAACCAATTTTTGGGCTGATTCCCGGGAAAGAAGAAATTTATCGGACGGGCGGACCATGCGGCGAGTGCGGCAGCAGCGGTCAGAAGGGCTCCAGACATGAGGCCAGAAAGCAAAGGCGAGAGGCTAGATGTTTCGTGCCAATAGCCCAGACCGCCCCCAAGCGCGGCCAACGCAAGCGTGATAAAAAGCCCCGCCATCGTCGTTGCCCGGCTATCCGAAGCAATCGCACAATGGAGTTGAGCCTGAAGAAAGATTTCTCCTTGGGACTGGATTTGGCGAGCCATCGCCTCATCCACCAACGCCCACTTCACTTCTTCCTCATTTTCCACGCGCCCCGCTCCCCGACTTCGCCTTTTCCGAAACATCCTTGTGCGGCTTCCCAGCCTTATGCGGCTTCGGCGGCGTCGCCAGCATCCGCTTTAGAACCTCGTCCATCTTCTCTTGATCGGTGTCAGCCATGAATGACCCTTACGAATTTGTCCCGCCGTTCATATCACCTCTAACTCATGATCAACATGCCATGCTAGGCAGGATCGCAATCCTTTGGGGGCAGATCGACATGGTTCTCGATTTGATGCTCGAAGTTTCAATGGGGATTAGCCCGAAACAGCGACGAACATTAATCGGGGAGAAGCCCCTTGGTGCCAAACTCGACATGCTCAAAGCGCACATTGACGATATCCAAGACGCCGACGGCCAAGCCTTAGCACTCGAATTTTGGGATTTAGCGAATCAAACGAAAACTCAGCGCAACCGATGTTTTCACGGCGTTTGGGGATTGCGCTGCGGTAAGGCGAATGAGGTTTACCCAGCATCGACACACTTCAAAGATGGCGGCGCGCCCGTGAAGGCAGAACAATTACCCCCGCTGGAAAAGAAATTATGCAAGACTGCTCGAATTGGGATGGATGCCCTTCGCAGGTTCCACGAAATTTTTATCCATCTTACTGAACCGGGCGCAACTCGCCTCTTTCATGGCGAAGGGGAGATGCCTTCATGGCTTGCACAATGGCGAGAACAACATCCTGTGGATGATCATTCTCTCGATCATAGGCACAAACCAGGGATGCTGCCCTTCCTAGAGAAGCCCGTGTAATTTCAATCTGTTGAACGCCGGCCTGTCGCTGCGAATCTTTGGGCATCTACCTTCTCTACGTCAAGTATATAATTGCCGAAGTAACGGGCCATTGCATCGGCTGCTTCGTCAGTTAAAACTATAAATGCACGCCTGCGGTCGATGTCGTCTTCGATCCGTTGAAAGAGACCCGCATCTATCATCTGACTAATCCATCGCAGGGCAGTGGTAGGCGGCACGCCAGATGCAATGCAGAGTGAAGTAACCGAGACGCGAACATGTTCGGCTCGAGCCGCCGTTAGGTCGAGCAACATGTCCCACGCCGGATCGCCAAAGAGTTCGCCGTCGAAGAATCGCCCACGCAGCTGACGTTGACGTATAATGCGGCGAACCAGCCTGGGATCGGGAAGCGCTGGACGAACTGCGCGAGTTAACCGCATTGTCTCGTCGTTCAACACTGACGGGGCGGTAAGCCGTTGAGATTCGAAACGGAACGCACTTGGATTGGATTGTTGATCCTGGCCAACATCTTCGCTCAGTTTGGCGAGATCCTGGACCAGAATCGTCAACTGGCCGCCGAGAGTATGCAGCCTTCGGATCAGGTCGGATGGGCCGTCATCCGTGTGAGTGGATTGCGAAAAGGTCATGCAGAGCCCTTACGGGCGGCAAATAATGCATTCAGTCGGATCGCCAGTCGGGGTAAAGTCCATACTTCGAAATTCGGCGCGAATGAGCGTAGATGCCCGCCGTCAGGACTAGCAGCTCTAGGTAGGCCGGTAGTATGGTCATGCCCCAATATACGCGAGGCAATCCCTGAATAGGGCCTAACTTGACCAAGTGGGTGATCACAGGAATCACTTGCAATGCAGAAACGCATAGTGGCCACAACCTATTAGCTCGAATAGCGATTCCTGTGAGGACGAAAAGCACGCCAATATCGATGGCAAAAAGCATCGAATCAAATGCTTGAAAATTGACAGGCCCCCGCATAAGTCGGCTCGTGAAGTCGAAAATGAAAGCCAGGACAAAAGTTTTCGCGACCAATCGCTCTACTTGTCCTCCTTCGCGAAGCGCTAGGAGTAACAGTAGGCACAACATCCCAATGGTCAGCCATAGGCGCATTTAGGAGCTAAAAAACTTTTGTCCCGAGCAGTCAAGTATCAGGCGGCAATTGCCTCATTAATTAGACCGGACAAATGTCCTTCAACAGGACAATCGTCAGCGAGCCCACCCATTTCGCAATTTACTTCCAGCAGTCGTCCATGCACGCGTGCCAAATCACCACCAGCGGTGAGCAGTGATTGCTGTGACTTGGCCAGCCGCATGAGAGCATCCTGGCCAGTAAATTGTTCGACTTCGGTATCGCGGCGTGCAGCCACCATCGTCGTGAACAGCTGCGCCTGCTTGAGTAGTGCATCGTTGAGCGCGGTTTCGGCGTCAGTAATCTCGCGGGCGATCCGCGTCTGAGCAACTATAGTTGTCATTGTCATAGCGTTACACTTTCCTGCCAGCTGCACCGGCACACCTATTGGACAAACGAATTGTTCTCCGATCACTTCGACAGGATTTGCGACATCTCAGCGAAGATCGAAATCGCACCGAGCAAGACCACGACCAGCAACGCCGCCATGGTTAAGATTGCCGCAATCCGGAAGATTGTACCCAGTTTCCCGTTGAACATCTCGGGACCAACCCGATAACCCCTAGTCACATGATCCTGCACGGGCTGTTTGGCCCGATTCGGATCAAGCGATGTCGAAAGTCGCTCCGGTTCGTCCAGATCGGATGTTTCAGGAGGCGGTTCCGATTCGGCGATATGTATTTCTTCATATGTCATTCGTTCGTATAAAAGCTGTAACCGTCGAAAGGCTTGCGCAAGTTCCCCCCGCGAGTTTACGCCGAATTTTCGCTTGGCAGATTCGATCCGTTGATCGACCGTGTGTGGAGAAATTCCTAGTTCTCGGGATATCTGTTTTGACGTCTTGTGCTTGATCAACAATTCAAGCGTCTGTCGCTGCTTTTCTGTAAGCAGGGCATATTGAATTTCGTCGGATTCAATTCGTGACATAAACTACCTTAGATCCTTTTTGGAATAGGCTGCGACCCCTGTTTGAAAGTAGAGACTCCTTCCGCGATCAAAGTAAATTTCTATGATTAGGATCGGTGAAATTTTGGATTCGTACGGGTTGAGGTGTCACTTGGAGGGCTACGATAATAGTGTTACGCTGACAGCTAACTTAACCCTCAAACTCCGCATCTCCGTATCTCCGCGTTGACCATTTCTAACCCACCGCCGGACGAAAACACACGAGATGTAGTTACAGAGGGGTTACGCTGCCGCGCGCAATATCCCCCAACTTTCACATCGCATCCCGAAACGGCCCCGCCAGATGCCCGCCGTCCACCAGCAACTGCGACCCCGTGCAATACGAACTCTCGTCCGAAGCAATAAACAGCGCCGCGTTGGCCACTTCCTCAACCCGCGCCATGCGCTTGATTGGTTGGCGTTCCACGGCCTTCTGGATGCGCGCCATCGCGGCGGGGGGCATGCCGCGATCATGTGTGCAATCGACCATGCCGGGGTGGACCGAGTTGACCCGGATGCCGCGGTCGCCCAGTTCCAGCGCCAGCGCCTTGGTCATGCCGGTGACGGCGAATTTGCTCGCGACATAGGATGAAAGCCCCGCGATGCCCGCCAGGCCGTCGATGGACGAAATGTTGACGATCGACCCGCCGCCGCGCGCCGCAAGCATAGGCACGCAGGCGCGAATGCCAAGCCAGACGCCGTTGAGGTTGAGGTCAATTACCCGCAGGTGATCGGCCAGCGGGGTCGTCTCAATCGCCCCGCCGCAGCCGTCGCCGGCATTGTTGACCAGAATGTCGAGCCCACCAATCTTCGCAACAGCCGCTTCCCATGATGTCGGGTCGGTAACGTCAAGCCGCACGAATTGTCCGCCAATCTCCGCCGCAACTGCCGCTCCCTTGTCCGCCTGAATATCGCCCAGCCACACCGCAGCGCCATGCTCCGCCAGCTTGCGCGCAATCGCTGCGCCAATCCCCTGCGCCCCACCAGTAACCAGCGCCACCTTGCCGCCAAGTCGTCCATCGCCAGCCATTGCCGCATCCTCCCATATCCGATTGGACGATAGTCTTGCCTGTCTGCGCGGCGCGTGCAACCTATCGGCTCATAAATGCAAAACAGGAGAGTGATTCATGGCCGACAAGGGTGCAATTCTGCGCGCGCTGATCGACAAGGGCGAGCATTTCGTCTGCGGTGACAGCTATTCGGCGATAACCGGGCGGATATGCGAATATGTCGGCTTCCCGGCGATCTATCTTGGCGGCCATGCCTGCAGCGCGTTTCACTATGCGATGCCGGACAACGGGGTCTACAGTCAGGTTGAACAGATCGAACAGGCGAGCCGGATCGCCAATGTGGTCAATATCCCGCTGATCGCCGATGCCGATACATTGGGCGAGACGGTGGCAGATGCCTATCACTTCACCCGCCGTTATATCCAGCAGGGCATCGCCGGTTTCCATGTCGAGGACGAACGCAATCCGAAGCATTCCAAGCACGTCAATGGCCTGTGGTCGATTGCCGACCAGCAAGCGCGGATCGACGCGGCGCGGCGGGCGCAGAAGGATTCAGGTCAGGATTTCGTGATCATCGCCCGCTGCGACGAGCTTTATGCCAGCGAGGCTGGCGGCGGCGGCACCGGTTCGATGGAAGAAGCCATCAAGCGCGGCCATGCCTATCTTGAGGCAGGCGCCGACGTGCTGTTCTATCCGCCCCGGCCCGACTGGGTGCCCGAACTGGTCAAGGTGTTCGGAACCAAAATCACGACGATGGGCTTCAGTCTCCCTGGCACCGGGTTCAACATGGCAACCGGCGGCTGGGTTACGGCAGCGGCCAACCACCTCAAGATGATGCGCGAGCTGAAGGAAGGCGGGCAGGTCAAGTCTGCCAATTTCGACTTTCCGGAGAAATACGAGCTGATCGACCACCCGCTTTATGACGGGTTGATCAGCGAGTGGGCAGAAAAGACCGGCCGCCAGTCGCGGCCCAATCACGCACCTTGAGTTGAACCGTGAAGTTCGGGAAGCCTGAGTGAGACGAAGGCGCGGCTCCGGTCAACACCGGAACCGCGCATGTTTCGTCGGTCCTCAAACCATGTGCAGGACGTTCCTCGCGATGAAGATAATCAAAATCGCGCCGATAACTGAATAGAAGAATCCGGCTGGCTGGATTGCATTGCCATCGGCCGGCCTGTGGATCATCCCGCCAATCGTGCCTGCCAGAAACGAACCAGCAATACCGAGCAGAATGCTGGCAATCCAGCCGATAGGTATTGGGCCCGGATAGATAAAGCGCGCGATTATCCCGACGATCAAGCCAACGATGGCCATCCAAACAAAACGCATAATCCGTCCTCCTGCAGTGGAAGGTTGCCCTTCCCATCGACTGCCGGACCTCTCCCGGCAGGCTATTGGTGCAACAAGGAAGATTACATATCAAGTGCGTTAAGTTCTCGCAGAATTATGGCTTCGGCGGATCCACCCCTTCGGGCAACACCAGCACTTCGACTTGTTTGTTATCGACCAGATAGCGCGCTGCCAGTTTCTGGATATCGGCTGCCGTGAATGCTTCCAGGCGCTGCCTGGCATGCACAAAGCGATCGATCCGGTCCGGCTCGCTTTGGGCGCGCGCGGCAAGGCCCAGCCAGCCGCGATTGGTCTTGAGCGCATTGTCCAAAGCCTCGATCTGAGGCTGGCGGGCGCGTTGCAATTCGTCGGCGCTGATCGGCGCATCGCGCATCCGCTTGATGGTCTCGGCCACAGCTGCGCGGGCAACGGCGACATTGGCAACGTCGATCGATGCGGCAATCCCGAACACCCCATAGCCGCGCCAATAGCGCGAAGGATTGCTGTTGGCCGATGGCGAATAGGCCTTGCCGAGCTTTTCGCGCAATGTGTCGGTCAGCTCCAGCTGGACTATCCGTTCGAGCAGCGAAAGGCCGATGCTTTCCTCCGGATCGCTGTCGTCACGGGTCGGCCAGGTGAGGCGGAGCAGGGCCTGGTCCTTGGGGCCGGTGTGGCGGACCATCCGTGGCTCTCGCGATGCGGTGAAGGGCCGCCGGGGTTGAGCATCGAATGAGCCGAACGCCGTTTCACGGGGCGGCAGCGCGCCAAATGTCCACGCCACTGCGGCAATAACCTGTTGCTCGTCGAAGTCGCCAACCACTCCCAGCTCGATCGCGCCATGCGCCAGCCGGTCGGCAATACCCTGTTTCAATTCGGCGAAAGTCAGCTTGCGATAGGTCTCGACGCCCTGCAGCGTGAAGCGCGGATCATTGTCCGAGAAAATGCCGCCTATCGCGCTGCCAAGCGCCGATTGCGGCGTCGCGCGCAGCTGGGCGAAGTAGTTGTTGACGTTGAGCCGGTAGCGCAGTTCGCCTTCCGGCCGATATCCCGGATCGGTGACCAGCGCGGCAAGGACCCGCAGTTGAAATTCCAGGTCGCGCGGGGTGGTCTGTGCCGATGATACGAAAGCGTCTGGCCCGGTATCGAGCGAGAAATTGACGGTGTGCCCGGCGAGGATCGATTGCAGCTCGTCCTGGCTGTGTTTGCCAAGCCCGCCCGCGGTCAGTGCGCTCATCATCTCGGTGGTAAGTGGCTTGTCGAGGGTGTTGAGCCGGGCACCGCCATCGACGGAGAGTTGCACGACCATGCGGTCCTTTTCCAGTGCGGTGCGCTTGAGATTCAGCGCGACGCCATTGGCAAATCGAATCGTGCGGATGCCCAGCGCGGGCTCGACCGTGTCGCTGGCCACAGTCCCTGGCTGACCAAAACTGGTATAGGCAAAGCTGGTGCTTGCTGCCTTGCCATCACGCGTCAGCGAGCGCAGCATTGCCTCGTTCCACGCCGCGCGTATTGCTGTTGCGCCGCCCTCGGGCTCGCGCCGCCCCTGAAACCGCAACAATGGGTCCACGAGTGGCACGGCCTCGCGCCGCAGTGCTTCAAGCACGCGTTTCTCATTGATCCGCGGAAGGTTGGCAAGGAATCGGGCCAGTGAGGATTCGGGCGTCGCCGGCACCTCGTCGTTGCGCAGCAGCGCGAAGACAGCGTTGAGCAGGGCACCGTGGCTGCGCGTGCCAGCCGAGGCTGCTTCGTTTTCCAGCGAGGTTCTGATATTCGCCAATTGCTCCTGAACCTCGGAGCCGGTGAAGCCGAAGCGCAGCGCCTTGCGGAATTCGACCGCCGCCGCGATCAGGCCGCGCCGCCATTTGCCATCGACTGTATCGACAATCAGGTTGGTGGTGCGCCCGGCCTTGAATACATCGCCTGTCCCCATTCCGGCATCGCGAAACGGCGGCGCGGCCTGCCGGGAAATTCGCTGGAGACGGCGATTGACAATTGAATAGCCGATCTGTCGCAACAGGTTTTCGCGGCGCTGGGCCACGGTGTCCGGCTCATCGAGCCACGGGCCGTGGCGCGAGACGGCAACCCGCTCGGACAGGGCCGCATCAATATAGATCTCGGTCTGGTTCCTGCGCGCTGGATCGACTGGCCCCGCGCCGGGCTGCTCCGGTGAGGGGGCTGGTTGCCACGAGCCAAACTGAGCCTGGATCGCCGCTTCCGCGGCATCGGGATCGAAGTCACCGATGACGATCAGCGTCGCCCTGGCGGGTACGTAGTTGCGCAGCCAGAACGCCTTAAGGCTCTCTGCGGTCGCCGCGTTCAATGTCTCTGCCTTGCCGATCGCCAGGCGCTCGACATAGCGTGCGCCGGGAGTCAGGAATGCAAGCTGGTCTTCCAGATTGCGGAGTTGCCAGGAATTGCGGTCGCGCATCTCGGACAGGACAACACCCCGCTCGCGCGACACCGCCTTGGGATCGAACAGCAGCTCGCTAGCGGTCTCGCGCATCAGCATCAGCGCGGTGCCAAGCAGAGCAGGGTTGTTGCGGGGCAGGTCGAGCAGGTAAGTGGTCTGCTGGAAGCTGGTCTGGGCATTGGTATCGGCGCCGAATGCCAGTCCCTCGCGCTCTAGCAGCCGCACCATTTCTCCTTCGGGAACATGCGTGGAACCGTTGAACGCCATGTGTTCGACGAAGTGGGCAAAGCCGCGCTCGCTGTCAGTCTCGTCAAGCGATCCGGCGGCGATCTCCATCCGCACCCCGCCGGTTGCCTTTGGCGTTTCGTTATGGCGAATGACATAGCGCATGCCATTTGCAAGCCGTCCGAAGCGAAAGGCGGGATCGACCGGAATGTCGCTGGCCTGGAATGCCCAGACCGGCTTTTCTTGCGCGGGCGCAGCCGAGGCAATGCGCTCGAGCTGCGGCGCGCAGGCTGACAAGGAAAGGACAGCGAGAAGGAACGGAATCAGGCGGCGGCGCATTAATCTCAACGTGGGGGAAAGGTGCGCGTCGGGCAAGATCATTGGCGGTGCTTCGACAAGCTCAGCACGAGCGGGGCTTGGGTTTTGCGCAACACCCTCTCATCCTGAGCCTGTCGAAGGATGGAACCTACTTGCCCCGCAGCTTCCGATGTTTCGACAGATCGAAGACTTCGCTGGTCGCGCCATCTTCGAGCAGCAGGCCAAGCCTGCGCGCCACTTCCTGGTAGGCCTCGGATTCGCCGCCCAGATCACGCCGGAAGCGGTCCTTGTCGAGCTTCTCGCCGGTGGTCATGTCCCACAAGCGGCAACCGTCGGGGCTGATCTCGTCGGCCAGGATGACGCGGGCATAGTCGCCATCCCACAGCCGGCCGAATTCGAGCTTGAAATCGATCAGGCGGATATTGATGGCAGCGAACATGCCTGACAGGAAATCGTTGACCCGGATTGCCATGGCGGAAATGTCCTGCATCTCCTCATTGGTGGCCCAGCCGAAGCAGGCGATGTGCTCTTCGGCGACCATCGGGTCTTCCAGCGCATCGTCCTTGAGATAGTATTCGATCAAGGTATGCGGCAGCGGCTCGCCTTCGGGAATGCCGAGCCTCTTGCTGATCGAGCCGGCCGCCACGTTGCGCACTACCACTTCGATCGGGATAATCTCGACCTGGCGGACCAGCTGCTCACGCATGTTGAGGCGGCGGATAAAATGGGTTGGAATGCCGATATGCGACAGGCGGGTGAAGACATATTCGCTGATGCGATTGTTGATCACGCCCTTGCCCTGGATTGTGCCCTTCTTCTGCGCATTGAAGGCAGTGGCATCATCCTTGAAATACTGGAT
Organism: Novosphingobium sp.; assembly: GCA_039928735.1. GTDB lineage: Bacteria > Pseudomonadota > Alphaproteobacteria > Sphingomonadales > Sphingomonadaceae > Novosphingobium. The sequence goes on along the minus strand of JBDSSP010000199.1, from coordinate 7,839 downwards.
GATAGTGCCGGGTTCGGGCCCCTCATAGAGGATCTTGGCCTTGCCTTCGTAGATTTGGCGGCGGCGGGTCATGCTGATTTCCTTGGTGCTCGAAACGGCAAACCCCGGCTTGTACGCGTCGCTGGTGCGACAACGCGAGGCCGGGGCGTTCGAAATGCACTACGCGAATTTGGCTGGCGGTGCAATCGAACGGCGCAGGATTGTCGTCCAGCCATTCCGCGACTAGCTCTACGCCATGTCCCAAGACGCGCCGCAGCAACAGTCCGAAACCTTTACCAGCGCTTTCCGCGATCGCGGGAACATCGAAGTGCGCCCGCTTGGAGTGCGGCGGACGCTGGGCCGCGATGCCTATCACCGGCTGATGCAATTGCGCTGGCGCTGGCTGATTACGCTGTTCGCGCTGGTATTTCTATTGTTCAACCTTGTCTTCGCCGGGCTCTATTGGCTCGATCCGGACGGGCTGTCAGTCGCTCACGGAGTCGATGCGGAAGTCTCGCCCTTCTGGCGCGACTTCTTCTTCAGCGTCGATACGGTCGCCACCATCGGTTATGGCAATATCTATCCGATCTCGATCTACACCCAGGTGATCGGCGTAATCGAGATCACGCTGGGTATTATCTATTTCGCGCTTGCCACCGGGATTGCCTTCGCCCGGTTTTCGCGGCCCACTGCGCGAATCCTGTTCAGCGAGGTATTGGCGGTCCGCACTGTCGATGGCGTGCCGATCCTGATGCTGCGCGCGGCCAACCAGCGGCACAACCTGATTTACGCAGCGCAAGTCCGGGTCTCACTAATCCGCGACGACACCTTCGGCGGGGTGACCATGCGCCGGTTCCACGATCTGCCGCTGGCACGTGACAGCAACCCGGTGTTTGCGCTGACCTGGACCGTGCTACACCGAATCGATGCCGAAAGTCCGTTGCGAATACTTCTGGACGATCCGGAGGCGGGCGCGGATATGGAGCTTGTGGTGGTTCTGTCGGGTGTCGATGAAATCAGCGGCCAGCCGATCCATGCCCGCTGGGCCTATACGCCGCGCGAAATCCGCTGGAACGCGCGCTTCGTCGATATTCTTGGTCTCGACGACCGGGGTGTCCGCACTATTGACTATCGCCGGTTCCATGACGTCGAACCGGCTCCGGAGTATGGCCATGAATGATGCGGTAGGCGACTTCATACGCGATGAGATTGGCAAGACCTATGTCTCCGACTGGATGCTGGTCGATCAGCCGCTGATTGACAGCTTTGCCGACGTGACCCGCGACTGGATGTTCCTGCACGTCGATCCCGAAGCGGCGGCGCAGACCGAATTCGGCGGGACCATCGCGCATGGCTTCCTGGTCCTGTCGCTGCTCGCTCCGCTGCGTTCGGGGACGTCAAGGCCGCGCTTTCCGGGGCTGCAGCTCGGCGTCAATTATGGCTTCGAACGCGTGCGCTGGGTCCAGCCGGTGCGCTCGGGCAGCCGGATTCGCGCCAGCTTTCGGGTCGAGGCGATCATCGAGGCTGGCCCCGGCCGTTACCGCGAGGAGCTCGATGTGACGGTTGAAGTCGAAGGCCTCGAACGACCTGCCGTGGCGGCACGCTGGCTAACCATGTATATGCTGTGACACCACAGGATTGGCCTTGAACTGGCCGCCGCTTGAGCTAACAGCCCAAACAACAATTTGGAGAGGCATGATGCGCGAATATCTGCAGTTTTATATCGATGGCAAATGGGTTGATCCGGTCACGCCCAAGACCGCAGACGTCATCAATCCCGCGACAGAGGCGGTTGCCGGGCGAATATCGCTGGGCAGTGCTGCGGATATCGACAAGGCGGTCGCGGCTGCGCGCAAGGCTTTCGCCAGCTGGTCGGAAACCACCCCGGCGCAGCGGCTGGATCTGCTGCTGGCAATCCAGGCCGAATACGCCAAGCGACAGGACGAACTAGGCGCTGCTATTCGCGAGGAAATGGGCGCACCAGCCTCGTTGGCGGGCGGATTCCATGTTGGTCTCGGCGCTGGCCATTTGCAGACCGCCATCGAAGTTCTGAAGGAATTCAAGTTCGAGCAACTGCGCGGCGCAACCATGATCCGGCATGAGCCGATCGGGGTCTGCGGGCTGATTACGCCGTGGAACTGGCCAATGAACCAGACTTGCGTGAAGATCTTCCCGGCGCTGGCGACGGGCTGCACGATGATCCTCAAGCCGCCGCAACTGGCGCCGTTCTCCGCGCATATTCTTACCGAAATCCTCCATGCAGCGGGCGTTCCAGCCGGTGTTTTCAATATGGTGCAGGGCAGCGGGGCGGTGCTGGGCACTGCACTTACCACGCATGAAGATGTCGACATGATCAGCTTCACCGGCTCGGAGCCGGTAGGCGTGCAAATCCAGAAGGACGCCGCGCCGACAGTCAAGCGGGTCGGCCTGGAGCTTGGTGGCAAGAGCGCCTTCATCGTGCTCGACGATGCCGACATGGCGAAAAATGTTACTGAGGCCACGGTCGGCATGATGGGCAATTCCGGCCAGACCTGCTCGGCGGGATCGCGCTTGCTGGTGCCGGCAGCGCGCATGGCAGAGGCCAAGGCAGCGGCTGCTGCGGCGGCGGACTCGGTTTCGGTTGGGGATCCTGCTGGCAACTTCGCAATGGGTCCGGTCGTCTCCAAGGGCCAATACAACAGCATCCAGGAATATATTGAACTTGGTCTGGCCGATGGTGTTTCGGAACTGATCGCTGGCGGCCCCGGACGTCCCGATGGTCTGGACAAGGGCTGGTACGTCAAGCCGACAGTCTTCGTCACGACCAACGACACTGCGATCGGGCGCGACGAAATCTTCGGCCCGGTGTTGGTGATGATGGGCTACAAGGATGTCGATGATGCGGTCGCGATGGCCAACGACAGCAACTTCGGTCTCGCCGGATACGTAAACGGCATCGATTCCGAGCTGTGCAATTCGATTGCCAAGCGGATGCGCACCGGCTGGGTCAGTGTCAACAACGGTTTCGATTTCCACGCGCCGTTCGGGGGCTACAAGCGTTCGGGCAATGGCCGCGAATGGGGCGACTACGGCTTTCACGAATATCTCGAAATCAAGACGATCCTGAATTATGCGCACTAGTGGATTGATTTTGACATTCGAGTCCTGCTTTCGGCAGGGGAGTGTTCGAATGGCAAAATTATGAAATCCACTAGCGCCAATAGTTTCTCTAGTGGTTCTGATGTTTCCGACATTTGCCTCTGCTCTATCCGAAAGGGATGCAAATGTCGGAAACGAACCACTAGGCTGGGCCTCTCGCTCTTACTGCCGTGCCTTGCCTTGCTTGGCGCATCGGCAGCAAGGGCGAATGACTATTGTCCGGATCGTCCCGGACTCGATACGCCGCCGTGCATTATTGATCCGGGACATGTGAGCGTCGAGGCGTCACTTGGTGCATGGACGCATTCGAGCGATTCGGTGAGCGTCACGGATCAGGTGCTGATTGGCGATCTTGCCGTCAGGGTCGGACTTGGCACTACAACTGAGGCCCGCCTTGCATGGTCGCCCTATGGCTCCGTGCGGACGCGCGATCGGACAAGCGGTCAAGTCACCACGCTGCGTGGATCTGGTGACATTACGCTGGGGATCAAGCAAAATGTGCTGGATCCTTCAGGCGAGCACCTATCAATTGCGCTGTTGCCGCGCGTCACGCTGAATTCCGGCGGCGCAGCGCTAGGGGCAGGGACGTGGAGCGCTGGTTTGCAAATTCCGCTGGCCTTGCCAGTGGGGCACGGTGTCTCGCTTATGCTGACCCCTGAGTTCGATGCCGCCGCCAACTCCGATGCCAGCGGGCGGCATTTCGCTTATGGGACGGCGGCTGGGGTGGCTTTTCCGGCTTCGAGCCGTGTGAACACTTCGATCGAGGTATCGGTGATGCGGGATGAAGATCCTGCAGGCGCTTCAACCAGCGCGGTGGCGGGAGCCTCGGCTTCCCTCAGGCTTGGAAGTGATCTGTTTGCGGATATTGGCGGCGCAGTCCGGCTCAATGCCAATGCGCCTGATCGTCAGATATATCTCGGCATCGCGAAAAGGTTTTAGTTCGGGCCGAATGGCGGCGACGCCGGAGCGCCGCCGCCCTCATAATTAGAGCTGCGAGAGCATATGCTCGGCAGAACTCACCTTGAATTCGCCAGCGGATTCGACGTTGAGCTGCTCTACCGTGCCGTCGTTCACAACCAACGAGAAGCGCTGGCCGCGATGCCCGAGGCCGCCGCCGGACAGGTCGAGTTCAAGCCCCACCGCCTTGGCGAACTCGCCATTGCCGTCCGCCAGCATGGTGATGTCGTCCGAGCCGCTGGCCTTGTTCCACGCGCCCATGACGAAGGCATCGTTGACCGCCGTGCAAGCAATCTCGTCAATGCCCTTGGCCTTGAGTTCAGCAGCCTTTTCGACAAATCCGGGGAGGTGCTTGGCCGAACAGGTCGGCGTGAACGCACCCGGCACTGAAAACAGCGCGACGCGCCTGCCCTTGAAATAAACCGAGGTCTGCACTGCCTCATTGCCTGCCGCACCGGCTATCATCAGTTTTACATCGGGGAGCTTGTCGCCAATCGCAATCGTCATCGTGCATCCTTTCCTGACGGGGAATCCGCAGTCGGGCCGATATAGGTCGCTGTTGCCCGGCTGCAACATCTGGTGGCAATGCGTACTGGTTAATTTCGCTTTACCGGGTAGTTTCAGTAATCGGTAAATGGCCCGGACTGACTGTCTGCCATGCGGGATTGGGCTCGCGTGGAGACTGGGACATGACTAATCTGGGTGGTGCTTCGCTTGCCGCAAGGCGCAAATTTGCGAAAGTGATTGTGGGCATTTCGGCGGTAGTTTGTGTTGCGCTTGGCGCAGTGGCGCCGGCACAGGCGGCAGGCATTTTCGGGGGGGCCGAGAAACTGCGGCGGCTGGACATCATGCTGATGGTAACCAGCCTGCGGTGTCGGACAACCTCTGACAATTTCAACGTAGAATATGACAGCTTTGCCACAAGCCACCTGTCCGAGCTCAATCAGGCGAACGATGAACTGCGCCGTGATCTGGCCAATCAAGTTGGCTCTGCCGGCTCGGCCCGTGCACTCGACCGGATCAGCACTGTCATGGCCAATGCCTATGGCCAGGGCCATCCCTGGCTGAACTGCCACGAACTCAAGAGCGTTACCCGTGATCTGGCACAGGTCCAGGGGCGCTCGACGCTTGAGGAAGCGGCGGATCAGCTGTTGGGGGATGACCGCACTGTGGAACTGGCCTACGCCCGGCGTTGAGCGGCAAAAAGTTACCAGAAAGTCATATAAAGAATTCTTTATATTTGCTTCCGGGGCTGCCGGAGGCTATGGGCGGCGCCAATCGTGGTGCCGCCCTTTGCATTTCTGAAGCGGAAGGCCGGCCCATTCTTGGAACCGATGCAGGAGTATTATCGCCGTGGCTACTGTGCTTGAATCCCCGACGGACTATGTCATTGCCGATATCGGCCTCGCCGAATATGGCCGGGCCGAAATCAGGATCGCCGAGACCGAAATGCCTGGTCTGATGGCGCTGCGCCAGGAGTTCGGATCCAGCCAGCCGCTCAAAGGTGCGCGAATCACCGGCTCATTGCACATGACCATCCAGACTGCGGTGCTGATCGAAACGCTCGTCGTGCTGGGCGCAGAAGTGCGCTGGGCAACCTGCAACATCTTCTCGACCCAGGACCACGGCGCAGCCGCAATCGCCGCCGCGGGAATTCCAGTTTTCGCAATCAAGGGCGAGAGCCTCGCAGAATACTGGGACTATGTCGGCAGCATTTTCGATTGGGATGACGGAACAGGCCGCACTGCCAACATGATCCTCGACGATGGCGGCGATGCCACCATGTTCGCGCTGTGGGGCGCTCGCGTCGAGGCGGGTGAAAAGCTGTTCGAGCCCGGCAATGCCGAGGAAATTGAATTCGTGCGTGCGCTGAATGCCTTTCTGAAGGCCAGGCCCGGCTACCTCACCATGTCAGTCGCGCACATCAAGGGCGTTTCCGAAGAAACCACCACTGGCGTCCATCGGCTTTATCAGATTGCCAAGGACGGCAAACTGCCTTTCCCGGCTATCAACGTGAATGACAGCGTAACCAAGTCGAAGTTCGACAACCTTTATGGCTGCAAGGAGTCGCTGGTCGACGCCATCCGCCGCGCAACCGACGTCATGCTGGCCGGCAAGGTCGCCTGCGTCGCCGGGTTCGGGGATGTCGGCAAGGGCAGCACCGCTTCGCTCCGCAATGGCGGCGCGCGGGTGATGGTCACCGAAGTTGATCCAATCTGCGCGCTGCAGGCGGCGATGGAGGGCTATGAAGTGGTGACGATGGAAGAGGCGGTTACCCGCGCGGACATATTCGTCACCGCCACCGGCAACGAGGCGGTGATCACTGCCGAGCACATGAAGGCGATGAAGAACATGGCCATCGTCTGCAACATCGGCCACTTTGACAGCGAAATTCAAATCGCCGCGCTCGACAATTACAAGTGGACGGAAGTGAAAGCCGGAACCGACCTCGTTGAATTTCCAGACGGCAAGCAGATCATCATTCTCGCAAAGGGCCGTCTGGTCAATCTGGGCTGCGCCACCGGCCACCCCAGCTTCGTCATGTCAGCCAGCTTCACCAACCAGACGCTGGCCCAGATCGAGCTGTTCACCAACCCGGCGCAATACAAGAACGAGGTCTATGTCCTGCCAAAGCACCTCGACGAGAAGGTGGCGGCGCTGCATCTCGAAAAGCTGGGGGTCAAGCTGACGACGCTGAGCAAGAAGCAAGCTGATTACATCGGCGTGCCGCAGACCGGCCCGTTCAAGCCTGATCATTACCGCTACTAGGTTTCAACAAAACTATCATGTAAGGTCTCGGATGTGACTGAAAGACACGATCCCTTTCCGCTTTGGCGCGAAAATGCGACCAAAGGTGATTTGCTCCTCGCGGTTGAATATCTTCGCGGGATGGTAATAGACCTTGCGGGCGTCATCGTGTCGATAAGAGCAAATGATGAGGAAGGCGCTCAACAGCGCATGAAAGACTATTTCGTGTCCGATAAGAAGTTCGCAGAGGTCATGGATGTGATTGGAGGGAAAGTTGCCGATGGCAAGTGAACCCCCGATTGATTTGGCTTTTGTGCGTACGCTCCGGGACAAGAACGATGCACTCATGAAAGAAAATGAGGCCTTGAAGACTGGCGATGGAGGTGGCAATTCAGGGGGAATGGACGGTCGTGTCGCCAAACTTGAAGCGCATGTCGAAATCCTTCGTTCCGACGTTGGCGCGATCAAAAAGGACGTGGGCGACATTCGTGTCGGCCTTGCAACTCTGACAGAACGGGTCGCGCACCTTCCCGGCAAGGGATTTATAATCACTGCAACGTCCTCTGGCATTGGACTTCTTATTGCGGTGGTTGTTTTTGCCGACAAGATCAGGGCGTTTTTGGCGCTCAACTGATGCTTCAATCGGCCAAGTGACCAAGTCCAGGTTGTAATCCCGTCCCGCCGCGCATAGCGAAGGCGCAATGATCCTGTCACAGACTGCGCTGGTGCTTATCGGCCTGCTGCTTGCAGCCTGGACGCTGGCGGCTGGCTGGGCGATCCTGGTTGCACGCTCGAAAGAGCGGCGTTTCGAGGTTGAACGCCAGGAGGCTCTGCGGCTGGCGCGGATGGTTGACGAATCACCCGCGCTGCCTTTGCTGGTGCGGGTCGACGGCAGGATCGAAGCGCCGCCGCAGCTGGCCGGGTGGCTGGGGCTCGACAAGGTGCCGCAGTATCTCACCGAACTCGAGGGCGGCAGGGACAACGCCAAGGGCAAGAATGGCGGCGGGGGGCTGACTG
>JBDSSP010000198.1:0-3725 GCA_039928735.1 Novosphingobium sp. | reverse complement strand
TTGCAAGGAACTGCTCCAGCGCAACCCGAACTTCCATGCGAGCGAGCGGCGCGCCGATGCAGGCATGAGTGCCCCGGCTGAATGCGATGTGGTCGCGAACGCCGGGGCGATCATAATCGAACGTGTCTGGATCAGGAAAACGCTTCGGATCGCGATTGGCTCCGCCGCTGCAGACCGAGACAATTGAGCCTGCCGGGATATTTACCCCGCCTACAATTGCATCCTTCACCGCAAGCCGCGACATGGTCTTGACTGGAGGATCGGTACGCAGCACTTCCTCGATGAATTCTGGGATGCGGTGCGGCTCTCTGCGCAATTTCGCCTGGATATCAGAGCGCTCGCCGAGCGTGCGGAAGGAGAAAGCGACCAGCCGCGCTGAGGTATCCTGCCCGGCACCAAACCGGAAACAGGCCAACCGCGCCTTGGCCTCCAGCCCCGGATCAGTGCCATCCTTGAAGCGCGACTGGGCGAGATCGGTAAGCATGTCGTCTTTCGGATTATCAATCCGATCAGTTAGATACCCCAGGAACCTGTCATGCAGGAATAACAGTGGATCAGAGCCGATCTTGAAGCCCTCGTCGCCGCCGAGCTGAGTCGGATCGGGACCCATCAGCTTGCAAAGATCGTCGCGATCTTCCTCAGGAACTCCAAGCAAGTCCGCGATGACCAACGTTGAAAGCGCGTGGGCAAAGTCCTTGGTCACTTCGCAGCCGCCCCGCTCGATCAACCCATCGACCAGACGCGTGACCAGGCCTGCGACATAATCCTCATTGGCCTTGAGCCGCTTGTGAGTGAGCAGCGCCTGCAGCAGCGCGCGGTGAGACGCATGTTCGTTGCCATCGAAAGTGGCAAGATGATCGGTCCACGGCATTTCGTTGCGATGCGCCGCAATCTGCGCGCGGATATCACCGGCGGGCATGAAGGGCAGGGGCGGCAATGGCCCGGTGACTGCCACGGCCGAGGAGAAGGAATCCGGCTGTTGATTGAACACCTCAAGTGCCTCGTCATAGCCCGTTACCATAAAAACACTCTGATAAGGCTCACGAAAGACAGGACAATTGTCGCGCAGGCGAGCGAGATAGCCGGGCAGTTCCCGTGCGATATCGGGATCGCTGAAGAAATCGGCTTCGCGCGCATTGGTCATCTGGGCAGCCTCTCGTTGTTCGTCCTGTTTGGCTGGCAGTCTGCCATTGTTTCTCCGCCGAGTGCAACTGACGAGCAGACCAAAATTTTTTTCGCGCTCGGGCAGCGCCGCTCCTATAGGCGGCGGCGATGACCCGCTTCGCTTTCACCATCCATGCGACCGACGGCAAGGCGCGCAGCGGCACCATTGCCATGCAACGCGGCGAAATCCGCACACCTGCTTTCATGCCGGTGGGGACCGCGGCAACAGTCAAGGCAATGAAGCCGGAGGCAGTGCGCGCCACCGGGGCCGACATCCTGCTCGGCAACACTTATCACCTGATGCTACGCCCCGGTGCCGAGCGAGTGGCGCGGCTGGGCGGCCTGCACAGGTTCATGAACTGGGACCGCCCGATCCTGACTGACAGCGGCGGCTATCAGGTGATGAGCCTTTCAGACCTGCGCAAGATCACCGAGGAAGGCGTGGCTTTTGCCAGCCATCTGGATGGCTCGCGGCATATGCTCAGCCCCGAACGCTCGATGGAAATACAGCGACTGCTGGGCAGCGATATTGTCATGGTTTTCGATGAATGCCCCCGCGCCGATCAGCCGCGCGATGTTATCGCGAAGTCGATGGAAATGAGCATGCGCTGGGCCAAACGCAGCCGGGAGGCCTTCGATGCGGGCGCAGAACACGCAGCCGGAGCGGCGCTGTTTGGAATCCAGCAGGGCGCGCTCGACGAAGGTTTGCGGGCCAAGAGCGCAGGTGCCCTGCGCGAGATCGGCTTTGACGGCTATGCCATCGGCGGCCTGGCCGTGGGCGAGGGGCAGGAGGCGATGTTCGCCTGCCTCGACCATGCGCCGGGCCAGCTACCTAAGGACGCCCCGCGTTATCTGATGGGGGTGGGCAAGCCAGACGACCTGGTCGGCGCAGTAGAGCGCGGGGTCGATATGTTCGACTGCGTGCTACCAAGCCGCTCGGGCCGCAATGGCCAGGCCTTCACCTGGGCCGGTCCGCTCAACCTGCGTAATGCGCGCTTTGCCGAAGACCAGGCGCCGCTCGATGAGCGGTGCACTTGCCCGACCTGTGCCAATTATTCACGGGCCTATGTGCACCACCTGGTCAAGGCGGGCGAGATTCTCGGCGCGATGCTGATGACCGAGCATAACCTGAGCTTCTATCAGCAACTGATGCAGGCGATGCGCGATGCGATTGGGGTGGGGCGGCTTGCGGCGTGGGCGGCGGATTTCAGGCGCAATTATTTCGCACGGTAGGCTCCGACCACGTCCTCGCCAAACCATGCGACGAAATCGCTGTATTCCTCTTGGCTGGTCGCTGGCAGCGAAGTCCATATCCAGTTTACGCCGTGCGCCTCAAGTTCGGCGACTTCTCCGAGAAACCTTTGGGCTGCGGCCTTGGTCATTTCCTTCGGCCGGAAGGGCGGAGCAACTGACAGGTCGAACGGCCCAGACTTGCCCATTGCCGCGCGCAGTTCGTGCAACCTCGCCACTTTCTCGCCGAAATGCGCCATGTCTGTCACAGCGGAACGGCGCACCACCGGATCGTTAGTCGGCACAGTGAAGTAGGGCACCCAGCCATCGCCAAACCGCGCCGCGCGCTCCAGCGCCAGGTCGCTGCCGCCGCCAACCCAGATCGGTGGGGCGGGGGAAGGGACCGGGCGCGATTCGTTGCCGGTGGCATTGAAATGGCGGCCCCGCTTAACGACTTCGCCGCCGGCCCACACTTGCCGGATGGTCTCCAGCGCCTCATCCGCCAGCGCGCCGCGTTCGGTATAGCTGACGCCCAGCGCTTCGAATTCCTCCTGCTGATAGCCGACGCCGACACCCAGCAGCAGCCGGCCCTCCGATAGGACCTGCAGCGTGGCAGCTGCCTTCGCCAGCAGGAAGGGATTGCGATAGGGCAGCACGATGATGTTGGTGAACAGCAGCAGCTTCGACGACCAGGCCGCGACATAGGCGAAGGCAGTCAGCGGATCGGTGCAGTCGTGGCCGCCGGGATCGTTGTGCAGCCATTGTGCCGACGGTGCGGGGTGTTCGGACGTGAGACAAGCATCAAGCCCGGCATCCTCCAGCGCGCGAACCATGGCGCGCACCTCTTTTCCGGCGCTGGCCGTGCCGAAGGAACCGGCTTTGACCAGTGGAATGTTGAGAGCGAATTTCATCGGGCGACTTCCTGGTTCACGGGCTCCGTCATAGTGTACGGCAACGAGCGCAACTGCACGACCCGGTGTGCATTTTCCATTGCGGGGTCCTCGAACCAGCGAACTTCGACCGCCATGCCCTCGACAAGTCTCTCCCGGCCCTGCGAGAAATCGCACAGCGAGGCGTTGGATAGGCAACTGCCCGGCCGCCAGGCGAAGCGCTCGGTGCCGACATCGAATCCTTCGTCGATTGCCGTCTTGTAGGTGATCGAGGTCTTGTTGGTCATGTCGCGGTTTTTGGATACGATATGCCAGACCTGAGTAATAATCCCGCGTGTCGTGGTTAGTCCGCCTGGACTCGCCGCCAGCTTGCGCACGCGCATCTTGTCCCAGATCGGAACTCCGCCAGCGAAGAGTCCGATTACTGCGATGACCAGCGGG
>JBDSSP010000197.1:0-9569 GCA_039928735.1 Novosphingobium sp. | reverse complement strand
TGAGAACACCGGCAATAAAAGGGGCCACTCGTCGGCCGGCACCCCGGAATAAAAAGGGGCCAGTCCTGCTAGACCTCCGCTTTTAGGCGGGGGTGGAGGATGAAGAGAGTGGAACTTTATCAGAAGGTCCGCCGTGCCGTGATGATCGACGGCATGAGCCGGCGCGGTGCTGCGACGTATTTTGGCATCAACCGCAAGACCGTCGACAAGATGCTGGTTTTTCCCGAACCGCCGCCGCATGGCCGGTTCGGGCGAACATACAGCCGGAAGCTGGCGGGGTTCACCGAGATCATCGATCGGATATTGGCCGAGGATCGCACGGTGCATGCCAAGCAGCGCCATACTGGGTCACGGATATTCGAGCGGCTGCGCGATGAGCACGGCTTCACCGGTGGCGTAACGATTGTCCGTGAGTATGTGGCGGGCGCCGGGCTGCGCAGCCGTGAGGTGTTTATCCCGTTGAGCCACAAGCCGGGGCATGCGCAGGTGGATTTTGGCGAGGCGGACGGGATCATCGACGGCAAGCTGACGCGGTTCCACTATTTCTGCATGGATTTGCCGCACAGCGATGCGCCGTTCTTCAAAGCCTATCCCGCCGAAGTGGCCGAGGCGTTCTGCGAGGGCCATGTCGCAGCATTCGCGTTCTTCGGCGGGATTCCGCAATCGATCCTTTACGACAACACCAGGCTGGCGGTGGCGCAGATATTGGGCGACGGGAAGCGTGAGCGCAGCCGGATGTTCTCGACCCTGCAGAGCCACTATCTGTTCGAGGACAAGTTCGGTCGCCCCGGCAAGGGCAACGACAAAGGCAAGGTCGAGGGGCTGGTCGGCTATGTCCGGCGGCACTTCATGGTACCAATGCCGGTGGCCGACAGCATCGATGCGATGAACGCGCGGTTCCTCGGACAATGCGTGGCGCGGCGGCAGGCGGTGTTGCGGGGGCACAGCCAGAGCATTGGGGAACGGATGCGGGCCGATCTGACGGCGTTCATGGCGCTGCCCGCAGTGCCGTTCGATCCGTGTCATGTGGTGACGGGGCGAGCCTCGTCGATGTCACTGGTGCGCTACCGCACCAATGATTACTCAGTGCCGACGGCCTACGCTCACCAGGAGGTGGTGATCAAAGGCTATGTCGACCGGGTCGAGGTGATCTGCCGTGGGGAACAGATCGCGGTGCACCGGCGCAGCTATGAGCGCGAAGACTTCATCGCCAACCCGCTGCATTATCTCGCGCTGCTGGAGCACAAGCCGCGCGCGCTCGATCAGGCTGCGCCGCTGGATGGCTGGGTGCTGGCGGAGCCGATGCATCGCATCCGCAGGCTCATGGAGGCGCGCAGCGGCAAGGAGGGCCGGCGCGAGTTCATCCAGGTCCTGCGGCTGTGCGAACGCTTCGAGCAGCCCCTCGTGGAATGGTCCGTCGCCCGGGCGCTGGATCTGGGGGCGATCAGCTTCGATGCGGTCAAGATGATCGCGCTGGCGCGCCTCGAACGGCGCCCACCGCGTCTTGATCTGCAGTTCTATCCGCATCTACCGCGCGCTCATGTCGGGCGCACCGATCCGCGCAGCTATATGGGGCTGCTGTCGCCCACAGAGATCGCGACGGTAGGAGTATCGGCATGACCGAGACCCTGATGCCGCTGCCCGCCGTGGCGCAGGCCCCCACCAGCGTGCCGCCCGCGGTGCTGCTGGCCAACCATCTCAAGGCGCTAAAGCTGCCGACCTTCGTGCGCGAGTATGAGAAGATCGCGCTTGAGGCAGCGCAGGACCGTGCCGATTATCCACGCTACCTGCTCCGACTATGTGAGCTCGAACGGATCGACCGCGAACGCCGGATGGTGGAACGCCGGATCCGTATGGCGAAGTTCCCGCACACTAAAAGCTTCGACACCTTCGATTTTGCCGCCCAGCCATCGCTCAACAAGGCGCTGGTGCTGGAACTGGCGCGCGGGGAATGGATCGAGCAACGCCGCAATGTCATCGCGCTGGGGCCCAGCGGCACGGGCAAGACGCATGCCGCCCTCGCGCTGGGCCTTGCCGCCTGCCAGAAGGGCCAAAGCGTGGCGTTCACCACGGCGGCAGCGCTGGTGCATGACCTCATGGAGGCCCGCGACGAGCGGCGATTACGCATGCTTCAGAAGCATCTGGCCTCGGTCAAGCTGCTGATCCTCGATGAACTGGGCTATGTGCCGTTCACCGCCGTTGGCGGCGAGCTGCTGTTCGAGGTGCTCAGCCAGCGCTACGAACGCGGCAGCACGCTGATCACCAGCAATCTGCCCTTCGATGAATGGACATCGGTGTTCGGCTCCGAGCGCCTCACTGGCGCGCTGCTCGATCGGCTGACCCACCACGTCCACATCCTCGAGATGAATGGCGAGAGCTTCCGCCTCGCCAGCAGCCGCAAGCGCCAGAAGGACAAGGAGGGTACCAAGATGACATGATGAGAAACGGCCATCGGCTGCGGGAAATCGGCTTCCGCTCCGCTGCAGCCGCTTCCCCGCAGCCGATAATGCCCAGCCTCAACCCGAGGCTTTTTGTTTAACCCAACTGGCCCGTTTTTAAACCGGTGGTTGGCCCGATTTTATGCTGGCGTTGACAGTCGGGCTTGTGCCTGCCGCCGAAATTTCCAAATCCTCTTTCCTACAGCCGACGTACCTGCCAGACTTTGCCTCTCGGTCTGTAGATCGGATTAAACTATTGATATAAAATAATAAATAACCGACTTTGCCGTTTGCAAGCAAAACCCTGCGCGCATGCACTTCATCAACTAACTGGCATCAGGACAGGCTAAATGAACACCGTCAATCTCGGCCAGACCGGCCTCAAAGTCTCGCCGCTCTGCCTTGGCTGCATGAGTTTCGGCGATGCCAGCAAGGGCTGGCACAAGTGGATCATGGACGAGGAGGCCAGCCGTCCAATCATGCGGCGCGCGCTCGAGGCGGGGATCAATTTCTTCGATACCGCCAATATCTATGCTGCCGGCACATCTGAGGAGGTCACGGGCAGGGCGCTGAAAGACTTTGCTCGCCGCGACGAGATCGTCATCGCCACCAAGGCGCATGGCCGCTGGGGCAAGGGGCCGAACCAGGCGGGGCTATCCAGGAAGGCCCTGTTCCAGGCAATCGATGACAGCCTGGGTCGGCTTGGCACTGACTATGTCGATCTCTACCATATCCACCGCTGGGACTATGAAACCCCGATCGAAGAGACGCTGGAAGCGCTGAATGACATCGTCAAGGCTGGCAAGGCACGCTATATCGGCGCAAGCTCAATGCATGCCTGGCAGTTTCACAAGGCGGTCAATCTGCAACGCCAGAACGGCTGGGCGCGGTTCGTTTCAATGCAGAACTACGTCAACCTGATCTACCGTGAGGAAGAGCGCGAGATGCTGCCGCTGTGCTGTGAGCTTGGCGTCGGTGTGATCCCGTGGAGCCCGCTGGCGCGCGGGCGCCTTACCCGGCCCTTCGGCACCGTCACCGTGCGTTCGGAGACGGACCGGATCCAGGACAATCTCTATGGCCGGACCGAAGAAAACGACCGCGCCATTATCGGCGAAGTTGAGCGCATCGCCAAGGCGCGCGGCGCGCCCATGGCCCATGTCGCGCTGGCATGGCTGCGCGGCAAACCCGGTATCACCGCGCCGATCGTCGGCGTCTCGAGCATGGTGCAACTTGATGAGGCGCTGGCTTCGCTCGAGCTCGAACTGTCAGCCGAGGAAGTGGCTGCGCTCGAAGCGCCTTATCTGTCCCATCCGGTCATGGGACACGATTGATCGGTCAGGTCCACAGCCCCGCCGGTGCGCGCGGCAGGCCAACATCGACCAGGCCCAGAATGCCGGCGCGCGCCTTCTTGATATCGGGAAGGGCGGAGACGGCGGGGAGCGCGGTGGTGGTGTCCCAGTCGTGGTTTTTCCAGTGGGCGGGCGGCGTGATCCGCATGCGCACATCGACGGATGGATCGCCCTCGATGGTGAAGTGGTATTGGTCGGGATCGATCTCCCACCCCTCGGCGAGCTTTTTGGTGAGATACCAGACCACTGTCAGCCGCACCCGGGTCTTGCCGCCGACCTTGCCTTCCCAGCCGCCGCGCAGCGCCGCATTCGTACCCTTTTCCATCTTGAACCAGCCTAGATCGACGGTTTCGGCAGCCGTGGCGTAGTCGCAGAAGAATTCGATGTCGTCGAAAGTGAACTCCAGCGCATCACCCATCCGTTGCACTGCGTCGCGAAACAGGATTAGCCAGGCGCGGGCTCGTTCCATCAGCTCCGGGGTTTTGCCGCCCGGCTCGCCGATGCCGAGGAACGACCAGGTTTCGACCGATTCGTAGACCGAACAATCGGCAGATTCGGTCATCGACACGCAATCCATCCGGCGGCACCCGGCGGTGAGCGAGGCGACAACCGAGTTGATCCAGCCGGGGTTTATCCCGGTGATATAGAGCGACGAATTGCCCCGCTGGCAGGCAGCCTCGAGCTTGTCCTTAACCTCGCCTTCGATGCCGCCGAGATTGAGGAACATGTTGGTCGAGACGATGTCCAAGCCGCTTTCCAGCAACTTGACGGCTTCGTCGAGATTGGCTTCGAACGGGGTGTACATGACCGTATCGGCCCCCAGCGCAACAAGCGCGTCAATGTCTGATGTGGCCTTGACGCCTGTGACAGTCTCGGGACGGCCGCACAGCTCCCCCGCATCCTTCCCGGCCTTGTCTGCCGCATGGGCGAACATGCCGACCAGTTCGAGCCGGGGATCATCGAGAATGGCCCGCGTCGCGAGTTTGCCGACTTTGCCGGTGGTCCATTGAATAACGCGCAGTTTTTGCATCCGGGAATCCTCTCTCGCTGGCCGGTTGTACGGCTTGGCGAGAAGCATAGGCTGCTAAAGACGAGGATCAAGCCGGATCACAGCTTGCCGTAAATCTCCGGTAGATGCTTCGGCGCTTCGGCTTCGGCCAGGGCATGGGCACGCGGATCATCGACATCGAGCCACCAGGCGTCGCCGATATCCATGGTCGCCGCGCGGCCGGCATCGGCAAGGCGCTGCATGCCGTGGGACAGGCTACCGGATTTGCCATCGGCGATGGCGGCTTTGATGGCGCCTGCGAGTTCGGGCGTTGCGAGAAAGGCGCCGCAATCGACTGCATCGTAATCGGTGATTGACTTGCCGATGGCATCGATTCGCCCGTCGGCATCGGTCTTGACCCAAGTCGCGTCGTTGGGATCGATCAGGGGATTGCTGATGCGCCGGTCGATGGCGAGCGTTACACCTCGGCTCTTCGTTCCCTCCCGTGCCAGGCGCTGGAGAATCGACCCCTCGAAGATATGGTCGGCCATCATCAGCAGGTAATCGCCCCCTCCCATGCTGGCGATCCGCGCGGCACCGGCCATGACGGAATAGCCGTTCGGCGTTGACCAGTGGAGTACCCGCTCCGACAGCACCGGGACGCCAACGCGAGCGGAGAGTGCCGGCAGGAATTTCTCGATCTCGATGGCCTGATGCCCGGTCACGACGACCACACGGCTCACGCCTGCCGCAATTGCCTGCCGCACGCCCAATTCCAGAAGGGGAATACCCGCGACCGGGGCCAATGGCTTCGAATCGGAAATCTCGCGCAAGCGGCTGCCATAGCCTGCAGCAATAATCAGCGCGTCCATCATGTCCTCCAACGAAAAACGGCGCCAGAACGATCCAGCGCCGCTTCGAACCTTCATACTGCCCGCGCTTACTCGGCGGCGAGCGCGGTATCGGCGATATATTCCTCGACCATCTGGCCGGCGGTATCGTCATTGAACTGCTGCGGTGGATGTTTGCAGTAATAGGCGGATGGGCCGATCAGCGCCCCGCCTTCACCGCGCTCCAGCGCGATCTTGCAGCAACGAATCGCGTCCATGACGCAAGCTGCGGAATTTGGGCTGTCTTCCACCGAAAGGCGCAGTTCCAGATTCATCGGGACGTTGCCCCACTGGTTGCCTTCAAGCCGCAGGAAGCAGAGCTTGTTGTCCTTTTGCCAGGGAACATAGTCGGACGGACCGACATGGATGTTCTCGTCAGCAAGGCGCTGTGCCAGCATCGCCTGGACGGCTTCGGTCTTCGATTCTTTCTTGCTGCCCAGCCGCTGGCGATCGAGCATGTTCATGAAGTCGGTATTGCCGCCAGTGTTGAGCTGATAGGTGCGGCCAATATCGACGCCGCGGGCGCCAAACAGGCTGGATAGCACGCGGTGGACGATAGTCGCACCGATCTGCGCCTTGATGTCATCGCCGACGATGGGGATCCGCTTTTCGGCAAAACGCCGTTCCCAGTGGGGGCGGCTGGCAATGAACACCGGCATGCAGTTTACCACGGCAACGCCCGCTTCGAGAGCGCATTCCATATAGAACTCAGTTGCTTCTTCCGAACCGACGGGCAGGAAGTTTAGCATCACTTCGGCGCCCGTGCGCTTGAGCTCAGCGACAATCGATTCGTGTGTGGCTTCGGTCTGATCACCCAGCATGAAGCCGCGTTCGCCCATGCCCGTCATGTGTTCCGCAACGCCGTCAAGCACTTTGCCCATCATGACCTTGGTACCGGAAGTGGGTACATCTTCCTGAAACACGGCAGTGCAATTGGGTGCAGCGAAGATGGCCTCGGAGATATCCTTGCCGACTTTGCGCGCATCGACATCGACGCCCATGACAAAATCCACGTCGCCAGCACCATAGCCGCCGATGCGGTCATGGATCAGGCCCTGCGAGGAATTGTTCGAACGGTAGTAGGCCACGCCCTGAACCAGCGAGCTGGTGCAGTTGCCTACGCCGATCACGGCGACCTTTATTGGCTTCATCAAATCAAATCCCTAGCGACAGGCATCGTTCACCCGGTGGATAGCGCACTCCATTGTTAAATCGCGCGGCAAAAGCAAGTAGTTTGCGCAAGGGTCTGTCGCCTTTCGGCCTGCAATCCCCGGCTTTCCTCGTTGCACTGCCACTGGTCTTGCGATCAATTCCGGGCTGCGATACCAGATATGATAACGCCATGAGCGACCACCCTGTTCCCGCTCCACAAATTGTCTATAGCACGCCATAGGGCATTGAGGCAGCAGGCCAGACCGGACTAACGACGGGTTCAGGGGACAGTTGTGGTTGAAGCATTAACCTCCGCCACGGAGGTCACATTGGTGGATGGTGAACAAGTGACAAGTCCGCAGCGTCCAAAACGCCCGCGAGAGCTTCAGGATTCGCTCAATTTTCATCTTTATCATCCGCTCGCCTGGCGGCTGGCCATGCTGTTGTCGAAGACGCCGCTGACGCCCAATGTGGTATCGGTGATCGGCGCCTGCTTTGTTGTGGGTGCTGGCGTTGTCTATGTGCAGGGCTTTCTGCATTCATGGGGCTGGCCAGCGGCGCTGCTGGGCATGCTGCTCCATATGACATGGCATGTGGTCGACGGCGCCGATGGCGATCTGGCGCGGATAACCGGGCGCACCAGTCCGCTGGGGGAACTGGTCGATGGTGTTTGCGACTATACGAGCCACATCATCCTGTATTTTATACTTGGCTGGCTGCTCTCCAATCAGATTGGCGGCATTGCCTGGCCGGTCATGCTCGCCGCGGGGGTCAGCCACTTCGTGCAGGCAAATCACTGCGAAGTGCAACGGCGGCAATACCAGTGGTGGGTCTATCGCGTGCCCTGGCTGCGCAATACTCATAGCGGGGAAACCCGGACCGGCAGCTTTGGTTTTTCCGAGATCGTTTCGGGCTATCTCAATCTGGCGAGCGGAATGACTCCTGACGCGCTGAAAGTGGATGTTGCAGTCGAAGCAGCTGCGGCCGATCCGGCGGCAAGCGAGCGCATCGCAGCGGTGGCGCGCGCCGAGGTGCTGCCGCTAATGCCTATGCTCAAAGTGCTGGGACCTAACCCGCGCGCAATCCTCCTCGGGCTCTCCATGCTGCTTGGCAGTCCGCTGTACTATTTCATCTATCAAACAGTCGTGCTCAACCTCTTGACGGCGATCTCGGTGGCGAAGCAGAATGCAGCCGCCAGGCGGATCGCTGCGAAAATCGCGGACTGAAATATCGCTCCCTGACTGGCTCGACAGATGCTTTGGCGCAGCTATCATGGCGTATTGTTTCGTCGGAGCGCACCATGGACCAGTCATTGCTGATCGACGAGGCCCGGGCCCGAAGCGACAGCATAGTCGCGCTGCGCCGTGCGATCCACGCTGAACCCGAACTGGGGCTGATGACGCCCAGAACCAGCGCCAAGGTGCGTGCGGCGCTTGCGCACTTGCCGCTGACATGGCGTGAGGGGCCATCGACCAGTGGCATGGTAGCCGAGCTCAAAGGGGGAGCGGGGGAAGGGCGCGCGGTGCTGCTGCGCGGCGACATGGATGCGCTTCCGATGTCCGAGGAAACAGGGTTGGCCTTTGCGTCAACCGTGTCCGGGACGATGCACGCCTGCGGGCACGATGCCCACACCGCCATGCTCGTCGGCGCGGCAGAGCTGCTCTGCGCCAGGGCGGCGACGCTCAGCGGCGAAGTGTTGTTCATGTTCCAGCCGGGCGAGGAGGGTTTTCACGGCGCGCGCTACATGCTCGACGATGGATTACTGGATCCGCTGCCCGACGCCGCCTTTGCGCTCCACATCATGCCGAATGCCCCGCACGGCATTGTCGCTGGACGCGCGGGGGCCTTGCTGGCCGCGGCCGACATGCTCGAGGTTACCGTCGAGGGCGCGGGCGGACACGCCTCGATGCCGCACCAGACTCGCGATCCGGTCCCCGTGGCCTGCGAGATTGTCACTGCGCTGCAAACCCTGGTCACCCGCCAGTTCAATGCCCACGATCCGGTGGTGATAACAGTGGCCAGCATCCATGCCGGCAGCACTCACAACGTCATTCCCGACCGCGCCATGATCAAGGGCACGATGCGTTCACTGAGCCGGCACCACCGCGAGCAGCTTGCCGACGCGGTGCGCTTGTTGGCGGTCGGAATTGCCGGGGCGCACGGGCTGACTGCAGACGTCAACATCGAGGAAGGCTTCCCAGTCACCATATGCGATCCCCGCGCGGTCGATTTCGGCGAGGCCACCGCCCGCGCCATGTTCGGCGAGCATGCGTTTATGCGGTTGCCCGATCCGATCATGGGAGCTGAGGATTTCGCCTATGTGCTAGATAAGGTGCCGGGTGCGATGTTCTTCCTGGGCGTTGCGCCGCAGGGCGACAACTGGGCCTCATGCTGCGGCATTCATTCGACGCGCATGATGCTGGACGAAGCTACCTTGCCGCTAGGTGCGGCGTTGCTGGCCGGGCTGGCCGCGCGGTTTTTGGAGACGGGGTTTGGCGGATAGGAGGCTGCGAATTCAGCACCGGGGACATGCTATTGCGTGTCCCCGCTCCGAGCGGTGCAAATCAGAATGGCGGGTTGGTTTATGAGGGGGGAGTTCGGTGAAGTTTAGGGGTAAAGTAAGGCGTTGTCTAATTGATTGCTGCATGTCCTGCTCCTGATATTGTGTGCCCGATCACCAACGGTTGTCTTCGAGGTCATCGGACGGCTGTTTGAGCCGTGGTGTCCGAGCCTGCATGGTCGCGGTCAGGCG
>JBDSSP010000196.1:0-11992 GCA_039928735.1 Novosphingobium sp. | reverse complement strand
TGTCCGCACTGCGCCGAACTGTCGGAAAAGGGCTCGGCTGAAATCCGCGATACTTTCGTGGGCAGTGGGCGCGTGTCCTTTGAATTCCGCAATTTCGTGCGCGATGCGATGGATGTGACGGCGGCGGTGCTGACCCGCTGCGGCGCGCCGGAGAGCTATTTCGCGCTGACCGAGCAGGCCTTCGCAAACCAGCCCGAAATGATCAAAAAGGTCCAGGCGGCCGGCAATGCAGCCTTCGATGCCGCCATCGCCCTGCCCGATAACAAGCGCGGCGTGGCCATGGGGCAGCTCACCGGGCTAACTGACTTCTTCGCGGCGCGCGGCATTTCCAAGGATCAGGCCAATGCCTGCCTCGCCAATGGAGCGGAATCAGCCGCACTCGCCAAGCGCACCCAGGACCAGGCCGAGCAGTTCAAGATCGAAGGCACGCCGACTTTCCTGGTCAATGGCCAATCGATCGGCTCGCTCGGCTGGGAGGAGCTGCGCACCAAACTCCAGAATCTGGGCGCCCGCTGATCGGGAGCACTTGAGCAGGGGGGCTCACACAGGCGATGCAATTCAAGCGGCTCAAGCTGAGTGGTTTCAAGAGCTTCGTCGAGCCTGCCGAACTGCGCATTGAGCCGGGACTAACGGGAGTTGTCGGGCCCAACGGCTGCGGAAAATCCAACCTGCTCGAAGCGATCCGCTGGGTGATGGGCGAAGCCAGCGCCAAGTCGCTGCGCGGCGGCGGCATGGATGACGTAATCTTCGCCGGCACCGCCCAGCGCCCGTCGCGCGATTTCGCCGAAGTGGTGCTACACGCCGAAACTGGCGACCATGAGGAACTCGAAGTCGTGCGCCGCATCGAGCGCGGCGCGGGCAGTGCCTACCGCGTCAATGGCCGCGATGTCCGGGCCAAGGACGTGGCGCTGGTCTTTGCCGATGCCGCGACCGGGGCTCATTCGCCCGCGCTGGTCAGCCAGGGACGCATCGCCTCGGTCATTGCTGCCAAGCCTGCGGAACGCCGCATGATGCTGGAAGAGGCGGCAGGAATTTCAGGCTTGCACGTCCGCCGCAAGGACGCTGAACAGAAGCTGCGCGCGACCGAGGCCAATCTCGCCCGGCTCCAGGATATCATGGGTCAGCTCGATGCGCAGATCGGATCGCTGCGGCGGCAGGCCCGCGCTGCCGAGCGCTATCGCGCCCTGTCGGAAAAGATCCGGCTGGCCGAAGCGCGGCTGGTCTTCGCCCGCTGGCGCGATGCCGCCGCCGCCGCCGATGCCGCGCGCGCCGAGGCCTTGGCCGCTGAGGGCCAGGTGGGCACCGCGCAGGCAGCGACCAAAGCCGCGCAGACTGCCCGGCAAGAGACTGCCGAAGCGCTGGCGCAGGCCCGCGATATACTCGCTGATCGCCGCGACGACGCAACCGCGCATGGCCACCGCATGGCCGCGCTTTCAAGTCAACTCGAGAGCGCGGAGCAGCGCCTCGCCGATCTCGACCGCCAGCGCGCACGGCTCAATGCCGATCGCGGTGACGCGGGCAAGCTGACGCAGGACGCCGCCGAGGCGCTTGCCCGGCTGGAGCGTGAGCTGGCCGAAGGCGAGGCCCGGCGGGCTGCCGACGAGGCCGGGCACCCGGCCCTCGTCCTCGCGCTGGAACGCGCCGAGGCCGCCGCCCGCTCTACCGAGTTGGCACAAGCGCAGGCCACTGCCACGCAGGCCGGTGTTGAGGCCGAATGGCGCGTCGCCGAGGCTGAATTGGCCCAGGCTGCGGCCCGGATTCAGCGGCTGGACAGCGATGCCGCCCGCCACAGCGCGGCCCAGGCTGAACTCAGCAATGCAGGCGATACCGACGCGGCAGTCGCCGCCGCGCAGAGCCGTTGCAATCTGGCCGTCGCCGCGCTGGAAAAGGCGCGCGAGGCACAGGCGACCGAGCAGGCGCGCAAGGCCGAGTTGCAGGCCGCGCGCGATGGGGTGAGCACCGCACTGGCGGCGGCCAAGGGCGAATACGCCGGGATCGAGCGCGAACACGCGGCCTTGCTGCGTGACCGCGAGGCACGTGCGAAGCAGGCAGCGGCGATGCACTGCCTGCCCGTTGCCATCGATCTGGTCCGCGCCGAGCCCGGCTATGAGCGCGCCCTCGCCGCAGTCCTCGGACGCGACGCCCGGGCGGCAGTGGGCACCGCGACGGACGGCGAGGACGGGCGGTTCTGGACCGGGGCGAGCGCGTCGCGAGCAGTCGCGCAAAGCCTCGCCGCCCATGTCATCACCTGCCCGCGCGAATTGGCCGCGCGACTGTCGCTGGTCCATGTTGCCGAACAGGACGATGGCCGCACTCTTGCGCCAGGCGAATGGCTGGTCACCCGCGCCGGACAATTGCGCCGCTGGGACGGCTTCATTGCACGCGGTGAAGGCAGCGCCGAGGCCGCCCGGCTCGAAGCGGAAAACCGCCTTGCCGAACTCGATGCGCAGCTACCCGGCAAGCGCGCACTGGTCGCCGAGGCCGAGGCCGCGCAGGCAGCGGTGCAGGCCGAACTTTCCGCGCTGCAGATCGCACTGATCGCCAGCGAACGATCGCTTGCCGGAGTCGCAGACGAAGAACGCGCTGCCCTGCGCGCGCTCGATCAGGCGGAAGATGCGCGCAGCCGCAACATTGCCCGCCGCGCCGAATTGGCCGCCGCCGCAGGCGACATGGCCGAACAGCGCCGCCAGGCCGAGGCCGAACGCGCCGCCGCCGAAACGCGCCGCGCGGCCCTGCCCGATCCCGAAGTTGGCCGCGCCGCGCTGGCCGCCTCGCGGGCGCTGTATGAGGCTGCCCGGCAGGCGGTGCAGGGTGCTGCTGCGGCACTTTCCGCGCAGGATCAGGCAATCGCAGTCTCGCGCGAGCGGACGGCTGCGCAGCGCTCCGAGATTTCCGGCTGGCAGGCGCGCGCTGGCGATGCCGCTAGCCGCCTCGCCGAAATCGGTCGCCGCTTCGAGGAAATCGAGGAAGAGCGCGCCATCATCGCCGCCAAGCCGGCTGCGATCATGCGCGAGATCGAACAGGGCGATGCGGTCCGCGAGCGACTGGGCGCAGAGCTGGCCGCAGCCGAAGCAGTGCTGGCCGAAGCGACGCTCGCCGCGCGCGAAGCCGATGCGGCGCTCGCCTCCATCAACGAAGCGCTCGCCAATGCTCGCGAACTGCGCGCCGGTTCGGTCGCCCGCGCCGAAAACGAGGAAAGCCGCCGCGCCGAAATGGCAGCAATCTCAGGCGAACGCTTCCAATGCCCGCCGCCGCTGCTGCCTGAGCGTTTCCAATTCGAACCGGCGGGAGTTGCCGGAGCCGCCGACGAATCCGCTGCCCATGATCGCCTCACCATGGACCGCGAGCGGCTCGGCCCGGTCAACCTGGTCGCCGCCGACGAACTGGCAACCGCTGAGGCCCGCCACGGCGAAAGCCTTGCCGAACAGGCCGAACTGACCGAAGCGGTGCACCGCCTGCGCGGTTCGATTGGCAACCTCAACCGCGAGGGCCGCGAGCGGCTGCGCGCCGCTTTCGAGGCTGTCGACACTCATTTCCGGCGGCTGTTCACTCGCCTGTTCGAAGGCGGCGCGGCGCATCTGGCATTGGTCGACAGCGACGATCCGCTGGAAGCCGGGCTAGAAATATTTGCCCAACCGCCGGGCAAGCGCCTGCAATCGCTGACACTGCTCTCGGGCGGCGAACAGGCGCTGACTGCCATCGCACTGATTTTCGCCCTGTTCCTCACCAACCCCGCGCCGATCTGCGTGCTCGACGAAGTCGATGCGCCATTGGACGACGCCAATATCGAACGCTTCTGCGACCTGCTCGACGCCATGGTTGCCGAAACCCGGACCCGGTACCTGATCGTCACCCACAACGCCGTAACCATGAGCCGCATGCACCGCCTGTTCGGCGTGACCATGGTCGAAAAAGGTGTTTCGCGGCTGGTCAGTGTGGATCTGGGGGCAGCGGAGGAATTGCTGGCGGCGGCGGAGTAAGGTTGACATTGTGGTTTTTGTAGTTACTTTAATCAGGTCGGCCCTGCCCTCGCCGACTCCTCTCAAGGGCAAAGGAACTAGAGATATGATGTGATGGCGAGCACGGAGGCAGGGTTGAAGAAATTGAAAGTCACCTTCGACAAAGCCAAACATGCTCGGACGCTCAAGGAACGAGGATTGGACTTCGCGGAAGCGGAGAAGATTTTCGACGGACCTGAATTTACGCAATTCGATGATCGCTTTGACTATCCAGAGCCCAGGTATCAAACCTATGGCCTGGTGAACGAACGCCTGGTCATGATTGCCTGGACTCCCGTCCCCGGAGACATTCACGTCATCTCGATGCGGAAGTGCAATGACCGAGAACAACGCAAATTTGGCAAACGGCTGGGATGATGACGATCTTCCCGAATGGACCGAAGATCAGTTTACTCGCGCCCAGTATTCGATTGGGCAGAAGGTCATCCGTTCTGCGCAGGGAACGCTGACCAAACCCGGCCGTCCCCCCAGCGCCAACCCCAAGCATCAGGTAACCCTGCGGCTTGATCCAGACGTCCTCGAAAAATTCCGCGCGACCGGCAAGGGCTGGCAATCACGGATCAATGCAGAACTGCGCAAGGTGCTGGGAATCTAAAGCAAGCCTGCCTGCTCAGACAAACTGACACCCCCCGCCCACCGCTCCTGGGTATGCTCGGCCACCAGCGGCCCTTCCCAGGTACGGCACAGCGCAAACGCCTCCGCAGGCGAGCCTCCCGTCCAGGTCGCCCAGTCCTCGGGGCGCAGGATCACCGGCATCCGGTCATGCACCTCGGCCATGTTTGATGAACTGTCAGCCATTACCATCGTATAGCAGTCACCCCATTCCGCCGTCCGCCGCCACAGCCCGCCAACTGCGATCACATCCACACCGGGCAGCGCATACCAACTGCGCGTCATCCGCCCCGCTTCGCCCTGTGGCTCGGCCCATTGCGTCACCGGGACGATACAGCGGCGCCTCTGGAAGGAATCGCGCCAAAATGCCGTGGTCAGCTTGTCGTCACGTGCGTTGGTCACGGGCTTAGGCTTCAGCTTCTGACCCTGCTTGCCCGTCAGCACCAGCGGGAATCCCCAATTCATCGCCCGCGCTTCGCCCTCCGCGACCACCAACCCGGGATAGCCTGGATAGACTTCCGCCACGAAATTTGCGCCGGGATCGGCCCCGACTGCGAACAGGCGCGCGACTTCAGCAACGCCCTTGGTCATGCGGTAGAGGTTGCACATCAGGCGCCCCCTCAGGCATTGCCGACGACCCAGCAGGCCAGGGCCATCAGTAGCCCGGCCGAGCGGTTGGAGCGGAAGCGGGCCAGCGCATTGCCTTCCTCGCCCGGCTCCAAGGTCAGCACTTGCCACGCAAGGTGGCAGGCGAGCGGCACCAGTGCGAGCAGCGCCAGCCAATCAAGGCGCAGCAACCAAAAGGCCAGCGCCCACAGCACAAGCGCCGCCGCATAAAACAATGCTACCCCAGCGCGCACCCTCGCGCCCAGCCGCAAGGCGCTCGAACGGATGCCAACCAGCGCATCCTCCTCGCGGTCCTGGCAGGCATAGATCGTGTCATAGCCGACCACCCAGCAGATCGCACCGGCATATAAGGCCGCCAGCACCTCCAGATGGTCCCCGCGCAGCTCCACCCAGCCGACCAAGGCCCCCCAGCTGAACACCAGCCCGAGCCACACCTGCGGCCACCATGTGATTCGCTTCATGAACGGATAGGCGGCAACCGGCAGCAGGCTGGCGCAGGCCACCACTTGCGCCTGCCAGCGGAGTTGCAGCAGCACGACAAGGCCGATCAGGCACAGCGTCAGCAGCCAGGCCCAGGCCGCGCGCTTGCGCACCGCGCCGCTCGCTACCGGCCGTGCGGCGGTGCGCGCGACTTGCCGGTCCAGATCGGCATCGACTACATCGTTGTAGACGCAGCCCGCGCCGCGCATGGCGATTGCCCCCAACAGCAGCCAGCCCAGCAGTGCCCACTCGCCCTGCCCCCCAGCAAGCAGCACACCCCAGACGCAGGGCCAGAACAGCAGCCACCAGCCAATCGGGCGGTCGAACCGGGCGAGCTGGGCGTAATTGCGCAATTGCTCCGGCAGGGCAGCGACGAGGCCGCGATGCTGCGAGTCGGGGACTATGGCGTCAGGCATGGACTAGCCATAGTCGCGCAGCCCCCCGGACGAAAGCGCGGCTTGGCCATTGACACCGCCCCCACCCTGCCGAATTACCCGACCCTGGAGCCAGCAGAGAGGTGCCGATGATCGATCCGCGTCACATCGAACTTTTGTTCGACAATGCTTGCTTTGGCGAAAGCCCGCGCTGGCACAGGGGCGCATTCTGGTTTTCCGATATCGGCGGGGGCAAAGTCTGGCGCATCGATGCCGATGGCGCGGCGACCGCAGTGCTGACCAGCGTGGAGGGGCCATCGGGCCTGGGCTGGACGCAAGGCGGCGACATGCTCATCGCATCACTCAAGGATCACATCATCTATCGCATGGGGCCGGATGGCGTGGCCAAGCCCTTCTGCGGACCCAATGAACATGGCACGACCGGCACCAACGACATGGCGACCCGGGGGCAGCGCAGCTATGTCAGCTGTGCCGGTCGGGTCTATCAGATGGGCGATACGATGGAGCAGATTGCCGCTCCGGTCGGCAAGGTGCTGCTGCTCGATCATGTGACGGGAGAGTGCCGCACGGTCGCAAACGGCTACCGCATGCCCAACGGCATCGCATTTACGCCGGACGGCACGGGCCTCGTGTTTTCCGAACTGTTCGCTTCCCGGCTGGTCCATTTCGAAATCGCCGAGGATGGCGCGCTGGTCAATGAGCGCACCTATGCCGTGCTCGACGGCATGGCCGACGGCATCTGGATGGACGCCGAAGGTGCAGTATGGGCCGCAACCGGCGCGGCAACCGGTTCGTGCTGGGAGCGCGTTGCGCCGGGCGGCGAAGTGCTTGATTCGATCCCCGCCACCGACGGATTTCACGCCATTGCCTGCGCGCTGGGCGGGGTGGACGGGCGTGACCTGTTTCTCATTGCCAACAAGACCGAAACGCCTGACGATGTCTGGAACGGGCGCGGAAAGTCGCGGGTTTTCCGGACGCGGGTGGACGTGCCGACCGCAGCAGCGGGATGATTGCCACGCACTCTCCAAAGACTCCGGCCTGGCCGCCCAAGAGCGCGCCGCGACTGTTCGTGCCGGGACCGCTTGCGGACGGGGTTGCTGTGCCGATCGCAGGTTCGCAGGCGCACTATCTGGGAAAGGTGATGCGGCTGGGCATGGGCGACACAGTGGTGCTGTGCGACGACATGACCGGCGAATGGGCTGCGCGAGTCACGTTCAGCGGCAAGCGTGACATCACGCTCACTCCCGAAGCGCTACTCCGCCCGCGCGAGCAGGTGCCCGATTTCACGCTGTGCGCGGCACTGCTCAAGAAGGACCGGTTCGATCAGGTGCTGGAAAAGGCCACCGAGCTTGGCGTGCGCAGGATCCAGCCGGTCATCACCCGGCGCTGCGTGGCCGACAAGCTCAACCTCGAACGCGCCCGGGCCATCGTTACCGAGGCTGCCGAGCAATGCGCTCG
Source organism: Novosphingobium sp. (assembly GCA_039928735.1). Taxonomy (GTDB): domain Bacteria; phylum Pseudomonadota; class Alphaproteobacteria; order Sphingomonadales; family Sphingomonadaceae; genus Novosphingobium. The sequence goes on along the minus strand of JBDSSP010000196.1, from coordinate 4,401 downwards.
CACTGCGCTGCCCGAACTGGCCGAACCGGTGAAGCTCGATGCGCTACTTAACGGCTGGCATGACGGGCGAACGCTGTTTTTCGCGGACGAGGCTGGCGGCGATCCGGCCGCACGCGCATTTGCCGCAAATTCCGGCCCAGCAGCCCTGTTGACTGGCCCGGAAGGCGGCTTCGACGCCAGTGAACGCGCCGCGATCCGCGCCCTGCCCCAGGCCTGCCCCATTGGCCTCGGCCCCCGCATCCTGCGCGGCGAGACAGCTGTGATCGCAGGAACCGCGCTTTGGATGGCGCTTGCCGGTGACTGGCAAAGTGGTGATTTTCCTACATGAGCCGAGCCTGCTAGTGGTTCGTTTCTGACATTTGCATCCCTATCGGCCAGGGCAGTGGCAAATGTCAGAAATATGAGAACCACTAGCGATATTTTGTTTCTAGTGGATTTTATAATTTTGACATTCGCACTTGAGCTTGCCGATAGCGGGATGCGAATGTCAAAATCAATCCACTAGACTCGCTGCGCCTTTCCCTGGCCTCGCAACGGCGATTTACCTCATGAATATGGCGCGCTGCGCATGCACTTCATCAACTAACTCCCGCGAATCGAAGCAGATGCGTCGGGGAATTAGTGCTGGCGCTCGCCGCTGGCCTAACCTAACTGCCTGCCGATGAGCACACGGCAAGCCTCTGAGAATGATGATCCCATCGTTGAAAATATCCTCCAGCTCGCCGAGCCGATGGCCGCGGGCGAAAAGCCGCGCGAAGCGTGGCGGCTGGGCACCGAGCACGAAAAGCTGGTCTATCGCACCGCCGACCACCGCGCGCCCTCATACAATGAACCCGGCGGCATCCGCGATTTGTTGCTTTCCCTGCAGGAGTTCGGCTGGGCCCCGGTCGAGGAGGGTGGAAAGATCATCGCCCTGTCCGGTGCGGATGGGGCGATAAGTCTGGAGCCTGCGGGTCAGTTGGAACTGTCTGGCGCGCCGCTTGAAAACCTGCACCAGACCTGGGCCGAAACCGGGCGTCATCTCGATCAGGTGAAGGCGATCGGCGCGAAAAGCGGCGTGGGCTTTCTCGGCCTCGGCATGTGGCCTGACAAGCGCCGCGACGAGCTGCCGGTGATGCCCAAGGGCCGCTACGCGATCATGCTGCGTCACATGCCGCGCGTCGGCTCCATGGGCCTCGACATGATGCTGCGCACCTGCACGATCCAGGTCAATCTCGACTATTCGAGTGAGGCGGACATGGTGCGGAAATTCCGCACGTCGTTGGCATTGCAGCCGCTCGCCACGGCGCTGTTCGCCAATTCACCGTTCACCGAAGGCAAGCCCAACGGCTTCCTGTCCTATCGCAGCCACATCTGGTCCGACACTGATCCGCACCGCACCGGCATGTTGCCCTTCGTTTTCGACGAGGGCTTCGGCTATCAGCGCTATGTCGACTACATGCTCGATGTGCCAATGTATTTCGTCTACCGCGACGGCAAATACATCGATGCCGCTGGGCAATCATTCCGTGACTTCATCGCTGGCAAGCTGCCCGCCCTGCCCGGCGAGCGGCCGAGAATGTCGGACTGGACTGACCACCTTTCCACCGCATTTCCTGAAGTTCGGCTCAAGAGCTTTCTGGAAATGCGCGGGGCCGATTGCGGACCGGAGAGCCATATCAGCGCCCTACCTGCCTTCTGGGTCGGCCTGCTCTATGAGCAGACCGCACTCGACGCCGCGTGGGATCTGGTCAGGGATTGGGACTTGGCCGGGCGCGAGGCACTGCGCAGCGCGGTGCCCAGACTGGGGCTCGACGCACCATTGCCGGGCGGCGGGACCTTACGCGATATTGCCAGCGAAGTGCTCGCGATTTCCCGCGCTGGATTGACCGCGCGGGCAAGGCTCAACGCCAATGGCGACGACGAAAGCCGTTACCTCGCGCCGCTCGATGAAATCGTCGCTTCGGGCAAGGTGCCGGCGCAGCGCCTGCTCGACAAGTTCCATGGACCATGGGGCGGCGATATCACACGAGTCTACGAAGAGAGCTATTGATGCTTGTCGTCATCGGCGAGTTTCGATTGCCTCTGGAGCATTGCCGCGAAGCGACCGCCGCAATAAGCCGAATCGTTGTAGCTTCCCGCGCCGAGCCCGGTTGCCTCGCCTACTGTTATGCACAGGATGCGCTGGAGCCAGGCCTGTTCAGGGTGAGCGAGGCCTGGGAAAGCCGCGAGGCATTGGACGCGCATTTTGCCACGGACCATATGCGGGCATGGCAACAGGAACGCGCTCAGTTCGGGATGAGCGGGCGGCGGGTTGTTGCTTATGAGGTTGGCGCGGAAGAGGCTTTTTAGGCGACACGGCGGCCGCCAATTGACCGCCTCAGCGCCGCAAGACGGCCGGTGATAAGTCCGTGTTCCTGCATCCACGCCGAATAGTCGCGATACTTTGCGTCCTCGGCCATCAAATGCCGCTCCTCGGTTCGGGCCCTCCAGTAATAGACCGCACTGATCAGGGCGAGCAGCACGGTGTTCCTGATTTCGTCAATCAGCGAGCCACTCGTGGCGATGAAGGGCATTGAGGAGAACCACCAGAACAGGTTTTTCGAAAGATAGGCCGGGTGGCGGGTGAAGGTGTAGGGTCCGTTGGTCAGCACCCCGCGATAGGTAAGATTGGAGAAACGCAGTCCGAAGGCCACCGTTGCCCAGGCATAGATTGCTGTGAGGAAGATAAGGATGGCGCACCATATCCAAAGCAACAGTGGAAAGTCCTTCAGCCACATCGCCCAGTCACCGATGTTCAGGTGATAGTTGAGCGGCCCGCCATCGCCCATCAGGACAAACGGCGGGTAACAGATCAATGCGGCAACCCAGCCTGCAAGATGAGGATTGGCGGTACGGATTTGCGCATCGAGCGGCTTCATCGTCACAAGATAGCCCACCATCGCGATCTGGACGTCAACGACGAAAAGCAGTTCTGTGCCCCAGATTCCAATGCGCGCCGGATCGCCTGCCAGCGTAGCCAGATCGAGATTGACGACGCCCTGAAAGCCGCCCGGAAGGATTGAGATCATGAAGGCGCAGAAGAAGCCCTTGACCGCCCAGGCACGCAAATGGTGCCAGACTTGCTGGCTGTCATAGGTCTCGCGGCCAATCAGCATGGCACCGAAATGCCAGGCACCATCGCGCGGATTGATCAGCACCCGGTCAAGCCAAAGGACATAGGGTATTGAGAGAAGCAGCAATGGCAGCGCGAATGCGCCTAGCACTTGCATCGCAAACAAGTATTGCCCGCGCCAATACCAACGGGCGATGCAATAGATGAAGGCGATAAGCGCCCAGGTCGCCCACAGCCCCGCCAGCTTGGTGATCGAGACGTCGATTTCTTCGCCCCATTTGCGGGAATTTTTCCAGTCGATGCCGGTGCTGGGCCGCAAGTGGACCCTGTCAACCAGGACAGAGACGGCAATCATCGGAACGCCGGAAAAACAGACCGCGGCGAGCGCAGCGAAAGGACCGGACAGCCGCGCATACGGCCCGGCCCAACCGAACAGTTGCGATATCTCAGGCCATTGGCGGCAGATCACGATCCAGCACAGCAAGCCGACCAGCCCCGCCAGCCCGACAGCTGACGAAACATCGCTGATAGGCCGCGCTGCGGGCGCTGGATGCTGCACACTCATCGCCGCTGGCATAGGGCAAAATGGTTAAGCCCGGCGTAATACTGCGGACTTAGCGGAAGGCAGTGATCTTGCCGCCATCGTCGAGGTAATAAAGGATCCCGCCCGCAACCACAGGCGCCAACGAGATGCTGGAGCCGACATGGTCAAATGCGTGTAGCTTGCCATCGGCCACATCGGCGAAAACGATCTCGCCGCGCGAATTGCCCAGCCACAACCGCCCGCCGGCCAGCACTGGTCCAGTCCAGAAGATTGCGTTCTTTTTCTTCTTTTCGTTCTTGAAACGCGCCAGTTGGCTCATCCAGCGGACCTTGCCGCTAGTCCGCGCAATGCAGAGCAAGCGGCCATCATCGGTCAGCGTGAATATCCAGTCGCCGGCCACTGCCGGAGTGGAAATACCGGCGAGGTTAAGCTCCCAGATGCGCTGGCCGCTGACCAATTCATAAGCCGCCATGCGCCCGCCCTGTCCCAAGGCATACACCCTGCCCGAATCGATGATCGGATCGGCATCGAGATCAGTCAGCACGCCGACCTGAGTCGAAATCGAAGTCCGCGCCAGTGCATCGGACCACAATGTGCGGCCATTTTCGTAGCGATAGGCGGCAATTTCGCCCGTGCTATAGCCTGCGATGACCGTCCCAGCGCCAGCCGCCGGAGCCGCCACACCAAACACTCCGGTCTGGCCCGACGAGCCCGATTCCGCCCAGAGCGGCTTGCCATCCTCGGCATTCAGCGCGTGGATGCG
>JBDSSP010000195.1:0-15050 GCA_039928735.1 Novosphingobium sp. | reverse complement strand
TAGCTCTCTGCAATGTCCGAGCCCTGCACCCGGTAGCCCAGATTGCTCATCACTTCGGCAATGCCTGACATGCCGATCCCGCCGATACCGACGAAGTGGATCGTACCGATGTCGGTTGCAACGCCTTTCATCGAGCCCCGTCCATGGCCATGGCTTCTTGCCCGGAAGCGGCCGACTGCCCGCCCATCCGGATCACATCCATCAAGGGCGCGCCGCCAAAGCCTTCGACGAGATCGGCGAGATCGGAAACGGCATGCGGATAACCGCAGTTCCACGCGGCATGCGCGGCATTGGCGAGCGTCTCGGGATGCTGCGCCATGGCCTGGATCTGCTTGGCAAGCTCCACGCCAGTGAATTTCGGCTGCGGGATCGACCGCGCTCCTCCTCCCGCCACCATTTCGCGCGCATTGGCGGTCTGATGATCGTCGGTGGCGATGGGCAGCGGGACAAGGATCGCAGGGCGGCCGACCGCTGTCAGCTCGGCAATGGTCGAGGCCCCGGCCCTGCCGATGAACAGGTGAGCGTCGGCTAGCCGCTCCGCCATGTTTTCGAAGTACGTGCCGAGTTCGGCGGGAATGTCATGTCCGGCATAGCGCGAACGCACCGCTTCAATGTCTTCAGCGCGGCATTGCTGGGTGACCTGCAACCGCAGCCGCAGTGCGGTCTGCAACATGGCGAGACCATCGGGCACCACTTCGGACAGCACCCGCGCGCCTTGGCTGCCACCGGTCACGAGGATACGCAGCAGACCTTCTTCGGTGAACGCCGGAAATGGCTTGTCGCGCAAAGCCAGAACCTCGGCGCGCACCGGGTTGCCGACGACATGGACTTTGCCGCTGTATTTGTCGGCCAGCCGGTCGACTGAGCGGTAAGCCGTGGCAATCGCATCGACGCGGCCGACTAGCAACCGGTTGACCCGGCCAAGCACCGCATTCTGCTCGTGCAGAATTGTGGGGATTTTGGCTGAAGTCGCCGCGAGCAACGTGGGTAGCGCCGGGTAGCCGCCAAAGCCGACAACGGCAGATGGGTCGAAGCTCTCGAACAAGCGCAGCGCCATGCGCCGCCCCTCCGCAATCGCGGAGAGCCCGCGCAGCCAGCCCAGTGGATTAAGCCCGCCGATGCGCCCGGCGGGGAGGACATGCGAGGTCAGCGCCGCCGGGCGGCCGGGGATGGTCGAGCCGCGCTGGTCTGTGATCAGCGCAACATGATGCCCGCGTCGCTCGAGCTCGACTGCCAGCGCGAAGGCTGGGATCAGGTGGCCGCCAGTGCCGCCTGCCGCGAGGACATAGTGCCGCGTTACGCCAGTCATTTCAGCCCCCATGTCGCGCGCCGGGCCAATTTTCCGCCCTGCTTTGCCGCGCCCTTTTGCCCATTGGGCCGCTCGCCTTTAATGAACGGATTGCGCCGCGTGATCGCCAGCAAAAAGCCAACGCCAAGGCACAGAGCCACGGTCGATGAACCACCATAGGAAATCAGCGGCAGGGTCATGCCCTTGGACGGAAACAGTTGCAGATTGACGAGGATGTTGATGAAAGCCTGCCCGCCGAGTTGGGCCGTGAGGCCGGTTGCGGCGAGCACCGCGAACAGATCCTCCTCCTCGACCAATCGCAGCAGCACCCGCACGATGATCGCCAGATAAAGTATCACCACAACCATGCAGGCAAGCAGGCCGAATTCTTCGCCGATCACCGAGAAGATGTAGTCGGTATGCGCCTCGGGCAGCGCCAGCTTGCGAGTGCCAAGCCACAGCCCGCTGCCGGTCCACCCCCCCGCCAACAGGGTGCGCTGGGCGAGATCGACCTGGTCGAAGGCTGTGCCGCCGCCTAGGAATGCATCGATGCGGTGGCGTGCATTGTCATAAAATACGTAGGCCGCAATGAGCACAGCGACCGCGCCAGCCCCGGCGAGAAGGATGCGCTTCATCTCCAGCCCCGACAGCAGCATCAGCGAAAACCACACTGCCGAAAACAACAAGGCCGAGCCGAAGTCCGGCTGGGCCATCAGCAGTGTCGCGACCAGCGCCATCAAACCCAGCGCAAGGCGCATCACCGGTAGATTAGGATCGCGCACCCGCCAGGACAAGATCCAGGCGAGGCCGATCGCAAAGGCGGGCTTGAGGAATTCGGACGGTTGCAGCGAAATGCCGAGATTTAGCCAGCGCCGCGCGCCGTTGACCTGAGTTCCGACGAGAGGCACCAGCATCAGCGCCGCGAGCATGGCAAAGCCCAGCACAATTCCCGCGCGCCGCGCCATCTCGCGTGGCAGCAGTGAAGCGCCGAACATCGCGACGAGTCCGAGGAACTGCCAGCGCAGGTGCAGGAAGAAGAAATGCAGATCGTCAACTTTCCCGGTAGTCGTCGATAGGCGCCGCGCACTGGCCGGAGAAGCCGCGAGCACCGCAACCGTGCCGATCGCCATCAGCGTCAGGATCAGTGCAAGCAGAACCCGGTCGATCTCGCGCCACCAGATCACCAATTCGCTGCGGCGCCCCTTGCGATAGCGCGCGCCAGCAGTGGCGGCTATCGTTGCGGCGGAATGGACGGGTTTGGTGGCCATCAGGATTTTGCCCCCGCATCTTGCGCCGGTTCGGACGGCGTTGCTTCGGTCAAGGCATCGACAATCTGGCGGAAAGCATCGCCGCGCGCTTCATAATCTCTAAACTGGTCGAAGCTGGCGCAGGCCGGCGAAAGCATGATGATATCCCCCGGCCGGGCCGCGGCAATCGCCTGACGGATCGCCTCGCTCAGCATCTCAGAGCGGTTGACTGGCATGAACGGTTCGAGCAGCCGGGCAAACAGTGGCCCGGCTTCGCCGATCACATAGGCCGCCGCGACATTGTCGAAGAACGGCTCGCATTCGGCCAGGCTATCGCTCTTGGGCAGACCGCCCAGAATCCAATGGATGCGGCGGACATTGCCGAATTCCGGACGCGGCGGAAACGCGCCGAGCGCTGGGGCTGCCGAGGCTGGATTGGTCGCCTTGCTATCATTGATGAACAGCACGCCGCCGGCCTTGGCGACGCGTTCCATGCGGTGCGGCAAGCCGCGAAAGGTCGGCAGGGCCGCGCTCCACTGCCCCTGGCTCAGGCCCAGCGCTTCGACAATGGCGACGGCCACGGCAGCGTTCTGCAGGTTGTGCGGGCCTTGCAGCGACGGCCAGTCGGGCTGCATCGCGGCAATATCCGACCCATTTACCCGGTGGACGAAGCCAGGCGATCGCCGCATGGCTTCGATATCGGCAATCGTACCAGTCTCCGCGTCGCCGACTCCGAACACGGCGTGCTGGGTAGGAAGTTGCATCGCCAGCAGCCGCGCCTTGGACCGGGCATAGGCGGCAAAGTCTTCATAGCGATCAAGGTGATCGGGCGTGATATTGAGCAGCGCCGCAACTTCGCAATGCAGGCTGAAAGTCAGATCGATCTGATAGCTCGACAGCTCAAGCACATAGACGCCGCCAGCGGCCAGCGGTTCCTGTTCGAGCACCGGAATGCCGATATTACCGCCCATCCGCACCGGCAGCGCCGCGCTCTTGAGCAAGTGGTGGACCAGCGCAGTAGTCGTCGATTTGCCATTGGTGCCGGTGATGCAGACCACGCGGTGCGCCGGCAAGTCAGCACGCGCCTGGGCAAACAGCTCGATGTCGCCAATCACCGGGACACCGGCAGTCGCCGCGACTTCTGCGATCGGATGGCGATTAAGCGGCACGCCGGGGGAAACCACCAATGCCGTAAATCCGGCCAGGTCTATGCTCGTCGGATCCTCGAAGTTCAGCTCTGTACCATGCCGGGCTGCCAGCGCGTGACGCGGCTCCTCGCGGCTATCCCAGGCGGTAACCCGCGCCCCGCTCGCCAACAGCGTCTCGACCGCGGCAGTTCCCGAACGGGCGAGGCCAAGAACGGCGTAGCGTTTGCCGGCAAAGGCGGGGGACTTGATCATCTGAGTTTGAGAGTCGCCAGACCGATCACCGCGAGGATGATCGAAACGATCCAGAAGCGGATTACCACGGTCGATTCCGCCCAGCCCTTCTGTTCGAAGTGGTGGTGGATCGGGGCCATCCGGAAAATTCGCCTGCCGGTTCGCTTGAACCAGAATACCTGGATGATGACCGAGGCGGTTTCCAGCACGAACAGGCCGCCGATGATCAGCAGCACGATTTCGTGGTGCGACGCCACCGAGATCGCCCCCAGCGCGCCGCCCAGCGCCAGACTGCCAGTATCGCCCATGAACACCGCAGCGGGCGGCGCATTGAACCAGAGGAACGCCAGCCCGGCGCCCATGATTCCCGTGCACAGGATCGCCAACTCGCCTGCGCCTTGCACGTGGGGAATGCCGAGGTAGTGGGCATAATCGACGCGCCCTGCGAGATAGGCGATGATCGCAAACGCCCCGGCCGCCACAATCACCGGCATGGTGGCGAGTCCGTCAAGTCCATCCGTCAGGTTAACCGCGTTACCAAAGCCGACGATCACCGTCGCGGCGAAGACATAGTAGAATGGCCCCAGCGGAATATAACGGTCCGAAACGAAGGGCACATAGAGATTAGTCTGATTGACCATCAGCCATGCAGCCACACCAGCAACTGCAAATTCCAGCAGCAGCCGGATCCGGCTCGATACGCCCTTGTGGCTACGTTTGGTCACCTTGTCATAGTCGTCCATGAAGCCGATCGCGCCGAATCCGATGGTCACCGCCACGCAGGCCCAAACGAATGGATTGGTCAGATCCATCCACGCCAGCATGGAAATAACCAGTGAAATCAGGATCATCAGCCCGCCCATGGTCGGCGTACCGCGTTTGGCAAAGTGGCTTTGCGGCCCGTCTTCGCGGATCGGCTGGCCCTTGCCCTGGCGAACGCGCAGCATGTTGATGAAGCGCGGACCGATCACCAGACCAATCACCATGGCAGTCATCAGCGCGGCACCCGCGCGGAAGCTTTGATAGCGAATGAGGTTCGCAAGGCCTTCGAAATGAAAGTATTCCGCGATCAGATAAAGCATCGCGCTGAACAATCTAGAGCCATTTGGCCTAACCCTTTTTGCCGGTCAGCTCTGCGACCAAAGCGCCCAGCCCAACCGAATTCGACCCCTTGACCAGAATCGCGTCGCCCCGCACCAGACCGAAACGGCCCAGGGCTTCACGCGCGTCGGACGCATTCTGGCAATGGGCGAAGGGCAGCGTTTTGCCAAGCGTAGTAGCCGCCTCTTTCCCCAGTTCACCGGCGAGCGAACTCATTTCGTCGCCAACCAGAATGGCATAATCGATCCCTGCTTCGCGCAGCGGCTGGGCCAATGCCGCATGGAATTCCGGACCATGCGCGCCCAGCTCCTTCATCGCGCCCAGCACTGCGATGCGGCGCCTGGCTGGAGTCTTGCCAAGCTGGGTCAGCGTTGCGCGCATAGAGGCAGGATTGGCATTGTAGCTCTCGTCGATCAGCAGCGCCGTTCCGCCTTCCACCGCAATATCCGACCGGGCACCGCGACCGGGCATCCCGCTCATTTCCGCTAGCGCCACGCCAGCGGCTCCCAGATCGCCGCCTACCGCACGCACGGCCGCCATCACCGCCAGCGAATTGGTCACCCAGTGATCGCCCGGCTCGGCCACTGTATAGCACAGCCGCCGGTCACCTAGATCCGCAGTCACCAGTGTGCCTCCACCCGGCGCCGCCACGGCATCGAGCAGTCGCACATCGGCATAGGGTGCCCGGCCGAACGACACGACCGCGCTTGCATGACGCTGTGCCTTGTCCTTCAGCCGGGCATAATGGGGGCTGTCTGCTGGAATAATTGCGACTCCTCCGGGCTCCAGCCCCTCGAATATCTCACCCTTGGCATCGGCAATCGCCTCTTCGCTGCCGAGCATCTCGATATGCGCCGGAGCAATGGTGGTGATGACTGCAACATGCGGTCGGACCTGACGGGTCAACGCGGCAATTTCGCCCGCGTGGTTCATGCCCATCTCGAATATGCCATATCGGCTGCGCGAAGACATCCGGGCGAGACTGAGTGGCACGCCGACATGGTTGTTATAGCTCTTGACCGAGCGATGGGCGGCGCCTCGGCTGGAACGGTCCAGCGCCGCGAATATCGCTTCCTTGACTCCGGTCTTGCCGACTGAGCCAGTCACGCCGATGATGCGGGCATCGCTGCGCGAGCGCGCGGCCTGACCCAGCGCAACCAGTGCATCGGTGGTGTCGGCAACGCGGACATGCGGGCCATCAATCGCACGATCGGTTACCGCTGCCGCCGCGCCCTTGGCCAGTGCCCCATCGACAAAACGATGGCCGTCAGTGCTCTCGCCGATCAGCGCGAAGAAAAGATCGCCAGGCATGACATCGCGCGAATCAATTTCGACCCCCGAGATGACAAAATCGCCTGCCGCGTGGCCGTGCGTGGCATAGGCCAGGGCATCACTGTCCCACAGCACCAGCGGTCGATCATCGTTGGCGGCGGCGGGCCATTCCAGAATGCTGCGAAACGCGTTCATGCCATTTCCTTTCCGGGAGCTGCGGCACACTCCCTGGCCACGGCGACGTCGTCGAACGGCAGCACGCGCATCGCATCGCCCCTGCCCACGATCTGCCCCTGTTCGTGCCCCTTGCCCGCAATCAGAACGATATCTCCGACCTTTGCTTCGGCGATCGCGGCGGCAATAGCCTCGCGGCGACCAGCAATCTCGCGTGCGCCCTCGCCGCCCGACATGACCATCGTCCGGATGCTGGCGGCGTCTTCGCCGCGCGGATTGTCGTCGGTGACGATAACCACATCGGCATGAGCCAGCGCGGCCCGGCCCATCTCGGGCCGCTTGCCCTGGTCCCGGTCCCCGCCTGCGCCGAACACGGTGATGATCCGGCCCGTGGCATGCGGCCGCAACGCGGTGATCGCTGCCGTCAGAGCATCGGGGGTATGGGCATAATCGGCATAGACCGGCGCACCGCATGGCGTAATCGCCGCGCGCTCGAGCCGGCCGCGCACGGGCTGAAGTCGCGCCATGGCGTCGAAGGTCGCCTCGGCCTTGCCGCCTGTTGCCAGCACCAGCCCGGCGGCGACCAGTGCGTTGGCCGATTGGTAAGCTCCGATCAATGGGAGGTTGATGCGCCGCTGCTGGCCAGTATGTTCGATCTCGAGGGTCTGCCCTAGCTGGCTCGGGGTGCGCGATAGCAGCCGAACTTCCTCACCTGCCGTGCCGACCGTCAGCAGGCGCAGCCCGCGCCTTTGGGCATGGGCAATCGCTTGCTCCGACCAAGCATCGTCGGTCCAGACCACCGCTACGCCACCGGCTGCAACCACATCGTCGAACAGCCGCATCTTGGCAGCGAAATAGTCATCCATCGTGGCATGATAATCGAGGTGATCGCGGCTGAGGTTTGTGAAGGCACCGGCCATGACGGGAACGCCTTCGCCGCGATATTGCGCGAGGCCATGGCTCGATGCCTCGTAGGCAAGATGCGTGACACCTTCGCGAGCGAGGCCGCTGACATTCGACAGGAACGTGACAATGTCGGGCGAAGTAAGGCCGGTGGTCACGCTGTCATCGCTTGTAGTCACGCCCAGCGTGCCGATCGAGGCGGCCGAGTGCCCGGCCATGCGCCACAGCTGGCGGGTCAACTCGGCCACCGAGGTCTTGCCGTTGGTGCCCGTCACGGCCACGATGGTTTCAGGCACTGGCGTGAAAAACTGCGCCGCGAGCCGGGCAAAGGCACGGCGCGGGGTGGCGTCGGCAATGTGGATCGCACCGCTGACTTTGGCTTGCGGGCGCGCCACCACGGCGACTGCACCGGCAGCAATCGCGGCCGGAATAAAGTCCTCGCCATTGACCGCTGCGCCTTCGAACGCGCCGAACACAGTGCCCGGCGCAACTTTGCGGTGATCAATGGCAAAGCCGGTTACGGGCGCATCAGCACCGCCCTGGAAATGCAGACCTGCGGCGCTGGCCAGCGCGCCCAGCTTCACCCGCCGTTTCCATTGCCGACCAGTGGCGAGATATCTGAAATATCGATGTCGCGGGTCTCATCCGGCATGATTCCCAGCGTGGGGCCGATCCGCGGTATAACCCGGCCGACCACAGGTGCGGCGTTCCAGGCGGCAGTGCGCTGACCCGAAGTGGCGGTCGTGCCCTGCGGTTCATCAAGCGTGACCAGGACAACGTAACGCGGATGGTCCATCGGAAAGGCCGCGGCGAAAGTCGTGATCAGCGAACGCTTCTGATAGCCGTGAGCGCCTGGCTTTTCCGCGGAACCAGTTTTTCCTCCAACCCGGAAGCCCGCGGCATTGGCCTTGCGGCCAGTGCCGTCGGCAACAATCATCCGCAGCAATTGGCGCATCCGCGCACTGGTGGCGGCTCGGAAAACGCGGCGCCCAGCCGGAATATGCCCCGGATCAACCTTCAACAGCGTCGCAGGCCGCCAGACACCGCCATTGACCAGCGCGGCGTAGGCGCAGGCAAGATGAAGCGGGCTGATCGCAATGCCGTGTCCGAAGCTCACCGTCATCGTCGTAATTCGTGACCATTCACCACCGTCCTGTGACCTTGGCCACAGCGGCATGCCTCTCGCAGGCAATTCTATATAAGGACGCTCGTTGAATCCGAGCGACGTCATGGTCTGGCGCAAGGCATGTCCGCCAAGCCTGTCGCCGACTTGTGCAAGCACGATGTTCGAGGAGTGGACGAGCGCTTCAGGAACGTTCAGCGATGGTCCGAAGTTTTCATCGTCGTGGATTTCGAAACCACCGATTTTGAGCGGCGCACCAGCAGGATATCTCTGAGCGAGATTCGTCACCACACCCCCGTCGATAGCCGCAGCGACTGTGATTGGCTTCATCACCGAACCAAGTTCATAGACCTGGTTGCTCATGCGATTGAAAATATTGGCGGCACCGGCATTGTTGATGAGATTGGGATCGAACCCGGGCAATGAAGCGAGAGCCAGCACTTCACCAGTGTCGACATCCAGCACGATCCCGGCGGCACCCTTGGCCTGGCTGTCGCGCATGCCACGGTAAAGCTCTTCCTCCAGCGCACCCTGGACGCGGGTGTCGAGCGACAGCACCGAGGGCACTGCGCGCGCGACTGGATCGGTCAGTTGCTTATCGAACACCTGCTCCATGCCAACCCGGCCATGCCCGTCGGCTGCAACAAAGCCGAGCACATGCGCGGCCATCGAACCCTGCGGATAGAGGCGCTCGTTCTCGAACGGCGATTCGAGCGCGGGCTCGCCGAGCGCATGCACCCGGTTGGCTTCCTCCGGCAGTATCCGCCGCTTGAGGTAGCCCGCCTCGCCAGAAGCCAGCCGCGCGGTGAGCTTGGCCAGATCTTCATCCGGAAAGATGTGGACCAGCGCGGCGGCTACTTCTGCTGGGCTTCTCACCAGCGGGGAGCCGCCATCGCCCATGGCCTTGGGATTGAACCACAGCGAATAGGCCGGAAAGGCACGCGCCAGGGGTATGCCATTCCGGTCAACGATGTCTCCCCGCGGCGGCAGTAGCGCGTCATGCATCGATTGGCTGGATGAAGCGGGCTGCAACACGCCAAGCAGAGCGATACGAAACAGCGCGGTGGCTGCAATCACTGCGAACAGCACCAGCAGCCACACCACACGCATTTTAGCTGTCAACAAAAGCTCGCGGCGAACATTGACCAGCTGCCGGCGACCCGGCGCAATCGTAGCGGTGACGCTCACAGCGTTCATTCGCGGATCACCTCTTGGGCCGGAATGCGCGACAGGCGCCGGCTGAGGCTGGCCGTATCGACCGGCTTGCGATTGCTTGGCTTGCCATCGGGCTCCGCCGCCATAGCCTTGCCGCTGAGCGGCGAGACCATCGCGGGGAATGGGCCTGAATTGTCAGCCATTGCACTGGCAACGCGGATCGGCGCCGGGGCATCGGGCGCAGCGGCCTTGCCCAGCGACGCCAGCTGGCGCTCGCCAGAAAGATATTGCCCGGCAGTCGGGGCGGAATAGCCGAATTCGACATCGTTGAGTGCGCGCAACTGCTGCTGGTTGGAACGGGTCTCGAACTCGGTCTCTAAGAAGACCTTCTCACGCTTGAGCGCAACCAACTGGCGCTCTGCCAACCGGACCTGGCTTTTCATTGCATTGACCCTGACCATCAGCACCAGGGTCAATCCCAGGCATACCATCAGAACGAACATCCAGCCGATTGAGCGGACGCGATCGCGGTTGAAATTCATGCCGCCCTCCTTGCTGCTGCAGGCCCACTGCGGGGCGGGGAATCCGTGCGGATGGCAGCGCGAAGCACTGCCGAGCGTGCGCGCGGGTTGCGGGCAACTTCCGCGTCGCTGGGACGAATGGCCTTGCCGGCAAGCACGAACACGGCCGGTGCGGCCAGAGCTGCCTGCGGCAGATGTCGAGATGCGGCCGGGCTGCCACCGCTGGCCTCGCGCAGAAACTGTTTGACGATGCGGTCTTCCAGGCTGTGAAATGTCACCACCGACAGTCTGCCCCCGCTCGCCAGCAGGCGTTCGGCCGCGACCAGGCCGGCTTCCAGCTCATCGAGCTCGCCGTTGATGTGAATGCGGATCGCCTGGAAACTGCGCGTTGCCGGATCCTTGGGAGCGCCTGGCCGGTGCCCCAGCGCCTTGCGAACGACCCGCGCCAGCTCGCCGGTCGTGCTGAGCGGGCGCGCGGCGACAATGGCGCGTGCCACGCGGCGCGACTGACGCTCTTCGCCGTAGCGATAGATCACATCGGCAATCTCGCTTTCGTCGGCAAGATTGACGAAATCGGCTGCGCTCTGCCCTTCCTGGCTCATCCGCATGTCAAGCGGGCCATTGCTGGCGAAAGCAAAGCCGCGCGCTGCCTGGTCGAGCTGCATCGAGGATACGCCGATATCCATCACAATGCCATCGACCCGGGCGATCCCCGCCTCGGCTATGGCCTCGACCATTTCGGAAAAGCGCCGCATATGCAGCACCAGCCGCGGCGGTTCGGCAGCGGTTTCGGGCCAGTTTGCCGCTGCCGAGATGGCATCGGGATCGCGATCGAACGCATGGACGGTGGCCCCGGCCGACAGCAACCGCCGGGTGTAACCGCCCGCACCGAAAGTCGCATCGATCACGACATCACCCGGCTCGAGTGCCAGCGCTGCGATGGCTTCATCGAGCAAGACCGGGATGTGCGGCGCGGAACTCATTTCTTGCGGGCCTTGGCCAGCGCTGCTTCGCGCAAGCTGGCGCACATCGACTTAGCGGTCGCGAAGTCATCGCCCATCTTTTCGAGCTCGGCCGGGTTCCACAGCGTGAAGAATTTGATGTGGCCGAGGAAGTGCATCTCGTTGCCGACGCAGCCCGGATTGATCAATCCAGTGGGGACCACGAAGCGGCCGCTACCGTCGATAGTCACTGGTTCGCAGCCACCCAGCAGCAATTGCGCCTTTGTATCATAGTCGAAATCTTCACCGCGTTCGCGCGCCATTTGCTGCTGCAGGTCAAGATCGGCTTCAATTTCGAAGCGCCGCGAGTCGCCAAACCCGACCAGGCAATCCCACTTCGGGTGCTTGCTAAGATAAAGCGTCGGCCGATCGCCACTCGACTGGATGACCAGGTTACGGAACTTGGGCGGCAATACGAAGCGGTCCTTGTCGCCCACAAGCGAAAAGTCGTTTCCGCTGTAAATGACCGACCGCACCGCTTCCACTTCGCCCACCCCCAACTCTTGAAGGCCCGCCCCTGGCCCCCAATCACAATTCCTCCCCGCCCGTCCGTGCGCGCACGTCCGGCTCGGCCCCGGAACGGGGGCACGGCACGATTCAACCTTTCGATGGACCGTATGCTTAAGCCGGGAATCTACGGGATGAAAGGGGCAAATACGGGATACAGCGGTTTTTTCCGCCAAAAGTGGGGACAGAACGCAAAAACCCGCCCCGAACCTGCTTTTGTTTTACAAATGTTCTCATTTTGGTGCGGGCGTGACTGACGTAATTCAACTGTCAGCTGGTGTGGAGTGCATTTGGTTGTGACTATTCGCGAGTCGAAGCCTCAGTTTTGCGTCGAAGCCGCATTCAATATTTGCTCGAACAAGCCAGCATTATTTGCAGCCGCGTCTGCGCCGCGATCTTCAAGTAATGCCGCATCGGCCAGCGCGAGCACCCTTCCCTTGCCCACAGTGCAACGAGCGCCCAACCCATCTGCAATCAGGCGGCAATTGCGGGAATCGTGGAAGAGCGCAAAGCGACCCGGCAGATTGACTGGTAGCTTCGCGCGATCCCAGTCCGCCAGCTGCTCGCCGGCGGGCTGATCCTCGTCGAAGTGCAGTTCCAACCCCCAATGGGTCAGGATCGGCGAAAGCAGCACCACATCCTGTGGGCGGCGCTTGTCGCCCAGCGCAAAGATGGAATCGGCGGTCAACATCGGATCGGCAAACAGCAACACGTGGCCACCGCCGCGCACCCAACGATCCAGCGTGACATTTTCCTGCGGCGACAGCGGTCGCGGCTGGGCCATAACCAACAAGCTACCGGAGGCCATCGTTGCGCCGCCATCGGCTTTTGCCAGACTGTCGAGCGGCCGCAGGTTGCCATGCCGTCGCAAGATCGCAAGCGCCCAGTGCGGCGGAGCATCGCTGCCTATCAGGCCGCGAAAATCACCGCGCTCCGGCCACAGGATCGGCAGCGTGGTGAACAAAGCAATGGACGATGTTTTTGGCGCGACGGTCGTAACCCAGCTCGCGCTGGCCAGTCCGAAGGCAAGCAGGAATGCCCGACGAAGCCTAACGCGCCGACTTCTTAGCCGCTTCGGTGCCACTGGAAACTGCTGCCGGGGCGACGCCGATATCAGCCAGCGGATCGCTTGCGGAACTCTCCTTGGAGACATCGGTTCGCGCACTTTGCGCTCCATTGGCAAGCTGCGCCCGGTTCATGATGATGTTGGCAAGGCCAACCAGCAGCAACATTCCCGCGAGGCCCGCAAGCCCCAACTGCAAACGATGCACAGCCTGCGCGCGAAGTTCCCGGCTGGAGGGAGGCGCGTAATGCTGAGGTGCCGCGACCGGCCGCACCAGGTTTGGCTGGGTTGTTTGAGCCATTGCGGCCCGTCTACACTAAGCCTCGAGCCAAGGGAAGACCGGAAGGCCTTTTTCCCGCAGCCAGACGGGATTGTAGAGCGAGGACAAATAGCGGAAACCGGTATCGCACAGGATCGTCGCGATACGCGACCCTTTGCCAAGCTGCTTGCCCAGCGCCACTGCGCCCGCGACATTGATCCCCGACGAGAGGCCCAGGCACAGCCCTTCTTCAGCCAGCAACCGCGTCACCCACTCGATACCTTCGACATCGGAAATGCGGAACTGCGTATCGATCGGCGCGCCTTCGAGATTGGCCGTGATCCGGCCCTGGCCGATGCCCTCAGCCCATGAAGTGCCCTCTGCCTTAAGTTCGCCATGGGCGTAATAGTTGTAAAGCGCTGCGCCGTGCGGATCGCTGAGCGCGATGGTCACTTTGTCATCGAAGGCCTTGAGCCCCAACCCCACTCCGGCGATTGTCCCGCCGGTGCCCGCGGCACAAGTGAAGCCGTCGATGCGGTGGTCCATCTGCTCCCAGATTTCCGGTGCGGTGGATTCGATGTGGGCCTTTCGATTGGCGGTATTGTCGAACTGGTTGGCCCAGATCGCGCCCGGCGTTTCTTCCGCCAGCCGCCGCGAGGTATGGACGAAATGCCCCGGGTTGGAAAAAGGCGCGGCGGGAACCAGCACCAGTTCGGCGCGAAGCGCGCGCAGGGTGTCCATCTTCTCGCGGCTTTGCGTTTCAGGCATGACGATGATCGTCTTGTAGCCAAGCGCATTGGCGACCAGCGCCAGGCCGATCCCGGTATTGCCGGCGGTGCCTTCGACAATCGTGCCGCCCGGCTGCAGCGTGCCGCTCGCCTCGGCATCGCGCACGATCCACAGCGCCGCGCGGTCCTTCACCGAGGCGCCGGGGTTGGCGAATTCGCACTTGCCCCAGATCTCGCAGTCTGCCGCCTCGCTTGGCCCCTTGAGGAAGACAAGCGGGGTTTTGCCGATCAGGTCGAGCGTGGACGAGTGTGCAGTCATGAGCAGGTAACTAGTGCCAGGCGCAGATTATGGGAAGTCGAGAAAATCTTCCCCGTTCCGGGGAAAATCGATCAATCCTCTTGTGCAATCGTGACCTTGAGGCCGTCGAGCGCATCGGTGATCGGTATCTGGCATGACAGCCGCGAGAACTCGTTGCGGTGATCCGAGCTGTCGAGCAGGTCGTTTTCGTCTTCGCTCAGCTTTGACATCTTGTCCATGAACGAGGGATCAATGTGGACATGGCAGGTCGCGCAGCTGCAGCAGCCGCCGCAAAGCGCCAGCAACTCGTCAAAGCCGTTGTCGCGAATCGTTTCCATCAGGGTGCGGCCGCTGGTGGCCTCGACGCTGGATTCTGTGCCCGACTGGTCGATAACGGTGATCTGCGGCATGGATGATCGTTCCTCTGATGGCTCGCCCTATCCGGGCTTTGCCGGGGCTGCTACTTGCAAGTCTGGCGATTTGCAAGGTGTAGCTGGAATGGGACTTTCTGCGGAAGCGCTGCGCGACGGACTGGACGCGATTGCGTGCCGCGAACCCGGGATTGCCCGGGCGCTGGAGATTGCCGGTTATCCCGAGCCGCGCGTCCGCGCGCGGGGCTATGCTACCCTGATGCGCACTATCGTCGGCCAGCAAGTCAGCGTTGCAGCGGCAGCCTCGATGTGGGGGAAACTCGAGGCCTATCTCGGGGCGGAACTGCCTCCGCAAAAGCTGCTGGCGGCAGAGTTCGACGAACTTCGCGCCTGCGGTCTCTCGCGCCAGAAACAGGGTTATCTGCGCAGTTTGTGCGAGCTGGTAGATGCTGGCGCACTCGATCTGGACGCCCTGCCCGCAGACGATGAAGCAGCGATTGCCGAGTTAATTCGGATCAAGGGCATCGGGCGCTGGTCAGCCGAAATTTATCTGCTGTTCGCCGAGGGGCGCAGTGACATCTGGCCAGCCGGGGATCTTGCGGTGCAGGCCGGGCTGCACAAACTGCTGGCGCTAGAGGAACGCCCCAGCGAAAAGCTGAC
>JBDSSP010000194.1:0-13061 GCA_039928735.1 Novosphingobium sp. | reverse complement strand
GTGAAGCTCTGCGGCTTGATCCGCACGACCATGCCCTGGCTTCGCGCGGCGCCATGTTCCTGCCAGTGCGTATCGAACAGGATCGTCTCATGGC
This sequence comes from Novosphingobium sp., assembly GCA_039928735.1. Taxonomy (GTDB): domain Bacteria; phylum Pseudomonadota; class Alphaproteobacteria; order Sphingomonadales; family Sphingomonadaceae; genus Novosphingobium. Next base: position 12,967 of record JBDSSP010000194.1, on the reverse strand, counting down.
TCATCCCCGCGCCGCGCGGATAATCGAGGTTGTCGATCCGGATATTGCTGACCCCGGGCATCTGGCGGGCGAGCCAGGCGGAGAGTTCTCGGGCAAGCTCATCAAGGTCGCGGGTGTTGGGCGCTACGATCTGGTCGGACACGGCTTGACTCTCCCCAGAGTTTCATTCGAAATATAGAATTGTAATTCGCAAATGAATTAGGCGTGCGGCGCGCCTGCGTCAAGCAGTCGTAGCTATGGTCGCGCCAGTCTGCCCACGCCCGGCGACAAAATCGGAAATCCGCTGGCATGCAGAGCGCAGCGTTTCGCCGGCGTCCAGCGCCTGCGTCCCGGTTATCGCGGAGTGGAAGCCGGCCATCACCAGCGTGAAGCAAACCTTGCCCTTGGCGTCGAACACCGGCGCCATCAGCGCGGCGACCGGATAGACACCTCCCGGTTCGACCGCTGCTACCGGGACGACCGGCAATTCGTCGGTGTCGGCGCTCGAGAGCAGTTCGGCATTGGGCTCGCCGAAGATGACGCCGGGGTTGCGCACCAGCACGACAAAGCCGTGCTCGCGGGCGAACGCCATGCTGTCGAACATCAGTTTGGCCTTGTCAGGCGAAGGGGGCGGTTCGGCGCGCGCCAGCCAGGCCTCTGCATCGGCTTGCGACCAGGCATAATAAACCACGGCCTGCGCCGAGCGCAGTTTCATCCGCGTGCCCAGCGGGACCGGATAGGCGACATGGCTGGCGGAGGCCGCACGGTCGCGCAGATGCAGTACGTCGCCTTCGAGGAAGTAGGCGCCGCACACGACATCGTAGCCATCGGCAATCGCGCGCATTTCAGGCTTGGCGACCTGCAGCGGCGAGAAGTGCTCCGCTGCGGTGCGGCCAATCGCGGTGAGCGCGGGGCCCAGCACATAGGTCTTGTCACCGGTACGATAGAGATAGCCGACCTCGACCAGTCCGGTCAGCAGCGCGTGGCAAGTCGCGCGGCTGAGCTTGAGCGCACGCACCAGATCGGTCAGCGCGAAGGCCTGCCCCGGATGATCGGCAATGAAGTTGAGAATGGCAGCGACGCGCCAGACTCCGGGAGATGATCGCGACATGAACCCCCTTTTCGCTATTTCGAATTATCTGGGGTTAGGGCGATGCGGCGGGGGCGTCAAGAGCGCGAACGGGAGTCAGACAATCTTGAGCTGGCGCAGCTCCGCGATGCGATCCGCGTCGTATCCCAGCAGCCCTTGCAGCACTTCGTCGGTATGTTCGCCGAGCAGCGGCGGGGCCATGCGGATCGTCGCCGGGCTGGCCGACATCTGTGCGAGCGGGCTGGCGATCAGGTCAACCGAACCGGCTTCGGCATGCGGATGAGGGGTGGTGGCACGAAGGCCGCGGAACTTGACCTGCTCCTCCTCCCACACTTCTGGCAGAGAGTTATACTTGGCCGCCGGGATGCCGACTTCCTCGAACATATCGAGCAGCCGGGTCACAGTGAAGCCCCGGCTCCACGCGTCGATGATTGCAATCAGTTCCGCCTGACCGCTGCGGGCGCGCTTGAAGTTGGAATCGAAGCGTTCGTCGGTGAACAATTCGGGCTGTTCCATCAGCACGGTGAGGCGGCGATAGTGCTCGTCGGTGCCGGCAGTCAGATAGACGATGCCGTCGCTGCAGTTGAGCAGATCTGCCGGGCCGCCGCCGTTGCCGCCATTGCCGAGCCGGGGCGGGGCGAAGCCGCTGATCAGGTAGTCTTGCATGATGTGACTGATCATAGCTATCGAGGTATCAAGCAGGGCGATGTCGATGAACTGGCCCTCGCCGGTATTGTGGCGGTGCATCAGCGCGGCCATGATCGCGAGCGCGGTGTTGTGGCCGGTGACGAAGTCGACCAGGCTAGGCCCGGCCTTCAGCGGCCCGGCGCCGGGCTGGCCGTCGGGAATGCCGGTGACTGCCATCATGCCGCCGGTGGCCTGGAACAGCCCGTCATAGCCGGGCTTGGCGGCCATCGGACCGGTCTGGCCATAGCCCGTGACCGAGCAATAGATGAGGCGCGGGTTGATCGCCTTGAGGCTCTCGTAATCGAGCCCGAAGCGCGCGAGATCGCCGACCTTGTAGTTCTCGATCAGCACGTCGGCATCCTTGGCCAGCGCGCGGATGATTTCCTGACCCTCGGGCTTGGAATGGTTGACCGTGATCGAGCGCTTGTTGCGGTTGGAGACGGTGAAGAAGCTGGATTGCCGGGTTTCGAGCCCATCCTTGCCCTTGATCCACGCGGTGCCATAGCCGCGCCCGTCGTCGCCCACCCCGGGTCGTTCGATCTTGATCACGTCCGCGCCAAGATCGCCGAGGATCTGCGCGCCGACCGGGGCGGCGAAGACGCGGCTCATGTCGATCACGCGGATGCCCTGAAGGGCGGCGGGGGTCTGGGTCATGGGTCAGGTCCTGAAGGTCAACTGCGGAATGAAAGGTCCGTAGCCTGCCTGTCCGCGCGGGCCAAGGGCCGCAAGCAATATCGGCAAAGGCCTGTGACCAGAATCCAACTGCCCTGAGCCCCTACAATCTCTTGCGCCTCATCCGGCAAAATGCCAGTTTCCAGAATCGCAGTGGGCGGCTTATGCGGGCCTTCCAAATAGCCAAGGCGAATCACAGCCCAACCGGACGAGGACCATGCCAGCAAACACCATTCCACCCAAAGAGGTGCTGATGGACATCTATTCGAAGATGTCCCTGCTTTATCACAACGATGAAAAAATGCGTTCTGTCATCATGAGCGGGCGGCTCATCATGCCTTATTATGCTTTCCGCGGACAGGAGGCGATTCCCTCGACGATTTGCTCGCAGCTGCGCGACAGCGACACGATCTCGACGATCTATCGCGGCACGCATGACATGCTGGCGAAGGGTTGTCCGGTCGACAAGCTGTGGGCCGAACTGGCCGGGCGCACGACCGGAACCTGCAAGGGCAAGGGCGGGCCGATGCATATCACTCACCCTGCGAGCGGCATGATGGTGACCACTGGCATCGTCGGCTCTTCCATGCCGATCGCGTGCGGTCTGGCCTGGGCCAACAAGCTCAAGGGCACTGACGACGTTACCTTCGCGTTCTTCGGCGATGCCGCGAGTAACATCGGCGCTTTTCACGAGAGCCTTAACCTGGCGGCGATCTGGAAGCTGCCCGTCATCTTCGTATGCTCGAACAACCTTTACGGCGAGCACACCAAGTTCACCGAAACCTGTGCCGTCGATTCGGTCGCCAAGCGCGCCGTCGCTTATGACATGCCCGGCCACAGGGTGAACGGGAACGACGTTGTCGAACTCTACAACGTCGTTCAGGAAGCTATCGACCGCGCTCGCGCCGGCGAAGGCCCGAGCCTGATCGAGGCGATCACTTTCCGATTCCACGGACACGTCTTCGGAGACGACGACAGTTACATGGATAAGGGCGAGAAGGAGAGCCACAAGGCCAACGATCCCTGGCCGAACTATCGCAAGTTCCTGACTGATGGCGGCTATGCCACCATGTCCGACCTTGAGGCGATCGACCAGGGCCACAAGGCCACGATCGAAGCTGCCGTGGCCTATGCCCTGGAGAGTCCGTTCCCGGATGTCGGGGAAATGTACCGCGATGTCTATGAAGAGGAGCTCGTGGCATGAGCGACAAGATCAATATGGTCCAGGCCATCAACTGGGCACTCGACGATGCCATGAACGAGGATCAGACCGTGCTGGTTCTCGGCGAGGATGTCGCCGATCACACCGGCGGCGGAGTTTGCGGCATAACCAAAGGCCTTTCGACCAAGTATGGACTTGATCGGGTCAAGGCCACGCCGATCTCGGAAACCGCCTTCACCGGCGCGGCGATCGGCGCGGCGATAATGGGCTTCAGGCCCGTCGTCGAAATCATGCTGATGAATTTCATGACCGTGTGTTCGGACATGATCGTGAACCACGCGGCCAAGCTGCGCTTCATGTCGGGCGGGCAGACCTCTGTGCCGATGGTTATCCGCACCATGACCGGCCCCGGCATGGGCAGCGGCGGCCAGCATTCGGATTTCATGGAAGTATGGTATGCACACACCGCCGGGCTTAAGGTGGTGATCCCCTCGACGCCCGACGATGCCTATGGCCTGATGCGCAGCGCCATCGACGATCCCGATCCGGTGATCTTTGTCGAGAACATGCCGGTGCTGTGGAATCCCGGCGATGCGCCAGTCCGCGGCAGCCGGATACCGATCGGCAAGGCCAAGGTCATCCGCGAAGGCAAGGACGTCACGATTATCGGCTATGGCCGGGTGATCCAGAACGCCAACGCCCACGCCGCCAAGCTGGCCGAGCAGGGTATTGACGCCGAAGTGATCGACCTGCGCTCGGTGCAGCCATGGGATGTCGAGACGGTGCTCGCCTCGGTCGAGAAAACCGGCGCGGCCATCGTCGTGCATGAGGCCGTGAAGAAATTCGGCCCCGGTGCCGAAATCGCCGCGACGATCCACGAGCACCTGCACAAGCGCTTGCGCGCGCCTGTGGTGCGGATCGGCGCAAAATATGCGGCGGTGCCGTTCTCGAACGTCCTCGAGACGGCCTCGGTGCCATCGATGGACGAGATCGAGGCGGCAGTGCGGGGCCTGGTCGGGGTTCCGGCCTGAGGGATGGGAATGTTGGCCGCTTCGCCCTGTCGGAGAGGCGGCCAACTCTGGCTTCCCAACCGTTCGATGCAGGAGTAACATCTCACGGATGACCAAGCTCGAATTGTCTCTCGAAATCCCTGACAAGCTGGCCCGGGAAGCTCGCCGTGAAGGGCTGCTTGCGCCCGATGCCATCAAGAGCTTACTGGAACTCGGCGTCCGCCAAAAGGCTGCCGAACGCATACGGCTGGCTGCAAATAAGGGCGGTGTTAATGGTGAAGCGCCAATGACGCTTGATGAATTGCAGGCCATCGTCGACTCGGTGCGGAAAGCAAAGGCTTGAGCGATCCGCTTCGTCTCGTTCTCGATACCAATGTTGTGATATCTGCCCTACTCTGGGGCGGCAGTCCCGGTCAGATTATGGGCCATGGTGGCGCTGGCGATGTCATTCTTTTCACAAGTGAAAAACTCCTCGCGGAGCTGGGCAGTTCTCTGGCCAAGCCACGCCTTGCCCGGCAAATCGAGGCGACCGGGATCAGTTGTTCACAGCATGCAGAAAACTACGCCAGCCTGACAACGGTTATTGTTCCGGCGCAACTGGAGCGCCCGGTTTCCCGCGATCCCGATGATGATCATGTATTAGCCTGTGCCGCAGGAGCGCAAGCCAATGCCGTGGTGACGGGTGATGACGATTTGCTGGTATTGGGAGCGTTCCAGGGAATATTGATTGTGCGTGTCAGCGAGTGCCTTGCCCTATTGTCCGCCATGCTGCAGCAGCGGAACGAGCGGTAGCTAATGCAAGAAGTGGGAACGGACAGGATATGAAAGTAGCGATCATCACCGGGGCGGGCAGCGGGATCGGGTTGGAGACGGCCAAGCTGCTGCATGCGGCCGGGACCGCAGTGGTTGGCGTCGGGCGTGATACCGGCAAACTGGCGGCGCTGGAGGCGGCGATTGGCGATCCCAAGATGGTCGCGACGATCTCCGTGGATGTCACTGCCGATGACGCGCCGGCCCGGATTGTCGCACTGGCGCTTGATCGGTTCGGTCGGATCGATTTCCTGATCAACAATGCCGGGGTCGGCAGTCCCAAGCCGGTCGATGAAGCGACCGACGAGGACTACGACAGCATGATGAACGTTATGCTGCGCGCGCCGTTCCGGCTGTGCCGCGAGGTGATCCCGCATTTGGGCGAAGGGGCCAGTGTGGTCAACATCACCTCGACTTTCGCGCATATCGGCGGTCGGCGTGGTGGCGCTTATTCCGCAGCGAAAGGCGGGCTCAAGAGCCTGACCGAACACATGGCCTGTGAATATGGCCCGCGCGGCATCCGCTCGAACTGCGTCGCGCCTGGCGTCACCCGCACCGAAATGGTCGCGCACCGCTTTGCCGACGAGGCCTTCAAGCGCGTCAATGTGGAGACCACGCCCTATCCGCGGCTGGCCGAGCCGACCGATACTGCTGCTGTGATTGCCTTCCTGTGTTCGCCGGGATCGGAAATGATCAACGGCCAGTCGATTGTCGTCGATGGCGGCTGGACCAAGACCAAGTATTTGTCGCCGCGTGTGACCAACACCACATGGATAGATCCGGAATAAGGGAGATTTGCGATGATCAGAGGCATCCATCACGTTGGCATCAATTGCCGCGACATGGCGGGTATGCAGAAGTTCTATGGCGAAGCTTTCGGTTTCAAGCCGGTCGGCGAGGGCTTCGGCTGGGCGAACGAGCCGATGATGGACCACATCGTTGACGTGCCTGGCTCGGCGGCCAAGGGCGTGATGCTGCGCGCCGGGACCTGCTATCTCGAACTGTTCGAATACTCGGCCCCGCCGCCAGAATCGCCCAATCCGCAGAAACCACATGATCGCGGCTACACCCACTTCTGTGTCGATGTCACCGAGATGGAAAAGGACATTCCCTTCCTCCAGTCATGCGGCATGACCTTCAACGATCGCGACTTCGTGGACGTCGGCCACGTCAAGACGATCTATGGCTATGATCCCGAGGGCAACGTCATCGAAGTCCAGCAATGCGCACCGCAAAACGGTTTCACGCTGGAAGAATTAAAGGGTTAGGCGACCGGCCCGGTCGAGGCGCGCAGCACCAGGCTGCCGAAAAATTCGACCGGCTGGGGCGGGGTACTTGCATTGCCGGCCAGTTCGATCGCGGCGGCAAAGGCCATCACGCCGTCTGGCAGACGAACGCTGGTCAGTTGCGGCCAGGCCCGGGCGGCGATGGCGCTGTCGCGGAAGCCGGCAATCGACAGTTCGCGCGGCACGGCAATGCCATGTTCGTGCGCAGCATTCAGCGCTCCTGCGGCCAATTCGCCGCTGGCATCACCCGCCTTCATTCAGCATGCGCGCCGATCTGCCCAGCAGAGTTAGCTCCGTATTCGAGTCAATCGCGCGCCAGCAACAATGCCGCCGCGAGCGGACCGCCGCCCGAAGTTGCCACCGCCACCTTGGGATCGCCCGGAATTTGGCGCGGCCCCGCCGCCTTGCGCAATTGCGTCACCGCTTCATGCGCAAAGCCGAAGCCGTGCAGCCGCCCCGCACCGAGCTGGCCACCGCCGGTATTGAGCGGTAGTTCGCCGTCGCGGGCAATGCGGGTTCCGCCTTCGATGAACTTGTGCGCTTCCCCCTTTTCACAGAAGCCGAGACCTTCGAGCCACGTCAGCGGAAGGAACGCGAACCCGTCGTAGAACTGGACGGTATCGACATCCTTGGTGGTGTAGTCGGTGTTCTTCCACAGATCCGGCCCCGCATCATAGGCAGCGGACCATTCAACCTGGTCCCATGAATAGCGATCGACCGAGCCTGACATCGCGGCAATCCGGACCGGATCGGCCGAGGTCTCATCCAGTGCATCGCCTGCCGAGACGATGATCACGGTCGAGCAATCGGTGAAGCGGTCGCAATCATAAAGGCACAGCGGGGTCGTGATCATGCGCGCTGACATGTATTTGTCGAGCGTCAGTTCTTCCTTGGTGATTGCCCGGGCGTTGGGGTTGAGCATGGCGTTCTTCGAGCCGTTGATCGCGATCTGCGCGAGCTGTTCGCGGGTCATGCCGTATTTGTAGACGTGGCGCTGGGCATATTGCGCGGTCCAGCAGGCAGCAGATGTCGCCCAGAACGGCGAGGTCCACTGCGAGCCGCCGGAGACTTCCTTGTGCTGCAGCGGCATGTATTCGGCCGGATTGGCCATGCCGCCGGCCTCGTAGACCGTGCGGAAGCAGATGACGTGGCGGCACAGCCCTTCCTTCACGGCCATGGCTGCCATGCCGATCGCGGACAGCTGTGCAGGCTGTTCCATCGCGCCCATCTGCCACTTGGACTTGATGCCGCAAACCTCGATGATCTCGTCCGTGCCGACCGGCGAGAAGGCGAGATAGCCGTTGCTCTTGCCGGGGAAGGAGAAGACGCCGTCGATCTGGTCCAGTGTCAGCCCGGCATCCTTGAGCGCGACGTTGATCGCGTCGATGGTGAGTAGTAAGGGGTGGCGCGGCAGGCGCACGCCAACTTCGGACTGGCCGACGCCAGTGATATATGCTTCGCGCGCCATGTCAGTTTGCCTTCTCGAACAGGGGATAGAAGATGCCGTCCTGCTCTTCGAAGGTAACGCGCACCTTGTCGTCGAATTTCACGTCCTCAACCGGACTGCCGATGATATTGGTGGTAAGGTAAACCCCCGGCACCCCGTCCAGCCGCACCCGGGCGATGACATAGGGCACTTCCAGGTCCTTCACCCACGGCTGGTAATTGATCGTGAAAGTGTCGATCTCGCCAGTTCCGGCGACCGGGGTTGGTGTGACATTTTCCGACTGGCAGTGGCGGCACAGCAGCTGCGGCGGATGGGTGAACTCACCGCAGTCTCCGCATTTGACGATGTTGAGATTGCCCTCGCCGCCGCCGGTCCAGAAGGCGCGGTTGACGCTGTCGAGTTTTGGCCGGGGCCGGGGTGGTGATGACATGGGCCTGTGCTCCGAAAGTGTGAGAATTAGCGGGCTTGAACGTAAGAAGGGCTGATCGCCCCGGTGATCAGCAGACAAGTGAGAGCGCCGACGGCATGGGGCGGAACTCCGGCGATCGGAAACAGGAAATCGATCGGACCCTGTTTGGTGAGGCTGGCAGTTGCCGCGACAACGCTGGCGGGGTCGGCGAGATCGACCTGCGTGAAGCTGGCGCAGAACACTTTGGGCCCGGCAATATCCGCAATGTGGACTGTTGCGCCCAGTTCACCCAGCAGCCGCGCGGCGGCCTCGCCCATGCCCGAGGCACCCCCCGTGATGACCACCACCTTGCCCCGGTAGCCCAGGCCATCGAGGTCGCTTCGGTTCACGCAATTGCGCCCTTGGCCTTGAGCGCCTCGATCCGATCCCATTCGAGCCCCAGTTCCATCAGCACCAGTTCGGTGTGTTCGGAAGCTTGCGGCGCGCGGGTAGTTTCAAGCGGCTCGCCGTCCCATTGCACCGGGCCGCGGATCAGCTTGAGCGGTTTTCCATCGGCGCCATCGACTTCGACGATCATGTCATTGGCCAGGGCCTGCTCGTCCTCGAGTATTTCGGTGAAGCTGAGCACCGGCGCCCATTGCCCCTTCATCGTCTTCAGATGCTCGCGCCAATAGGCGAAATCATGCTTGGCGAAGGCGGGAACCATCAGGTCACTCACTGCCTTGGCATTTTCGAACAGCGCGCGCGGCTCGGCAAAACGCGGGTCGTCGGCCAGCTCGGGCAGGCCAAGGTGCTCGAAGGTGTCGCGGATCAAGCCGGTTGGGCTGTTGATGCACAGGTTAATCGTGCGCCCGTCCGAGGTGTTGTAATTGCCGTTGAACGGGCTGCGTGCCGTCCCGCCGGACTTCGGCATCGTGGCGCGCATGGCGACGCCGGTTTCCATGATCTGCGCCAGCAACGCGCCCGATGCCCAGGCCGCGGAGCTGAGCAGCGAAACGTCGAGCTCCTTGGCCTCGCCAGTCTTCTCGCGGTGGAACAGCGCGGCGGAGATTCCGCCGGCAATGAACATGGCGCCGATTGAATCGCCGAATGCGGGGATGGCCTGCGACAGCGGGGCTTCCATTTCCTCGGGGCTAAAGGCGTGGGCAATGCCGCTGCGCGACCAGAAAGCGTTGCCGTCGAAGCCGCCCTGTTCGCGCTCGGGCCCCTTGTTGCCCCAGGCGCTGCCGCGAGCGTAAATGATGTCCGGGTTGACCGCGCGGATGTGTTCGATGTCGAATTTGTTCTTTTGGCGGACCTGTGGGAGATAATTGGTCAGGAAGACGTCGCAGGTCTTGGCCAGTTCATAGAGCAGTTCCTGGCCATCCGGCGTCGACATGTCGATGCCGACGCTGCGTTTGCCACGGTTGGGATGTTCAATCAGTGTGTGGCGCAGCGGATCAAGCTGGACCCCGCCCATGTTGAGGAAGCCGCGCTGGGTATCGCCGCGAACTGGATGCTCGATCTTGATCACATCCGCGCCCCAGTCGGCGAGGATGCCACCTGCCGCAGGAACAAACGTATATTGCGCCACTTCGAGGACGCGAACGCCCTCCATCACCTTGCTCATGCATATTCTCCCAGGCGTATTTGGCCGCAGCGAGGCGCTGCTGGCAAGTTCTCCCGGGCGCATTTGGCCGCAGCGAGGCTCTGCTGGCAAGTGGGCAGTTGAATTAATGTTGCAGGTCAGTCCACCACCTTGCGCGCGACCAGATCGTCGAGGCGATCCTGCGACAGGCCCAGGATCTCGCGGTAGACATAATCGTTATGTTCGCCGAGCAGCGGCGCGCCGCGTTCGACCCTGGCCATGTCGGGCTCCATCCGCCACGATGGGCCGATGATCGGGCGGCTACCGTTTTTGTGGTCGCTGACCATGCGATATCCTTCGCGGCCCCACAACCAGTCATCGCCGCACAGGTCGATCGAGCTTTGTGAGCGGAAAGCGGGAACCCCGGCCTGGCGCAGCAATTCGGCGAGCTGGCCCGCGATGTGCGTCCGGGTCAGCACGGCCAGCGCCGCATCGAGCGCGTGGCGGTTCTCCAGCCGCAAGGCCAGTGTCGCGTAGAGCGGATCGGCGGCGAGTTCGCCTGCGCCAAGAACCCGGCACAGCGACAGCCATTCGACTTCGTCGGCAGCAGCAATGGATATCCATTCGTCGTCGGCGCAGGGATAGGCGCCATGCGGGCATATTTCGGGGTGAAAGTTGCCATCGGATGTGGGCACTTCGCCGGTCAGCGCATAGGCAAACAGGCTGTCGCCGACCAGGCAGGTCATTGACTCGACTGCTGAGTGATCGATGAACTGGCCTTCGCCGGTGCGGTCGCGGTGGTTCAGCGCGGCGACGCAGGCCAGCGCCGCCCAGGCCCCGGCGGTGGCGTCGCCATAGCGGATGTTCATGCCTTCGGGCGTCTCGCCTTCGTAGCCGACCAGGTTGGTGAGGCCCGAAAGTGCGGCAAAGCAGGGGGCATAGCCGGTCTGATAGCCGAGCGGACCATCGGTGCCCCACATCTTGATCGAGCACTGGATGAGGTCTGGCTTGATTGCGCGCAAGTGCTCATAGTCGAGCTTCGAGCGCTCCATCGCGCCCGGGCGGATATTGTCGATAACGATGTCGCTTTTGGCCACCATCTGGCGGACAAGTTCCAAACCTTCGTCCGTCTTTATGTTGACCTGGACCGAGAGAATTTCCTGGTTGATCGAGACGAAATAGGGCGCGGAATTGATATCGACTCCGCCATAGGCGCGCATCTCGTCGAGATTGGTCGCGCTTTCGACCTTGATCACTTCGGCCCCCAGCGCGGCGAGGATCTTGCCGGCATAGGGCCCCGCCCAGACCTTGGTGATCTCGAGCACCCGGACTCCTGCGAGCGGTCCGCCCCGTTCCGGCATCGACATCAGCCTTTCCCCAGCGCGGGCGCAGGCCCCGTAATGCGCGGCGGCGAGGCGCTCATCCGGAAGGGCAGGCCGGGATAGGTCAGGCCGGCCACTTCCTGGAAGAAGCCGCGGTGGATGAATTGCTCGTTCTTCGGCAGATCGGCGGCGGTGTTGATCGGCACCATAGCGAGGCCTGCCTTCTGTGCCGCCTCGGTTATCGCCAACTTGGACTGCTTTGCGATCCACGGGCGGAACAGTACGCGGAATTGTTCAACCCGGTCCCGGGTGCAATGAAACTCGAGCCAATCGGGTTCGAAATCGCTGAACCAGGCCGGATTGCCCATCAGCTCGCCCAGCGCTCGCCAGTGGCCCTGCGTGGTCATGAACAGATAGACGTGGCCGTCCTTGCAGGCAAAGCAGGTCGCGGGTCCGCCCATGTCATAGGCAGTGCGCTCGCGGCTGGGCTCGACATCTCCCGCGAGCAGCCGATCGAGCACGCAATCGATGCGGTTGATCTGCACTTCGATTTCGGAAATGTCGATGAACTGGCCGGTTCCCCGTTTGCGCTGGCGGTGGAGCGAGGCCATAACACAAGTCGCCGCGTCGATCCCGGCCTCGTAATCGGGCAGGAAGCGCCCAGCGCCCTTGAGCGGCGGCTTGTCCACTTTGGCTTCAGTCGGCGAGTGGTAAGCCCAGCCGCCTGCATTCATGACGTTGATCGGATGCGCCTTCTGCCACTCCTGCGGCGCGCCTTGGCCGAACGGGGTGATGATGCAGTGGACCAGATGCGGATGGGCGGCGGCAACCGTGGCGGAGGCGAGGCCAAAGGCCGCGCCCCAGGCCTCGTCGTGATCGTCGATCAGCACATTCGCGCGGGCGAGCAGGCCATCCAGCGTGGCGCGGTCGTCCTTGTTCGCGAGATCGAGCACGAGGCTTTTCTTGCCGGTGTTGAAGAAACCGAACACTGCGCTCTGCCCGTCTTTATGCGGGCCCATGGCGCGCGTTGGGGCGCCGCCCGGACGCTCGATCTTGATGACTTCCGCGCCCAGTTCGGCCAGCAGCTTGGCGGTATATTCGCCCGCTGGCCGTTCCGCCACTTCGATCACCAGGGTTCCGGCAAGCGCGGTCATAATGCCAATATCTTCATAAGGCCAAAATCATCATAAAGACTGCCCGTCGTCGATAGTGAAAGTCGCCCCGGTCACCTGCGCCGAACGATCGGACAGCAGATAGAGCAGCATGTCGTCCAGCGCGTCGGGCGCGAGCAGGCGGCGGCGATGCAGGCCCTGAATATCCGTTTGGCCCCGGGCGCTGGCGAACCAGTCAGCATTGGCCTCGCTGGGGATCCAGCCCGGTTGCAGAGTATTGATGTTGATCCCCTGACGCACCCATTCGCGGGCAAAATTGCGGGCGAGATGCGCCAGGCCAGCTTTGGTCGCCGCATACATGGCATCGCCGCTGTGGGTTTGCTGGGCGGTGATCGATCCGATCAGAACGATGCG
>JBDSSP010000193.1:0-4264 GCA_039928735.1 Novosphingobium sp. | reverse complement strand
TCCAGCGCCTCGCGCGGACTGAGCGCGTCGATATCGAGATCGACCAACCGTTCGCGTAAGGAGTCGAGCTTGTCTTCGACGGCCTCCAGCGCGGCAGCGAATAGCGGCAGGTCGCCAAGCCCGGCGGCAAGCCCGCCGGTCTCGGCGCGGCCTTTCTCTAGCCGGTCGAGCACGGACTTGGCGCGCGCCAGAACCCGCGCCGGAATCCCCGCCAACCGGGCAACTGCCAGCCCGTAGGAGCGGTCGGCCGGTCCCTCGCTGACTTCATGCAACAGCACCAGATCGCCCTTCCACTCGCGGGCGCGGACATGGTGCAGGCTCAGCGCATCGCAGGTTTCGGCAAGGCGGGCCAGTTCGTGGTAATGCGTCGCGAACAGGCAGCGGCAGCGGTTCTGACCGTGCACCGCTTCGGCAACTGCCCAGGCCAGGGCCAGCCCGTCGTAGGTCGAGGTGCCGCGTCCCACCTCGTCGAGGATGACGAAACTGCGCTCGGTGGCCTGGCTGAGGATGGCGGCGGTCTCGACCATTTCGACCATGAAGGTCGAGCGTCCGCGCGCCAGGTTGTCCGAGGCGCCAACCCGGCTGAACAGGCGGTCCACCAAGCCGATCGTGGCGCTGGTCGCAGGCACGAAACCGCCCGCCTGGGCTAGGAGCACGATCAGCGCATTCTGTCGCAAGAAGGTCGATTTGCCGCCCATGTTTGGTCCGCCAAGCAGCCACAACCGGTCCTCTGGGCCAAGGTTGCAATCGTTGGCAATGAAGCGGTCGCCCTTTGCTGCCAGCGCGGCTTCAACAACCGGATGGCGGCCACCCTCGATGGCGAGAACCGGTTCGTGAGTGATCTGGGGCAGGCACCAGCCGCCTTCGGCTGCGCGTTCGGCCTGCCCGGCGGCGACATCGATCCGAGCCAGCGCAGCAGCAGTGTCGGCAATGACCAGACGCACGGCGAGCGCCTCGCCCACCAGTTCCTCGAAATGCGCTTCCTCGGCGAGGAGCGCGTGGCCGCCCGCCTCGGCGATGCGGCTGGCTTCTCCGTGCAGCGCGACGGCGTTGAACCTGACGGCGCCGGCCATGGTCTGGCGATGGGTAAAGCCGCTGTCCGCTGCCATCAGCCGGTCAGCATTTTTGGCCGGTACTTCGATAAAATAGCCGAGCACGCCGTTGTGCCGGATCTTGAGCGCGGCAACGCCGGTCTCGTCGCGGTACTTCGCTTCGAGCGCAGCGATGGCGCGGCGGGCGTTGCCTGAAGTCTGGCGAAGCGCATCAAGCGCATGGTCATAGCGTTCAGCAATATAACCGCCCTGCGAGCGCTCGGTCGGCGGCGCGGGCACCAAAGCCTGATTGTAAAGTTCGACCAGCGCGCCGTGTCCGGTCAAAAGGGGGAGGAGGCGTTGTAGCAATACCGGGCGTTCAGCGCGGCCCTGGAGATAATCGTGGACCCGGCGTGCTTCACCGAGACCATCGCGCAACTGGCCGAGATCGCGCGGGGATCCGCGCCCGGCGACAACCCGCCCCAGTGCCCGCCCAACATCGGGCAAGGCGCGAAGCACTGTGCGCAAATCCTCGCGCAGCAAAGGATCGCCCAGCAGCCATTGCACCAGTTCGAGCCGCTCATGGATTGCGGTCACATCGGTCAGCGGGGCCGAGAGGTCTTCTGCCAACTGCCGCGCACCGGCACCGGTCACGCAGCGGTCGATGGCGTCGATCAAGCTGCCCTTGCGGGTGCCCAGCGTGCTGGTGAGCACTTCAAGGCTGGCCCGCGTTGCCTCGTCCATCGCCAGATGCGCATCACCGCGGCGCGCGATTGGCGGCAACAGCAAGGGCAGCGAACCGCGCCCTGCGTGTTCGAGATAGGCGATAAGCCCGCCGGCAGCAGCCAGCATGGCGCGGCTGAAACTGCCGAAGCCATCGAGTGTCGCAACCCCGTGTGCAGCTTTGATCCGCACCTCGCCGCTGTCGCTGGCAAAGTCGCGAGTTGGGCGAGGGATGGCGAGGTCTGGTGCGTTGTCCCAGCCATCGGGCACCACCAGTTCGCTCGCGCCCAGCCGGGCCAGCGCAGCGCCCAGCGATTCGGGTGAGCATTCCTCCAGCTCCATCCGCCCGGTCGAAATATCACAGGCCGCAATGCCGAATGTGCCGCGAACATCGCAGACCGCCGCCAGCACATTGGCCCGGCGCGGCTCAAGCAGCGCCTCTTCGGTCAGCGTGCCCGCAGTGACGAAGCGGACGATATCACGCGCCACCAGTGTCTTTGAGCCCCCGCGCTGCTTCGCTTCTGCCGGGCTTTCAATCTGCTCGGCAATCGCCACCCGGCATCCGGCCCTGATTAGCCGCGCCAAATAGCCTTCTGCGGCATGGACCGGCACACCGCACATCGGGATCGGCTGGCCCAGATGCTCGCCGCGACTGGTCAGGGCAATATCAAGCACTTTCGCGGCGATCTTGGCATCCTCGAAGAACAACTCGAAGAAATCGCCCATCCGGTAGAACAGCAGGCAGTCGCCGGCCTCGGCCTTCAGACCAAAGTATTGGGTCATCATCGGAGTGGTGGACGCGGGCTCGGCCATTTGCGCGCGATACCCGATTCTGCGGCGGGCTCAAGGCAGTGGGCCCAGACTGCGTTCGCTCCATCTTGAATGACAGGCCAAATCGCACGTTGAAGGAGGCACCCGTGCTGATGTTATTGTCGTTCTGCGCTGCCGGAAAATAAGTTGCGTTGCCGATATTTTCGAAATTGCGCTGGGCCTCGACGCCTTTGGCGATGGTCGCGAAGAGCGCCGCGTCAATCCGGGTGTAGCCGGGCAGTTCGCTGATATTGCTGATCGAGGTGAAGCTTTTAGTTTGATGGTAGAGGCCCAGACCCAAGCCGAATTTCGGTGAAAGGTCATAACAGTTCCAAAGCGAAAACTGGTGGCGCGGAACCAGGGGCACAGCGCGGCCTGTCGGGGCAGCTGTCGTCGTCTGGCTGATTTCGGCTTTGGTCCTGGAATAGCCCATGGCCACCTGCCAGCGCGGGGTGATCCTTCCGGTAAGTGTCCGCAAGTGCGTTCTTGGTGACGCGATTGATGACCCCGCCGCCGCCACCGCATCCGAAGATCATCGCGTTGGGGCCCTTGTGCGCCTCAACCCGATCGATGTTGTAGAAACCGCGGTAATACTGGGCATCGTCGCGCAGCCCGTCGATGAAAAAATCTGCCGTGCTGCTGTTGCCGCGCAGAATGATCTGGTCACGGTGGCCTTCGCCCTGGCCGGCTGCCGCGCCTGGGATCGGATGGACAAGATCGGCGATTGTGCGCACATTCTGGTCGCTGATCTGCTGGCTGGTCACCACGCTGATCGATTGAGGTATATCGAGGATCGGCGTCCGCGTCTTGGTCGCGCTGGAGGTTTCGGGCGTGCGATAGGTATCCTTGGCGCCTGTTACGAAGATGGTATCCGCTTCTTCGCTGGCCTCCCCGCTATTTCCGGCAAAGGCGGGCGAGGCCAATGCAGCGAGGGAGAGGAAGGAAGAGGCCAACAAACTGCGCATACCTGATTCTTAATGCGAGTGCGTCGCATTATTCGTTGTGATTATTGAGATAGATTCGCATTTGCAAATAATGCTTTGACTGATGCGCCAGTGATTGCGCGCCGCGCCTTTTTTCCAAGCTTTCCCCTATCGCGACGCCACGACATTGGTTAGGGCACCCGCAAATCCGGGGAGAATGACTTTGTCCGAAGAAAGTAACGTCAGTTTCACCGACCGCGAAGCGCTGTTTTATCACAAGACCATTCGTCCGGGAAAAATCGAGATCATCGCCTCGAAGCCGATGGCGACTCAGCGCGACCTGAGCCTAGCCTATTCGCCCGGCGTCGCAGTGCCGGTCAAGGCGATCTATGACGATCCGGCGACGGCCTATGACTATACCGCAAAGGGCAATCTCGTCGCGGTGATCACAAATGGCACCGCCATTCTCGGCATGGGCAATCTCGGCGCGCTGGCTTCAAAACCTGTGATGGAAGGCAAGGCGGTACTGTTCAAGCGCTTCGCCGATGTCGATTCCATTGATATCGAACTCGACAGCGAAGATCCCGATGCGCTGATCGAGGCGATCGCGATGATGGAGCCTTCGTTTGGCGGCATCAACCTTGAAGACATCAAGGCTCCCGAATGCTTCATCATCGAGCAGACCCTGCGCGAGCGGATGAAGATTCCGGTGATGCATGACGATCAGCATGGCACGGCGATCATCGCCGCCGCCGGTCTGGTCAATGCCTGCCTGAT
>JBDSSP010000192.1:0-5942 GCA_039928735.1 Novosphingobium sp. | reverse complement strand
CCGAAAGTCTTGAGCGGCTCGGCAGCCGTTCGGGCGCCCCTGCCCCCTCCCGCCGCAGCCTCGGCAAGTTTGGTGACCGCCATGTTCATGCCGGTGTCGAACACCTCGGCAGTAGAACGCAGCTTCGCATACTTGCCATTGTGCGCGAGGTATGGCCCGTAACGCCCAATCGATGCCGTGATTGGCAACTGCGTTTCGGGATGCTCGCCAATCGCGCGCGGCAGGCTGAGCAGCTTTACGGCCCAGTCCAGATCGAGCTCGGGGATGTCCTTGGGGATCGAACTGCGCTTGGTCTCCTTGCCCTCGCCCAACTGGACATAAGGGCCAAAGCGCCCGACCCGGCGCGCGATTGACTCGCCCGTTTCGGGATGCTTGCCAAGCTCGCCGTCATCGCCCCCTTCCGCTCCATTGCCACCCGGCTGAGCAAATTTGCGGGTGAATTTGCACTCGGGATAGTTCGAGCAGGCGACAAAGGCGCCAAAGCGCCCGCCTCGCAGCGAAAGCCGGCCATCCGAGCACTTCGGGCAAAGCCGCGGGTCTGTGCCATCATTTGCGGGGAACAGATAGTCGGAGAGGAACTCGTCCAGCGCTTCGGTGACTTCGGAGGGCTTCTTCTCCATCACTTCGTCGCTCTTGGGCTTGAAGTCCTTCCAGAAGGCTTCGAGCACCGACTTCCACACGGCCCTGCCGCCGGAAACTTCGTCCAGCTCGTCTTCCATGCCCGCGGTGAAATCATATTCGACATAGCGGCTGAAAAAGCGCTCGAGAAATGCTGTCAGCAAACGCCCCGATTCTTCTGCAAAGAAACGGTTTTTCTCGGTGCGAACGTAGTTGCGGTCTTTCAGGACTTGCAGCGTGGCGGCATAGGTCGAAGGCCGTCCGATCCCCAGCTCTTCAAGCCGCTTGACCAGAGATGCCTCGGAAAAGCGCGGCGGCGGCTGGGTGAAATGCTGCGCAGCATCGACGCCCTTTTTCGCTGGGGTATCGCCCTTGGCCAAGGCCGGAAGCAGCGCGCTTTCGTCTTCCTCACCCTCGACCTTGTTGTCGCGGTCCTCTTCGTAAACGGCAAGGAAACCGGGGAATTTTACGACCTGCCCGGTGGCGCGCAGCTCGTGCAGCCCGGCGGGATCGCGCAGGGTGACAGTGGTGCGTTCAAGGTTGGCAGAGGCCATCTGGCTGGCGAGAGCGCGCTTCCAGATCAATTCATAAAGTCTGCCCTCGTCGCCGCTGCCATAGCGATCCTTGCTGAAATCGACAGGACGGATGGCTTCATGGGCCTCCTGCGCATTCTTGGCCTTGGTCTCATAGTGCCGCGGCTTTTCGGGCAGATAATGCCCATTGTAGCGGTCCGAAATCGCCTTGCGCGCGTCTGAAATTGCCGAAGGATCCATCTGAACGCCGTCGGTACGCATGTAGGTAATCGCGCCCGACTCATAGAGATTCTGCGCCACCCGCATGGTATGGCTGGCCGAAAAGCCGAGCTTGCGCGCCGCTTCCTGCTGCAAGGTCGAGGTGGTGAACGGCGGATAGGGGTTGCGCTTCTGCGGCCGGGTATCGACTTCCTCAACCCGGAACACCGCGCCTTCAACGGCCGCCTTGGCGCGCATCGCAGTGCCTTCCTCGCCAATGCTCAGGCGCTCAAGCTTCTCGCCGTCGAACTTGACCAGTCGCGCCGGGAAAGCAGTGCCGCCCTGCTCCAGCCGGGCAATCACCGACCAGTATTCCTGAGGGCGGAACAGTTCGATCTCGCGCTCGCGTTCGACGATCAGGCGCAGCGCCACCGATTGCACACGGCCCGCGCTCTTGGCGCCGGGCAACTTGCGCCACAGCACCGGCGAAAGCGTAAAGCCGAAAAGGTAATCGAGCGCACGGCGGGCGAGATAGGCGTCGATCAAATCCTGATCGAGTTCGCGCGGGTGCTTCATTGCCTCGGTCACGGTCGCCTTGGTGATGGCGTTGAACGTGACGCGTTCGACATGTTTGGGCAGCAGCTTGCGCTTGGCGAGCAGTTCGCGGACATGCCAGGAAATCGCCTCACCCTCGCGGTCAGGGTCAGTGGCCAGGATCAGCCGGTCCGCGCCCTTGACGGCATCGGCGATTGCTTTGACCTGCCGCGCCTTGTCGCCATAGAGTTCCCAGTCCATCGCGAAGTCTTCGTCCGGCCGAACCGAGCCGTCTTTGGGCGGCAGGTCACGGACGTGGCCATAGGATGCAAGGACCTTGTAGTCCGAACCCAGGTATTTCTCGATGGTCTTGGCCTTTGCAGGCGATTCGACGATGACTAATTGCATTGTGGAAACTATTCCCTTTACGCGTATGTGTACGCACACGCGCGATGGTGACGGCCTCAGGCGGGCTACGTCAAGATGGTGCGAGGGGGCGAAGCGGGGGGCACGATTATGCGGTTGTCGGCAATAGGGTTGGCAGGGCTAATGCTGGTCGCAACGTCAGCAGCGTCGGCGCAAAGCGCCGAGCATCTGGCTGCGCCTGCTCTGCCCGGATTTGTCGTCGGCTATTCCGCAGGCAATGCCCAGCAATCGATCCGCGAGGAGATTCCGCTCGGCGAAACAGTCGAGGCCTGGACCAGGATGGTCACTACCCAGCGCTTCACCGGCCTTGCCCAAAGGACCAGCCCTGCAGCCTACGCCCAATCAGTCCTGGCATCCTTGCCGCGCGCCTGCCCGGGCGCAGCGATCTCGCCAGTCACCAATGTTACGGTGGTTGGCCGCCCCGCCGTGCGCTTCCAGGTCGATTGCCCGCACAGCGCCGGCGGTCGCCCCGAAAGCTTCATCTTGCTCGCAATCGCCGGGCGCAGCGACATGCACGTAAAACAGGCAGCATGGCGCGGCGGAACAACGCCTGCGACGCTGAACTGGGGACGCCAGTTCATTGCGAGCACAGTGCTGTGCGCGCCGGGGGACAAAGCACCGGCCTGCCGATGATTCGTGCTTTACGGACCAGACCTAGCGCAACCCTGCCAGCCTGTCCGTCAGCAGTCCGCTCGCCAGAGATGCCGCCTTGGTCGCGCCTTCCTCGTAGTTCCCGGGCTTTGCGGTAAATTCGTATTCCCGGGTCTTGCCAAAGCGCATGCCGCCCATGCCAAACGCCGCAGCAACTCCGCCAGCCACATTCGCCGCCGCCTGAGTGGTTTTGCCGACGCCGCTCGTAGTTTCCTGCTGCTCGATAAATTCCCCAGCCACCGCAACCGGCTGGGTGATGGCCAGCACCGAATTCTTGCCACTGGCCGAAAGCAAGCTGAGGCGGGAATAACCGGCCGAAACCGATAGCCCCGAATTGACCTTCAGGCCACCAAAGCTGAACGCGCCGGGCCGCTGGGTGTTGGAGAAGTCGATCATATACGTCACGTCGATCACCGGAACGCTGCTGGCCTTGGCATAAGAGCTCAACGCGTAAGCGGCTTGACCTGCGGACATATTGATACCGATACTGCTCATTCCGCTGCCAGTGAAATCGCCCGGGATGAGAATCAGGGCAGGCAACGCCGCGGGCTTGAAATATGTGACCTTGCCCTTGCTGCCCTTTTCCAGCGTGACATTGATCTCGACCGGCGAAGCCTGTGCATGCGGGTTGGTCATCGTTGCATGAGCGAACAGCGCTGCCGGATCCTGGAGCGTGAAGCCCTTCGCAGCCAGTTGCGCGACGAAGTCGGCGTAGGCGTCGTCGGTGACCTTCTGCATCATTTCAGGCGTCACGCCGACCAGCGTGCTCTTGGTTTTCGTCGCCCCGCCAAATGCGCCCATCAGGCCGCCGCTGGCCTTGGTTTCATCAACCGACTGGAAAATAAATCCGACGTTGAACGCGCCGATGGCAACCTGCGTAATCCCTCTGGCAGCATCGGCTCCAGATACTTTCAGCGGCTCGGAATTGCCGGCCCAGCTGATGATCGGCGTGGCAAAAGTGATCCCGGTGGCGGCGATAACGATCGCCGCCTTGACTGCAAATTTCATGAAACCCCCGTGTTATGGATGTGTGATCGAATGTGTGGTGATGTGTGCTGGAATTGCCCTCTCCATTGGCACATTGCGGCTTTTAACAACG
The DNA here is from genome assembly GCA_039928735.1 of Novosphingobium sp. GTDB lineage: Bacteria > Pseudomonadota > Alphaproteobacteria > Sphingomonadales > Sphingomonadaceae > Novosphingobium. The sequence continues at coordinate 1,883 of JBDSSP010000192.1, read as the reverse complement.
AAGTCAAAGGCACAACGAGACCTTTCCACCCGCATGTCTTGACAGACGTCCGGCGAGTTCCAGCTCAAGCAAAGCCAGTTGCACCGCCGCCGAGCTGTCTCCACTTTGCCGGATAAGCTCGTCTATGGTGACAGGCGCAGTCGTCAGCAGCGCCGCAAGATCGGCAGGCTCATCTGCCAGCTCGTCGTCCGCAGGCCACCACTCTGCCGTGTCTTCGCGAAACCGCGATCGCCCGAACACGCCCCTGGGCGTGCCATCGAAGGCCGAGAGCAGTTCGATCACGTCCGCTGCCGATTGCACCAGCACGGCCCCGTCGCGGATCAGCTGGTTGCCGCCGTGAGCACGGCTGTCGAGCGGGGAGCCGGGAATCGCCATGACCTCGCGCCCCGCCTCACCGGCGAGCCGTGCAGTGATCAGCGAGCCGGACTTGGGCGCGGCTTCGACTATCAAAGTACCGGCGGCGATCCCCGCGATAATGCGGTTGCGCGAAGGAAAGTGGCGGGCGATTGGCTCGGTGCCGGGCGGATGCTCGGAGATCAGCAGACCGCTCTGGGCCACTTCCTCCTGAAGCTTGGCATGTTCGGGCGGATAGGCAATATCGATGCCGCTGGCGATCACGCCGATGGTGCCGCCGCCGTCGGGACCCGCTGCCAGCGCGCCCTTGTGAGCAGCGCCATCAATGCCGCGCGCGAGCCCTGAAACCACGGTCAGCCCCGCTTCGGCAAGTTGCCCCGCGAACAGGCGAGCGAGCTTGACTGCACCGGCCGAGGCATTGCGCGCTCCGACTATCGCCACTGCCGGACGCGCCGCAATCGCGGCATCGCCGCGCGCAACCAGAATGGGCGGCGCTCCCTCAAGCCGTGCGAGCAGCGGCGGATAATCGCTGGAATCGTGGAACAGATAGCGCGCGCCAGCCTTCTTCACTCCGGCGATTTCGTCGGCAATGCGTGCTTCAGGAGTTGGCCGGTAGCCAGCTCCACCGCGCCCGGCGAGATCGGGCAGTGCTGTCAGCGCCGAGCTGGCGTCGCCGAAACGGCGAAGCAACTGGCGATAGCTGACCGGTCCGACATTGGGCGAACGCAGCAGGCGAATGCGCGCAAAGGCTTCGGCTTGCGAGACCGTGCTCACGTCTTGGTGCCGCCGATTTTGGGTTCGTTTCCAGAGCGTAGCCGGGCAATGTTGGCGCGGTGGAGGAATATCACCAGCAGTGCGAGCAAAGCCAGCACCAGGGCAAAATCGCTACGCCCGATCGCCAGGGCGACCAGCGGTGCCGCCACAGTGGCGCTCATTCCGGCGAGCGACGAGATGCGGGTCAGCGCCAGCATGCCAAGCCAGACCGCCGCATAGGCCGCACCGATCGGCCAGGCGAGGCCGAGGGAAACTCCCATCAGGGTCGCCACGCCCTTGCCGCCCTTGAAGCCCAGCCAGACCGGGAAGCAATGGCCGATGATAGCGGCAAATCCCGCCAGCGCCGCCGGACCATGGAGCAGATGGCCAGTCAACCATACTGCTGTAAAACCCTTGGCCAGATCGAGCAGCAAGGTCGCCGCCGCCAGCCCCTTGCGCCCGGTCCGCAGCACATTGGTCGCCCCGATGCTGCCCGAGCCAATGCCGCGCAGATCGCCCGCGCCGTTCAGCCGGGTGAGGATCAAGCCGAAAGGGATCGAGCCCAGGAGATATCCCGCAGCCAGCGCCAGAATTACGCCAATCGTATCCATCCGATCCCCCTAGTGTCCGTTCCCTTTAGCTACCTGCCTGCTTTCGCGCAGCGGAAAAGTTGCTATGCGGCCAATATGGAGCCGTCCGACAGCTTTCCCGATCCCGCTTCCCCCGTCCTGCTGTTCGATTCGGGCGTCGGCGGACTGACCGTGCTGGCAGAACTG
>JBDSSP010000191.1:0-12549 GCA_039928735.1 Novosphingobium sp. | reverse complement strand
CCTCGGCGCATGCGACCGGGTCCTCGTCGAGAAAGCAATAGGTGACCTGCAGCCCTTCGCAATTCTTGCCCATGCCCGATGGATCGGGCGAACCCTGCCACCACCATATGCCGGCAACCTCCGGCGCATCGAGCAGCTCTTCGGGCGAGCGGTCGCCCTGTTCGATCAAGACATAGACGCCAAGCGCCGGGCGCCACGGGATAACGTCGGCCCCAGCCACGGCGCGCGGCGCGGCGAGCATACCCGCGCGGCTGGCAGTGAGATAGGTGACGCTGGGCAGGCGGTGGGCCATGCGTCCGCCGCGATCAAGCGCCGCGCCAAGATCTGCGAATTCGGGCATCGAAGCGGTGCCTGCGAACTGGTACGTCATGATGTGATCAACCGCATCGTAAGGCGCGGCTTCGGCAGCACGCGCGGCGCGGCATGCCGGCGTCGAAACCAGCCGGATCGAATTGCGCAATGCTGCAAGCCGGTATTGCTCGGGCCGGTGATCCAGCGAGTGCCAGGCAATGTATTCGGCATCGCGACCCTGCGGATCGCGCGAAGAGAATGAAAGGAACACGTATGTCGCGTCGCTGATTCCCGTGGCCAGCACATCTGGCAGTTGTTCGCTTGGGGTTCCTGCCAGTTGCATTGCGCTCTCCATCGCTTGTTATGGTGCGATTGTTGCGGAATTGGCAGCCGTTGCAAGCGGCTTTGTAATTTTGGCGCGAAGGCCGGGGATCAGTCCGTGACAGTGCGACCCCGAGGGCGGCGCTTGCGACGCAGCGCCCAGTCGGCCCGCGCGCCGTGCTTGGGCCAGCGGCGGCTGAGGCGCACATAGTGCCGCTTGGCCCAAAGCGAATAGCGCAGGATCAGCGTCAGCCCTGCCGCAACCACGAAGATGCCGCCGGGACCCGGCAGCAGTCCGACCAGCGGCGCAATTACCACCACTAAGAGCAAACCCAGCGCGATCATCGCCCGCGGGAACAAGGAGGATTTCCAGAACTGTTTCATAATCCGGAAATCCTCCATTTCGTCACGCGCGGCAAGTGCCCGGCTCTAGCAGGATCAACCTAACCAGAGCTGAACATGCGGCTGCACATCGAGCCAGCCGTCGCGGATCATCTTCACCGCGACCCAGACGATCACTGCGAGGCCGCCCCAGGCAATCCAGCGGAACCGTTCGATATATTTGGCGATGACATTTGCGGCCACGCCCATCAGGATCACCGACAGCACGAGGCCGAAGATCAGGATGCCGGGATGCTCACGCGCTGCGCCTGCAACGGCGAGCACATTGTCGAGGCTCATCGATACATCGGCCAGCGCGACTGACCAGGCGGCAGCGGCGAAGCTCCTGGCCGGCGTGATGCCCGAATAGCCGTCGCCAGCCACCTCCGAAGATCCCGCATTGGCCGCCCCATGGCGCAGTTCGCGGTACATCTTCCACGCGACCCACAGCAGCAACAAACCGCCCGCCAGCACGAGGCCGATTATGCCGAGCAACTGGCTGACCATCAGCGCGAAGGCAATCCGCAACACCAGCGCGGCGACAATGCCGATCATGATGACGCGCTTGCGTTGCTCTGGCGGCAGCCCTGCCGCCAGAGCCCCGACCACGATGGCATTATCGCCGGCCAGCACCAGATCGATCGCCAGGACCTCAAGCAGCGCGGTCAGGGCGGCGGGCGAAGTGAAAGCTTCGATCATGCGGGAGTCAGCCCGCGGTGACCCAGCGACAACGCATGCAGCCGGTCCTTGATGCGCAGCTTCCGCTTCTTCAGGGTCTGGATGCGCGCGCTATCTGGAAGGCGCCGTGCCATTTCCAGTCGCAGCGCCAGGTCAGCCCGCTGGTGCGCCAGCATCAAGCGGAAAATACTCGGTTTCATGTGAAAGCTCCTTGGAACAGTTGGTTGTCCAATCGAGCAGTCCGGCGGTCTTGGGATGCCGCGTTAGCAAGGACCCAATGCACCGGAATTACCCGATGCGGTCCGACATCACGAGGCGCCATAATGGAGTCTCGCCAGAGGGGCCCGGCCCGCAGGTGCAATCTAATAAGTCATCCAGGCTTTGCAAGATGCTTACGCGCATATTCCCGGCCCCGCGCATTCCCCTATCTTTTCGGGCTGCCGTGTGCTAGGGAGCCCACGCTCACGTCGCTTTCGACGGATGATCGGGCCCCGCGCAAGCGATCCGCTTTATCTCCCCAACAGCTTCACGACGCAGGATTCGCGGCTTTTCGCGAATGCTTTTACATGACTACAGGAACTACCATTATGATTACCGGAACCGTCAAATTTTTCAACACCGACAAGGGCTATGGCTTTATCGCACCGGAAACCGGTGGCGACGATGCATTCGTGCACATCTCGGCAGTTGAACGCGCAGGTATGCGTACGCTCAACAAGGATCAGCGCGTATCTTATGAGCTGGAAACCGACCAGCGCGGCAAGACCTCGGCGGTCAACCTTCAGGAAGCCTGAGGGGAAGAGTGCCAATGAAGGGATACAAGGAACCGAGCTTCCAGGAGCGGACGGCAGCTGCTGCCCGTGCCCGTGAAGCCGCATTGGCCAAGCTGAAAGCGCGCCCGGTGCCCAGTCCGGAAGAACTGGAACGCCGGGCCGCAGCTGCTGCCGCCAAGGAAGCTGCCGACACCGAGCGGCGCACTGCCAAGTTGCAGGCACGTGAGGCCGAAATTGCTGCCAAAGAGGCGGCAAGGCGCGAAGCCGAACTCGCTGTCATCGAGGCTGAAGAGTCCGCAGTGGCAGCGAAGCTCAAGGCCGAGGCTGATGCCAAGGCTGCACGCGACGCGCGCTATGCTGCGCGCAAGGGCCGTTCGTAAGTGGCATGATCCCGCGCGAACTGCTTGGCACAGCGCAGATTCCCGGAGGCGGGGAGCTGCGCCTGTTCCGGCACGACCGCGATTTCATGATTCTGCTGGATCGCAATGAACTGATGAGCAGCCGGATGGCCGGCTCGGAAGAGGCACTGGCGACTTTGAGTTGCGAGCGCATCACCGGGCTGGCTGCGCCGCAGGTGCTGATCGGCGGCTACGGCATGGGTTTCACCTTGCGTGCAGCCCTTGCCGTTCTGCCGGCACGGGCCGTGATCACTGTCGCCGAACTGGTGCCCGAGATCATAGCCTGGGCGCAAGGACCTATGCACGAGCTTGCCGCAGGTTGCCTGAGCGATCCGCGGGTGCGGCTGGTGCAAGGCGATGTCGCAGAGATGATTCGTTCATCACCTGGCGCCTTCGATGCCATATTGCTCGATGTTGACAATGGCCCCGATGGTCTGGTGCGTGAAGCCAACGATCTGCTCTACAGCGAGCGGGGCCTGCGCGCTGCCAAGGCGGCCCTCAGGATTGGCGGAGTACTGGCGATCTGGTCTGCGGCCAAGGACGATGCTTTCGCAATGCGCCTGAAGCGGGCGGGATTAGCCGTCGAGGAAGTCGCCGTGCGCGCCCGTGAAAACGGGAAAGGCGCGAAACATATCATCTGGTTTGCGGCCAAAACGCCCGCAAATCCAACAACAAGACCAAACTAAGGAGCGAGCACATGTCCAGAGATAGCATTCTACCCTTCCTGATCAACAAAGACGCCGAAGGCCACTTCCGTCTGACTGTGCGCGACACGCGTTACAACTCGCAGGGCTATCCGATCGTCTCCTCGGCGTTGCAGGACGAGCAGTTCAAGACCGCGACCGCAGCGCGGGCATTCGCGCGCGAGAATTTCAAGGCCGAGGCCGGGCAGTTTACAACTAAGTAGGAATTCGTGGGGCAACGCATCGGATGAGCACGTTAGGCCTTGCGCTTGTCATGACGATAGGCACGGCTCCGGTGGATGATGCTCCGCCGGAAGCGTTGGTCCAGCCCTCGGTATTTGCCGGGGGATTGCACGAGCTTGACTGGCCGGTTGCTTCGTTTGCCGAACCCGCACCGCTCGCCATTCGCCGCTCAGAATCGTCCGCCGCAGCCGCGAAGGTCGCGGAACCTGTCTCTGGTGCCGCCTCACCCGATCCGGGCGACATCGTGGTATCGGCGCGGCAGGACACGCCTGGCGATCCGCTCCAGGCGATAAATCTCAAGTCGTTCGAATTTACGCAGAGCGTCGACCGCGCACTCATCCGACCTGCCGCGATGGCCTACACGCGGATTATGCCGCTGCCGATTGCCGATGGCATCCGCAATGTTCTCAATAACTTGCAGGGCCCAGACCTGTTCCTGAACTTCATGCTGCAACACCGCATCGGCAAGGCAGCACTAGTGCTGGTCCGCTTTGCAATCAATTCGACTATCGGCATTGGCGGGCTGCTAGATATGGCGAGGCGCAAACCCTTCCGCTTGCGGCGCATGCACAATGGCTTTGCCGACACTTTGGGCTTTTACGGCATAAAGCCCGGCGCATTCCTCTACTTGCCGATCATCGGCCCAACCACCGTGCGCGATCTGATCGGCACCAATATCGATCGTTTCCTGCTGCCAATTGCGGCAGGCCGGCCCTTCAACAAGCCCTACTATGTACTTCCGGTCGGCCTGTTTCGCACGCTCGATCACCGTGCCCAGTTCGACGACAAGCTCGCGGTCCTCCACAGCGGATCGGACCCTTACTCCGACACGCGCGATGATTATCTGCGCGACCGGCAGGACGAGATCGATCACCTGCACAGCAAGGCGTGGCAGGCACGCCACGGTGTTGCACCGAAAGCTGCCGAGTAAGCCCAAACTCGCTTGTGTGCTCCGGCCCAATATGTGCTGGTCAGCCGCTGCCATGGCAACACAAGCGGCCAGAGGGTCGGCGACACGCCGTTGGGTGGCGACGTCGATGGTGCTGCGGCTGAACTGCCAGTAGATCTGTCAGCGCGAATGCTTGTCGATCAATACGGCTTGTTGCCATCGGCTCGGTGCCTTGTCGGTGCGGTGAATGCAGCCCGCCCAGCAACAGGGCCGCTTTTTCCCCTCCAGCAGTTCGTCACAGGTTCGTTTGATACGGCGTTGCCGGGTTTTGGGCTGCTTTGCATCTTCGACCCAACAGATGAACTCGTTGCGACCAAGTGGAGTCAGGCCCTTCCAATGCGCAAGCGTTGCCGGGTTCGATTCCACGGCCGTTTGCAGGTCCATGCCTGCTTGGTGGACGGTGCCCTTGGGAAAATCGCTTTTCGTCATTGCGAGCCTCCTCAACCCACATACCGGAACATCCCCCGGTCGATCACCACCCTGCCCTCACCGACCACGGTCATGAATCGTGCGCCGCCTTCGGTGTGCCAGATCAGCGTATCGAGGCGATCCCCTGGATGGACCGGCTGCGAGAAACGCGCGTCCATGCCGCCGAAGCGGGTGACGTCGCCGTCGCACAGGCCCTTGAGCAGGGCGCGGCAAACGAAGCCGTAGGTGCCGAGGCCAAAGAAGATCGGCTTGGAAAAGCCATCGCCGCTGGCGCGCGCCGGGTCGGTGGCATGGGGGTTGTTATCGCCGAGCAGGCGATAGATCAGCGACTGGCCAATGGGGACTTCGATCGAGACAGTGAGATCGGGGGGACGGTCTGGCTTGGGCCAGGGCTGCTCGTCCGCGGGCGCGCGCGGTCCGCCGGAGCCGCCCTGCCCGCGCACGAACATTTCGGCGCGCGAGGTGCCGAGCAGTTCGCCGCTATCGGCAAGCGTAGCGCGCGTTTCGGCAATAGCCAGCGCACCCGAGCCCTTGTCGAAGACCCCGATCAGGCTTTGCGAGAGTTGCACCGTCCCGGTGACCGGGATCGGGCGGGCGAGTGAAAAACCCTGCCCGCCATGCACCAGCCCTTCGGGATAGCCCCAGTCCATCCCGTCCCACTGCCTCGCCTTGAAGCCCAACTCGCGGATCCAGCCGCCGCCCGGCGACATCAGCGCGATGAATGAGGGGATGACCTGCTGGGTGACACCGAGCGTGTTTTCGGTGGTGAACTGCAATTCCTCGTAAGGATCGGCCAGACCTGCACCGACGCCGACAGCATAGAGCATCGCCAGGTGTTCGTCCCAGCTATAAGAGCCGTTTTCCAGCTCCTTGCCGATCAGGTGTTCGAAGCCGGGCATCCCGCAGCGAAACCCAGCCCTACGTCAGTCCGAAGAACTTCTCCGCGCAGCCCGCCAGGATCCAGTCCCTTTCCGCCTTGGGCACGCCTTCGAAATTGCGCGCGATGGCCTTGTGCGAATGCGGGAACGTGGTTTCGGAGTGCGGGTAGTCGCTCGACCACATGATGTTCTTCGCGCCGGACTTGTGGCGGAGTTCCACCCCGACAGGATCCTCGATGAACGAGGCATAGACGTTCTGGTCGAAATAGAAGCTGGGCTTCTCCTTGTTGGGCACTTCGGTCCAGTGGCGCTGCATTTCCCAGGCGCGGTCCATGTATTCGCAGGCCCAGGGAATCCAGCCCACGCCGCTTTCGATCAGGCCGACGCGCAGCTTCGGAAAGCGGTCAAACACGCCCGAATAGAGCAGGATGTTGATCATCTCGAGCATGGCGGGCTTGCCCATCGGCAGGTCGCACAGGAAGTTGGTCTTGTCCTTGAAACGCGAAGTCCGCGCGCCAAGGTGGAAGGTGATCGGCAGATCGAGCTCGACTGCGGTCGCCCACATTGGATCGAATTCGGCATCGCGATACTGGCGGACGCCAGTGGCATCACCGGTCATCGCCTGCCACACCGCGCCTTCCTTGGTGAACTGGCTGGCCGACTGCGGGAAGGCCGGAAGGTTGACCGCAACATCGCCGCGGGCTTTTGCCGCGCGCATGCCCTTGATCGTGAGATCGACATCGACCGTGGTCAGGTAGGCGCAGGCGAACATGCGGCCACCCGAAGCCTTGCAGAAATCGGATTGCCAGCGGTTGAAGGCATCGAAGCTGTCGAGGTAAAGATCGAGATTGCCCGTGCCGAGCGGCCCGCCACCGAAGCAGACGGCCTTGTCGATGCCGTCGCGGTCCATGTCCTTGAGCCGTTCGCCAACCATCCAGCCCCCGACGCGCATGTCGGACTGCTTGCCGGAGCCCTTGTACTTGTCGAAAGTGCGGCCCGCCTGGCTCTGCATCAGGTTGATCGGTCGGCGATTGCCTTCAAACACCACATAGTCGCAATCCTTGCCCTCTTCGAGTTTGGGCGCGAGATCACGGTACTGCGGCGAAAGATACTCGGCCCAGAAAGTGGGCGGCGGGGTGACGTGGACATCGGCATCCACAATATAATCGGCAACGCGCGGTTCGGCCTCAAAAGCACGGTTAACGTCGATATCGGCTTCGGCCATGGCAATTCTCCGGTGACTATCTGCTTTGTGCAGTTTGATGAGTCGTCGTTACCAGCACATCACCGGAGTGGCAAACTCCCCCCTCAGCCCCAGCGCACCGGCTCGGCCAGCAGCATCGGCAGCTGCGGCGAGGCAATCCGGGATTCGCTGCCGTCGGTGTGGAGCAGCACAACCCGGCCCACGCCGGGCGTGGCAACCACCCCGGTCACCGAATCGACCCAGCGATGCAGCACCTCGCGGGCGCGGACGAGCGCCTCGCCTGAAGTGGTCGCCTCGCTCGCCGATTCGAGTTCGGCCTCAAGCTGGGTAACGCGGTCTATCGCCTGCGCGACTGAAGCGGGCGCCTGCGCCAGCGAGTCTGGCGACGAAGTTTGCTGGGCATCGTCCATGAGTGTTCCTTCCGGGGCTGACATGCCCACTGCATACGCCATAGGCAAGGCTTGCTTGCTTGAACCATCCAGCTGCGCAATTGTGCCGCGACTGGATGGAGGAGAGACGCCATGGACTATGTTTCGAATTCCCGGTCGCGTGGGTTGAACGCAACCAGGCCTAGAAGTCTATGCCAACGGCCGCAAAGGCATGGAAACCGCGAGTTCCGCCATCCCCGAAAGTAGGGCCGCCCGAGGCGAGCAGACGAAGCGGGCCCGGCAGATCGTAGATTGCGCCGATGCCAAGGCTAGTCGAAGCCCTTCCGTCGACCACATCCGCGCCTTGGCGATCTCCTTCCACTCCCACTACCAAGCGGTCGCCAAATTGGCGCGTCAGGGCAATTCCGCCGGTCCAGTAGTTGCAGTTTCCAACGCCCGGGTTAATCGCATAGCCCCCGCCGCCAAACACCGACCACCTGCCGAAATCCTTTTGCCCCCAAACAGGGAGCAACGCTGTGATGTGTCCGGCTCCCATGCCGTTGGTCGCCGTAGGCAGTGTGACCCCGGGGAAGACAGCGATCTGAATGCCTGCTGCCTCATTATGGAAGAAGCGATATTTAACCGAAACCTCAAAGTCGCCGGCACCCCAATGAGAGCCCGTCTGGTCGTGCGCATATGCGACTGGCAAGCTGACAGTCAGTTGCACATCCTTGATCGCCCCGTAGTTAATCTCGGTGGCGAGCGAGCCCGTAAAATCTATGCCGCGACCTTCAGCTTCGAACAACGGTGCGTAGATTTCCCAATGTCCGGTTTCAGTCGGCTCCGGATCGTCGGTCAGGAACGGAGGGCCAGCCCAGGCCGCGGTGGAACTTAGGAGAACGGCAACAGTGATGACACCCGCGCCTGCGTGACGGCAGGCCGTCAAGCCGCCGCACCTTCTTCGGCACTTGGATGGCATCCGGCCCGCTGCGGAATGAAGACGATCAGCAGGGCCATCGCGATTAGTAACACCGCCGTAGCAATCGGTCGGCTGAGCTCAAGTCCGCCCTTGGCCAGCGGTTTGTCGAGGAAGTCGCCAACCGTTGCGCCAAGCGGACGGGTCAGGATGAAGGCTGCCCAAAACAGCATCACGCGCGAAATCACGGTCATATAATAAATCGCCGCGAGGACCAGCAGCGCGACCCCGAACACCAGTGCACCGCCGCCATAGCCCAGTCCCGAATCGGCGATCCAGTCGCCCAGCGCAGTGCCAAGCGTCTGTGAAAAGGTGATGGTGATCCAGTAAAACGTTTCTTCGCGTGGGGATATGATCGTGTTGACCGAAACCGATCCGGTCGTCCGGTACCAAACCAACAGCGAGGCCAGCACGCTTGTTAGCAGCAGAATCGAACCACCCGGATAGCCGATACCAAGTGATCGGGTGCAGAAATCGGCCAGCGTGGTCCCTGCAGTGGTCGAGGCGATGATCGTCGCCCAGTACAGCCACGGTCTGAACGTGCGCGCCTTGACTTGTATCCAGATCAGCATCAGCAGCACGATGCCGAAAAGCCCAGTCCCGATCAGGTAGCCGTTCAGTCCGCCTTGCCCGGCTTGGGGCGTGGTTTCGCCCAGCCACGACATCGAGACAGTATCGCCGCCCGTTTCGCCCAGAGTTGTCGCAAAGATCTTGATGAGCCAGAAGCCCAAAGTTACCGCAGGGACTTTACTCAGCGCCGAAATTTCTGCGATCGGCGCCAGGCTGTGCTCTGCAACGACCTCCGTCATATCCGTTCTCCAATTGTCAATGGCGGCACCCAACCAGACCGCCAAGGTAAGCCCCGGGGGGCAGTTAGAACAAATGTACCCCCCGTTTGGTTTTGCTGATTAGGGCACGGACCTATCACGCCTCCGCCAACCCATTATCCATTTTGCCTATCGGCCAATACTGTCAGGAGTCTGTCACGCCACGAAAACGGCGTGTTTCAGGCGCTCCGTCAACGCAAATCACGCAGAGGCGAGGTGCGGTTTGGCCGCGCGATGAGCCGCCGTTCGAAGCCGGAATCCGATCCGTCCCACCACTTCAAGTTTCACCCCTGGTAATCCTCCTCGTTGTCACGATCTATGTCAGGTTTCCGCTTATAGTCCCAAGGCCCGTTCCTATTGCGACCATGCGACAAAAGGGAGGTGAGGCTAAGCGCCTCACCTCCCTTTTTGTAACGCAGTTGAGTTAAGGCAGCTCAAAAGCCAAAGCGGAATTCAACGCGACTGCGGCCATTCCAACCGTTGTATCCCCGATAGCCGTTATAACTGCCGTAGCTGTCATAACCATAATTGCGTCGGTGCTCCCAGGAATGCTCACGGTTCAGTTGCCGGTGCTCGCGACCATGCTCGCGATTGAGCTCTCGGTGAAGCTGGCGGTGCTCCCAGGGATTTAGACCCTCTTCATGCGCTTCGCGATGCACATCATCGAGATAGTCATGGCCGTCGTCATGCTGCTGCTCGAGCTGGTCATGGTCATCACCGTGCTGCGACTGGTCTACGTTATAGCCATAGTAGGATTGCGCCATCGCGGGGGCAGAAATGCCCGCGGCCAGCAGCGGTCCAGCTATCATCAGGCTTAAATTACGCATTTCTGAAACTCCGTTTAACTTGAGCGGTTAGATAGGGAGTGCGGTTTGAACGGGTGCTGAATTACTTCAGCAAGGCCCGTTCAGTCGCCGCGGGCCAGCTGAGTAATCAGGAAACCGCCGAACACACCCCGGTGAGGTGGATTTTCAAGCTGCGGTCCAAATCAGTCATGAGTAAGCATGTGTCATTCTTACCTAAGCCGCTGATATGGGAGGTTCGAGCGTACCTAACCAAGCGACCAGGCCCAAGATGCTCACGGCTGATGCCAATTCAAATGCGAGGCTGAAGCGCAGTTTTCCAATCGCTGTTTCGCGCCTGGCGCATTCGATGCCTCGGGCAAGCGCCGGCGTCAGCAAAAAGCGGTTGGTAGCGGCCAGACCGAGCATTGCCGCAAACAGTGCCAGCTTGGCGAAAAGCACCTGACCGTAGAGCGTTGTCCACATCGCAGCGATGTTGTTTGGGCCGACCAGAAACAGCGCATTGACCATTCCCGATGCCAAAATCACTGCCACAATGACAGTCCCCATCAACGAAAACTTCGCCAGCGCATTTTGCGTAGCGGCGACATGGTGTGCGGTCATTGTCTTGAGCGGGCGCAACAGGAGCAGCAACAGGCCGACCAAGGCTCCAAGCCAAAGTCCTGCAGCCCACAAGTGAAGCACATCGGCACCGAGATGACCCCATCCCGCCATCCCCTCATCCATGACAGCATGGCCATTCCAGGCGAGCGTCGCCACCGCAGTTCCCCATGCGGTTGTGAGGATTGAAAGGGCAGCTCTTGGCGAGCGGATCAGGGGGGCAGCGAACAAAGCAACGAAGAGCGCGGCAAATCGGAGGATTGCGGCGGTTCCAAAGGCGGTGCCTTCAAGCACGAATGCCACCGACTGCCTATCCAGAGCGGCAAGCGGGATGCCTGCCATGTTTGACGCCGTGTTCAGCACGCCAGCGGCGGTCACCACCAGTCCAATACAGGCACCCGCAGCCAGCCATCGGCGGCGGACTGGTTCAAACGACCCGCCGCCAACTGGTCCGGTCCCATAGAAAGTGAAGGCCGACAAGCCGAAGGCAACGAGAAGGTCCGCAAATGTGACGAAACGGATTGCGACCGCTATCTGCTCGATCATTTACCTCACCCGGAAGTCATAGCTTCCACTGACCCGGTGGGTATCAACTGAAACGGCGCGCCACATCAACTGATACGTGCCGGCTGCGAGCGGCCGGCCGGGCATGACCGTCAAGGTCTTTCCGTCTGCTTCCAGGCTAACCCGCGTGCCGGGCAACTTGCTAGGAGCCTGGCCCGCGCCGCCTTTGCGCAGGATGTCTGCGCCCGTGAAGCGCCTGACCAATTGCTCATTAAAGCGCAGTTGCACCGATCTTGGCGCTGCCACGACCGAATTAGGAGATGGGTTTGCTCCAATCAGTCGGGGATGCGCCTGCGCGGGCACGCCCATCGCCATCGCAATACCAGTGGCCAATGCGATGGCCGCGCTTATTCTAACTTTTGACATTTTGAGGTTCCTTTGTGTGGGGAGGGCCACGGTGTGAAAGAATTGGTCCATATGCTCCCGCGCGCGCGCGGGCTTAATAACCGCTGTTATAGTTGCCGCGGTTGTAGCTGCCATAGCGGTTGCCATCATTCCAACGGTCATAACTCGAATTGCGCTGATGCTCCCAGCGGTGTTGGCGCTCCAGCTGCCTGTGTTGCCGCGCGTGCGCGCGATCAAGGTCGCGGTGCAGCTGACGGTGTTCCCAGCTAGTCACACCTTCCTCATGAGCCTGTTCATGGATGGTATCGAGATTATCGTGTTGATCGTCATGCCGTTCATCGAGCTGGTCATGATCGTCTTGATGCGGCGACTGAGACTGTTCTGAATTGGAAGTGGGATGCGCCATCGTGGGTGCGGCTATGCCCATGGCGAGCATCGAGCTGGCGAGGATCAAGGTGATTTTTTGCATGTCAGTAACTCCGGTGATTAGTAGAGGTATCTCTAATCAAGTTGCGGTTTCACTAGGATAGCCAGCTTGAATGGATCGTGAGCCGGCGGCTCACCTGTCATTCACCCGCACTGGCCGGATCAACTCACCAGCAGGTGTCGTCGCAGGGGTTGTGCCACTGACTCTGTGAGTCTCAATGTTAGATGCGCGGTCTCCGCTTTGCGCCCATACCGGTAATCACGGCGCGCTTTTCGATGACCGCCTTTGTGGAGCAAGCCACGAAAAAAGACCATCTGCCCACTGTATGCCCAAACTCTTATTTTCAGCCAGTGGCATATTGCCGGTAGAGGAACCCCCACTCCCCGCCGCCGCCATGCATGGCAGGCTCAA
>JBDSSP010000190.1:0-10639 GCA_039928735.1 Novosphingobium sp. | reverse complement strand
GCGCGCTTTGCGGGCAAGCGCATCATCGGCGTCACCAGCCACCGCCGCGAGAACTTTGGCGGCGGGCTTGAGAATATCGCCGAAGCGGTGCGGCAGATTGCACTGCGCGATGACGTCGGGATCATCTTCCCGGTCCATCCCAATCCCAATGTGCGCCGCGTGATGGATGCGGCACTGGCGGGCCTGTCCAATGTGGCGATGATCGAGCCGCTGGACTATCCCAGCTTCGCCCGGCTGATCGGCATATCCGAGATCATGCTGACCGACAGCGGCGGGGTGCAGGAGGAAGCCCCGGCGCTGGGCAAGCCTGTGCTCGTGATGCGCGAGACCACCGAGCGGCCCGAAGGCGTTGCGGCGGGGACCGCGCGGCTGGTCGGCACGGATGTACCGAATATCGTTACCGGAATTTTCACCCTTCTCGACGATAAGGCTGCCTACGAAAAGATGGCGCGCGCTCACAATCCTTTCGGGGACGGGCACTCCGCGCGCCGCATCGTGGAGTTGCTCGGGAATGAAATCGGACTCTAAGCCGGACGTCTGTGTTGTCGGCCTCGGCTATATCGGCCTGCCCACTGCGGCGGTGATCGCCCGTTCAGGCTGCAAGGTGCTGGGTGTCGATGTGGCGCAAAAGGTGGTTGATACGATCAACCGAGGCGAAATTCACATCGAGGAAGTCGATCTCGATGCGCTAGTGCACGGGGTTGTCAATCGCGGGATGCTGAGCGCCTCGACCGAAATTGCTCCCGCCGATGTCTTCGTCGTCGCTGTGCCAACGCCGTTCGACAAAAACCAAGCGCCCGACATTTCCTATGTGCTCGCGGCTGGCAAGGCGATTGCCCCGGTGCTGAAGCAGGGCGATATTGTTATCCTTGAATCGACCTCGCCGGTAGGCACGACGGAAGAGCTGCGCGACAGGATCGCGCAGATGCGGCCTGACTTGAAATGCCCCGGCCTGACTCGCGAGACGCCGGACATTTCGATCGCCTATTGCCCCGAGCGAGTGCTGCCCGGACATATCCTGAAAGAGCTGATCGAAAACGACCGCTCGATCGGCGGCATAACCCCGCGCTGCGCCCGCAAGGCACTGGCCTTCTACAAGCTGTTCGTGCGGGGCAGCTGCATCGTGACCGACAGCCGCTCCGCCGAAATGACCAAGCTGGTCGAGAACGCTTACCGCGACGTCAACATCGCCTTCGCCAACGAGCTTTCGATGGTGGCGGACAAGATGGGGCTTGACGTGTGGGAAGTGATCAAGCTCGCCAATCGCCACCCGCGCGTCAATATCCTGACGCCGGGTCCGGGCGTGGGCGGCCATTGCATCGCAGTCGATCCGTGGTTCATCGTCCACGGCGCTCCGGAAGAAACCCCGCTGATCCGCACTGCGCGCGGAGTAAATGACGGCAAGATCCGCCACGTTATTGCCAAAGCGACGGCGCTGGTCGAGGCCAACCCCGGCCAGCGTGTTGCCTGTCTCGGTCTCGCCTTCAAGGCCAATATCGACGATTTCCGCGAGAGCCCGGCGCGGCTGGTGGCAGCGACCTTGGCCCGTAAGTTCGGCAGCAGGATTGAGGTTGTCGAACCCTATGCCAGGGAGTTGCCGATTGAATTTACCGACACCGGGGCCAAGCTGATCGATGTCGATACGGCGCTGGAGGAATGCGGTATATTGATCGTGCTGGTCGATCACGACCTGTTTCGCGTAGTGCCGCTGGCCGAGCGGGTGGATAAGCTGGTGTACGATACGCGCGGTATCTGGCCGGACCAGCCGAGCTCCGCCAAGGCGCAAGTGGCGGAGCTCAAGCTGGCAGGCTGAGCTAACTTAGCCTAACTGGTCTAGTGGTTCGTTTCCGACATTTGCATCCCTTTCGGATAGAGCAGAGGCACATGTCGGAAACATAAGAACCACTAGAGAAACTATTGGTTCTAGTGGATTTTATAATTTTGACATTCGAACACTCCCTTGCCGAAAGCGGGACTCGAATGTCAAAATCAATCCACTAGCGCCAGCCGCACGTGCGCACGCGGTGGTGGTGACGCCAGGTCGTCCAGCAGTGACGATGATGATTGTCCCAGCCGTGATGCCGCATATTGCGCGAATCGCGATGAACAACGCGGTTGTCCATCTGGCCATTGCGATGCATATCACCGTCATGCATCCGGTCGCCATTGTTCATCGCATGATCCATGCGCTGGTCCATCGCATGATCGCGCCCCATCGGGCCATTGCCCATCGGCTGGGCCATGGCTGCGCCGGAAGCCAGGAGCAAGCTCCCGGCGATAGTTGTCATTAAGATCCTCATTGCAAAATATTCCTTTGTTCTAGGCCCCAGTGCAAACAAAGGATTGCGATGAATGTTCCGCCCTGGACTCTCAGAAGCGCATCCCCACCGTCACGTTCCAGGTCCGCGGATCGCCGTAATAGACGGTCTGGATATTACCAACCGAGCTGAATTCCTGACCGTCGGTCTTATAGAGCGTGTTGCCGACATTCTTGACCATGGCGCGCATGTAGAATTTATCGAAATCGACCTGGACATAGAGGTTGCCCAACCAATAGCCATCCTCAGTCAGGCCAGGACGGTTATCAACCGAGAGGAACTGCTTGTCGACAAAACGCGCGTCGCCACCCAGCGTCAGGCTTGCCTTGTCACCCAGCGGTAGCTTGTAGTCTGCGCCGATGCGCAGGCTCAGCGGCGGTGCGAAGGCGGGCTCGCAGGTTATCGCAGTGCCAGTAGGGTTGCAGCTGAATGAGGCTGGCGGAACCCGGCGCGGATCGTCAAACCGCTTGTACTTGGCATCGAGCCAGCCAAGCGAGGCCGTAAGGGTCAGCGCCTCGGTCGGCCGGGCCGCGGCTTCGACCTCAATGCCCTGGATGCGCAGCTTTCCGGCGTTGAGCACAGGAAAGCTGCCAGTGAGCCCGGTATTGTTGCCATTGCCAACGCGGGCCTGAAAATTCTGGTAATCGGAATAGAAATAGTCCGCAGAAAGCATCAGCCGGCCATCCATAAAGCTGCCTTTTGCGCCAACCTCGTAGGTCCAGACCTTCTCGGGCTCAAAGCTCGGGACGACGGTGGTTACACCGCCGACGGTTACCGTGATGTCGCCGTTAGCACTGACGCGGCCGTTGAACCCGCCCGATTTGAAGCCGCGGCTGGCCGATGCGTAGAGCAGCGTGTCCGGTGTCGGCTTGAATGACGCCGAGACCATCGGAGTCCATGCTTCGTAGCTTACCTTGTCGATGCCGGTGAAGGGTGCTGGCAAATCGGCCGGGAAACGGTAGACCAGCCCGTCCAGACCGGGGAACGGCGCGTTCGAAATCGTCGTGGTAAACTTGTTATAGCGCTTGGTTTCCTTGGTGTAGCGCAGCCCGGCGGTGACCGAGAACTGGCTGGTGAAATCGTAGGTCAACTGGCCGAAAGCGGCGTAGCTCTTGGTATTCTGGGCATCGTTGACCAGCCGGATGATCTTGATCGGGACAGCGCCGAACTTGAACAGATCGTCGCCAAAGGCTTCTTGATGCGAGTCTACCTGTTCATCGAGGTAATACAGGCCGAATACACCCTTCAACCTGTCACCATTGTATTTGAGCTGCAGTTCCTGGCTGAACTGGTGCTGGTCAATGGCGACGAGAGCATCCCCAAGTTGGAATTGGCTGCCGTCGATATCGATGTAGAAACCGATATCGAGTTTCCGGTAGGCAGTGATCGACGTCAGTGCGAAATCCCCGCCGATATCGGCATTGATCGTGCCCGAAACGCCCCAGTGGTCGAGCTTCTGTCCCTGGCCCGGTGTGAGGCTGGTCGATGAGCGATAATTGTAGGGACCGTAAGGTTCGGCGGGCGACAGCACGACTGTGCCAAGGGCGAAATTAGTCTGGGTCAGCGGCGCGGTGGGATAGCCAAGCGTAGCTGCATTCCGCTGGCGGGTAACGTCGCCGGAGATCAGCACTTCGATGCTGTCGCTGGGTTTGGCGCGCAAAATGCCGCGGAACGAGAGATTGTCGCGATCGTTGTATTTGCGGCCGGTCAGCGGATCGGTGACCAGGCCATCGCGCTTGTCATAGAGCCCGGCGAGCGAAACCGCCAATTTGTCGTTGATCAGCGGGGCGGTGACATAGCCCTTAGCGGTAACTTCGTTGAACCGGCCATAGGTGAGGCTTGCCTCGCCCTTGAGAGCCTGCAGGTCAGGCTTCTTCGAGACGATGTTGACCGCGCCGCCGATGGTGTTCTTGCCATAGAGTGTGCCTTGCGGCCCGCGCAGCACTTCGACCCGCTGGACGTCGTAGAGGTTGAGCAGTGCGCCCTGGATGCGGCTGAGATAAACCCCGTCGACATAGACGCCGACTGCGGGATCGAAGGTCTGCAAGGCATCGGGCTGACCGATGCCGCGGATGAAGAAGTTGGCCGAAGAGGCTGATCCGCGGCCCTGGACGATATTGACGTTAGGCACTGCGCCCTGGACGCCGGACAGGTCATTGGCGCCCATCTTGGCGAGTTGGGCAGTGCCAAGCGCGGTGATCGCGATAGGCACGTCGATTATGCGTTCCTCGCGCTTGCGGGCGACAACCACGATGTCGTTGGCCGATGCACCTTCCGCTCCGGGTGCGCTGTCTTGTGCGTGAGCCGGGCCGGTGAACGCGCCTAGCGCGACCGAGGCGGCAAGGGCGGCGAACAGCGGGCGAGCAAAGCTACGGTTCGTGATCATGGGTTTCTCCTCCAAGCCGGACTGTGATTCCGGTTCATCCAGCTCCAATATTGAAAGATGAACCATCTTTCAACTTTTGATTGGCCTTGCCTGCATTTTATTGTTATCAGCGTGTCCCGATGGCAACAGTGAGCGAACATTCCGGACAGGCCAGCCCCGGCAAGACGCCCCGTACGGCGCGCGGCCGCGAAACCCTGCGGCGGCTGCTCGACGCGGCGGCGAAGGAATTCGGCGAGCGCGGATTCCACGAGGCGTCGGTAAGCAGCATCACCCGCCAGGCCGGGACCGCGCTGGGCAGCTTCTACACCTATTTCGACAGCAAGGAGGCGATCTTCTCGGCGCTGGTCAAGGACATGTCGCAGTCGGTCGCCCGGGCGGCAGCGGCAACCCTTTCACCCGGCAGTATCGGCACACAGCGCGAGCGCGAAGCTTTCACCGGCTTCCTCGCCTTCGCGCGCCAACACAAGGAACTCTACCGGATCATCGATGAGGCCGAATTCGCCGACCCCGCCAGCTACCGCGCGCATTATGAAGGCACCGCCAGACGCATTGCCGCGCGTTTTGACGAAAGCGTGGCGGCGGGCGCGATGGCACCGGGCGATAACGAAGTGCGCGCCTGGGCAGTGATGGGCATGAACGTGTTCCTGGGTCTGCGCTATGGGGTGTGGAGCGAGGATCGGTCAGTGGAGGAGATTGCTGCGGTGGCAGAGGGGCTGTTGAAGGAGGGAGTGGATCGCCATCCTGCCTCCACTGCGCGGCGATAACAACGTTTGTCGGAAGGCGGCGGGTATGGTTGAATGGCCGCAAATCCCCGGGAGAACTGCCATGGCCACGCGCGACGCCATTTCCTTTTGCCGCATTTGCGCCGCTAATTGCGGCGTCGTGCTCAAGATCGACAAGGAGACGCAGGCGATTCTCAGCGTCAAGGGCGACAAGGATAACCCGGTCTCCAACGGTTATGTCTGCTTCAAGGGGCTGCAGGCGGAGGAATATCACCACGGGCCACAGCGCCTGCTGAGGCCGCTCAAGCGGTTGACGGATGGCTCCTTTGCCGAGATCGGGATCGAGCAGGCGCTGGACGAAATAGCCGACAAACTAAAGGCCATCGTCGCCAAAGGCGGGCCGCAGGCGGTGGCGGGCTTCAAGGGGACAGCGGGGGTCAATGTCACCACGCACATGATCCAGCTCGATTTTCTGCACGCGCTGGGCTCGCAGCAGTTCTATTCGGTCAACACCATCGATCAATCGGCCAAGCTGGTCTCGTTCGAGCGGCAGGGCGGCTGGATGGCGGGGCAACAGGACCTGTCGCAGTCGGAAGTCATCCTGTTTTTCGGCTGCAATCCGGTGATCTCGCATTCGACCATGCCGGTGATGGGGCCTGACCCCTTGCGCACGCTGAAGGCGGCCAGGGATCGTGGGCTCAAGTTGATCGTGATCGATCCGCGCCATACCGAAACAGCGGCGCATGCCGATCTGTTCCTCCAGCCGATGCCCGGGCGCGACACGGCGATTGCCGCGGCGATGGTGCGGGTGATCCTCGACGAGGGTTGGGAGGATGAGCCTTTCGTTGCGGCCCACGTTGGCGCGGACCGGATCGCAGATCTGCGCCGCGCGCTGGAGCCCTTCACCCCGGAGATGGCCGAACGCGCCGCCGGTCTGGAGTCGGGTCAGATCCGCGCTGCGGCAAAGCTGTTTGCGCATGATTGCAGGAGCGGCGGGGCCTTCGCAGCGACCGGGCCTTCAATGGCAGCCTTTTCGAACACCATGCAGCACATGGTTGATACGCTGAACATCGTCTGCGGGCGCTATCGCCGGACAGGACAGAAGATCGTCGCCGACATGATCAACACGCCCTATCCGGTCCACGCTGAAGTGATTTCGCCGCAGCGCAATTATGACAAGGTGCCGCCCAGCCGGATCCGGGGGGCCGGCATGCTCGGTTTCGACCGCATGGCGAGTACCCTGCCCGAAGAAATTCTCACTCCCGGCGAGGGGCAGATCCGCGCGCTGCTGGTCAATGGCTCGAACCCGGCGTCGTGCCTGCCCGATCAGGCGAGGGCAGTCGAAGCCTTCCGCTCGCTCGATCTGCTGGTGACCGTGGAGCCCTACATGACCACCACCGCGCAGCTCTCGCACTACATATTGCCGCCGTTGATGATGTATGAGCGACATGACCTGCCAATCAGCGATCCGAACTTCAATATCGGCACCACAACTTGGTCCCGCTATGCGCCGCCGGTGATCGATCCACCGCAGGGCTCAGAGCTGGTCGCCGACTGGTATCCCTGGTGGGCGCTGGGCAAGCGGCTGGGGTTGACGATGCAGTTCAGCGGGCAGGAACTCGATTTCACGCGCAACCAGCCGCCCAGCACCGAAGACATGCTCGCTTTGCGCTGCGTCAACGGGCGGATCAGCTTTGATGCGCTGAAGGCCGATCTGGCGGCCTACCCGTCGGGCCGGATTTACGATCATCCCTCGCTTGAAGTGCTCTCCGCCCGGCCCGAGGCAGCGAATGCGCGCTTTGACGTGATGCCGGCCGATGTCGCAGACGAACTGCGCGACTTCCTCGCATCGGACTATGCGCAGGATGCCAGCGCAGGCAGTGGCTTTTCGCACCTGATGATCTCGCGGCGGATGAACCGGGTGATGAACACGCTCGGCAACAACCTTGCCGGCACGCACCGGCACGATCCGGGCAACCCGGCTTTCCTCCACCCCGATGAACTTGCCGGCCTGGGTCTTGCCGCGGGGGACAGGGTTGAGATTGCATCGCAGCACGGGCGCATTGTCGCAGTGGCCAAAGCCGATCCGGCGCTGCGCCGGGGGGTGGTATCTATCTCGCACTGCTGGGGCGGGTTGCCCGGAACCGAGGGGGCCGGCGCAAATACCAACCTGCTGATCGCCGCTGACCGGGATGTGCAGCCGATCAACGCCATGCCGCTGATGTCGTCGCTGCCGGTCAACCTGCGCAAGGTCGCCTAAATCAAGCCTTGCCACGAAGAAGGGCGGCCCTTGCGGACCGCCCTCTTGCGTTGGTCTCGGCCGCTGCGTTCAGGCAGCTACCGTCTTCTTGCCGAGGCGGCGACGTCCGGTGATGGCGGCAGCCGCTGCGCCGAACAGCAGGATCATCGGCGGGGCCGGAACGTCGGTGCCGCTCGAAGTGCTGGTCGAAGTCGAGGTCGATCCGCCGGTCGAAGTCGAAGACGACGTCGAGCTGCTGGTCGAGGACGAAGTCGAGGAGCTGGTGCTCGACGAAGTCGCGCCGGAGCTGGTCGAGGTCGAAGTTGCGCCCGAGCTGGTCGAGGTTGAAGTCGCACCAGAGCTTGTGGAAGTCGAGGTCGCACCCGAGCTTGACGATGTCGCACCCGAGCTGGTCGAGGTTGACGAGGTAACCGCGCCGGAGCTGGTCGAGACATTGCCCGAGCTCGTCGAGCTCGAGGTGCTGACGCCGCCGGTTGAGGTGCTGACGCCGCCGGTCGAGCTGGTGATGCTGCCGCTCGAAGTGGAGCTGCCGCCGGTCGAAGTCGAACCGCCGGAGGTCGAGGTCGATCCCCCCGAGGTCGATCCGCCCGATGAGGAGGTGGACCCACCCGAGGTCGAGCTGGAGCCGGTACTGGTCGAGGAAACAACAACCGAGCCGCCACCGCTGCTGCCGCCGCCGAAGAAGCCGCCGAAGAAGCCGCCGCCAAAGCCGCCGCCACCGCCGCCGCCGACAACTACCGCCGCGCCGCCGCCTGACGAGCTCACCGGCATCGGCGGCAAGGGCGGCATGTAGGGAGCCGCAACGGCCATTTCGGGCGCCGGATAGGTAACAGTGCGGGTGACGATGCGGCGAGCCCGCCGGACCTTGCGCGGAGCTGCAGCGAGGTGGCGGGCGGCGCGATGACGCACGACCTGCCGACAGCCGGGGCCGACACCGCCAGGGCCGCACAGCGACTTGCCATGCTTGACGTATTGCACGGTCCGGGCCGGCTGTTCCGCCACGTGGACGGCGCCGCCGCCAAGCAATGCGCCCCCTGCGGCGAAGGCTGCCAACTTAGCGAGGGCCATACGAACTGACATAAGCGTGCTCTCTTCTTATTCCCTGCGACACACGGCAGAAGGGAATTTGTCCCGGTTGCTGTCTATCTATGCCACCAGAAACGCAGAGAGTTATTAAAGCGACAATCCCGTTAACCCTGATTTCGCGGGTCCCATGTGCGATTTATCCGTGATTCCGAAAGTGTCAGCGCGTTGTGTCCCGGAATGGAACTGATTTGCGCGAAGTTCCAAATATATTCTTGATGTTCCGCACCGGGCCGCCTCGTTCAGACGTCATCATCCGCGTCGGGATCGGGATCAAAAAGCCCGCTCTGGCTGCCAGTTGGCGGAGTCAGCCCAAGGTGCTGCCAGCCGCGATCATTGAGGCAGCGGCCCCTTGCCGTGCGCGCGACGAGACCGAGCTGGATGAGAAATGGTTCGATCACTTCCTCGATCGTATCGCGCGGTTCAGACAGGCCAGCCGCCAGGGTTTCGACGCCCACCGGGCCGCCGCGATAGATGTCGGCGATCATCGTCAGATAGCGCCGGTCCATGGCATCAAGGCCAAGCTTGTCGACTTCGAGCCGCGTCAGCGCATCGTCGGCGAAGGTGCGGGTGACCATGCTGGCACCGGCGACATGAGCAAAATCGCGTACCCGCCGCATCAGCCGCCCAGCCACGCGCGGCGTGCCCCGCGCGCGCCGGGCAATCTCGCGCGCGCCTTCGCGGTCGATGCCCATGCCGAGCAGGTTTGCGCCGCGCGTCACCACGCTTTCAAGCTCCTCGACCGAATAGAAATTGAGCCGCACCGGGATGCCGAACCGGTCGCGCAAGGGCGTGGTCAGCAGGCCCTGCCGCGTCGTCGCGCCGATCAGGGTGAAGGCGGGTAAGTCAATCCGCACCGAGCGCGCGGAAGGTCCTTCGCCGATGATCAGATCGAGCGCGCGGTCTTCCATCGCCGGATAGAGGATTTCCTCGACCACCGGATTAAGTCGATGAATCTCATCGATAAACAGGACATCGCCTTCTTCGAGATTGGTCAGCAAGGCAGCCAGATCGCCCGACTTGGCGATGACCGGGCCGGACGTGGCACGAAAGCCAACACCAAGCTCGCGCGCGACAATCTGGGCCAAGGTGGTCTTGCCAAGTCCGGGCGGGCCGAAGAACAGCACATGATCCATCGCCTCGCGGCGGCTCCTGGCGGACTCGATGAAGACCGAAAGGTTGTCCTTGGCGGCCGCCTGGCCGACGAATTCGGCGAGGGTCTTGGGGCGAAGCGCGGCGTCGTGGTCTTCCGGCTGGCGCTTGGAGGTGAGGTGGGGGTTAGGGGTCATTGCACCGTATCGTCGATTTTGCGGTAGCCTTGCGATGCGTGGAGGATACGCAGGATGAAGATCACCTCTCCCTCATATCGATAAAGAATCTTGTATGGCGGATAGCTGCAACCGCGCACCACACGGCCATATTCCGGTCGCGATGAGCCGAGCAATGGATAGGTCTGGAGCTGCGCGAAAATGCGGTCGATTCCCTCCATATGGGCACGCGTAACGGCAAGGCCGAACTCCGCCAGACCGCGCTCTTGAATTTTCTCCAGATCGCCCTGCGCAAGCCGGTTAATCCGCAGCTTATGCATCCGGCAGCTTCGCCATGATCTCCTTGAGGATATCGCGTGCATCGGCTTCAAGATAACCCGAAGCCTCTCCTTCGGCGATTCGCGCACGCACCCAGGCTGCATCCTCATCGGCCTCCGCCAGATCGCGCCGCATCAGATCGCGCACATATTCGCCCGCATCTGCGAACCGGCCTTCGGCTAGCCGCGTTTCAAGCAAGCGCTCAAGTGCGGGCGGGACTGTGATGGTGAGTTCGGTCATGGCGGGATTATCCTCCAACTTTGCGGAAGCGGCAAGTGGGTTGG
>JBDSSP010000189.1:0-24067 GCA_039928735.1 Novosphingobium sp. | reverse complement strand
ACCAGGCGGATGATCTCGGGCGAAGAGTTGAAACAGCGAAACGGACTGGGCGGTTTTGCCCTCGATCTGCGAGACTTTCTCCGCAGCTACCAGCCGCTCACTCCCAGTGCCACATTGCTCTGACAGTGCCGCCGCGGGACATGGTTTTGTGATCACTTGGGTCGCGGCGTGAACGACGAGCACGAGGCCCCCGAGTTCACAGCGTAATTCAGGATCGCGCACTTTCCGCATCCTTCTTCGGCGGCCGTGAAGAAGGCGCAACCCATGCAACGGCGCGCGGGATCCGTTGCGACTTCCATATAGCCCAAAGAGCGCCGCCGGTTTTTTTGACTGAGCGGCAGCGTAGCCGGATCGTAGCACACTGCTGCAGAAGCGGACGCGCTGCCGATAGCGATGCTGGCAGCGGGCACGGCCACGGCGGCGAGGCGCAAGAAATGTCGGCGGTCAAAATTCATAAGTCTGACTTTCAACTCGGCCCAGCGGCTGGGCATAAAATGCTAGGCGATCGCCGGAGCTGGCTACCCGATTAACAGCGAAGAGAGCCGCTAGTCCAGGTCGAAACGGAACTGATCGTGGCACCCCTTGCAGGCCGCGCCCAAGGACCGCGCCGCGGTGCGCATAACGGCCAGATTCCCGCTGGCGACCGCGGGCTCCAATGCCGCGGCCTGCGCGCTGAAGGCATCTTGCGACTGACGGAACCGACCCGGCTGCGACCAAATCTCTGGCTTGGCGGCGGTCTTGAGGCCCGGTCGCGGAGCGCTGCCGGAAGGGAACCAGCCGTACTGCTGGGCGGCAGCACTTCTTATCTTGCGGACCGAGGCCTGAAGAATGGCAGGCTGCGGCGAGGGTGAGCGCAACGCATCGTTGAACGCTTTGAAGGCGGCACCAAGATCGCGATAACCGGCGACGCGAGCGGGCGCCTGGTTCGCCGCCGCGGCCAGAAGCGGAGCCGCGAGCCCGGCAAAGAGCAGGGGCATCAAGCACCGAAGCCGCCCGCTCGAAACCGCGCTGTTGACTATCAAACTCATGACCGTCCTTTAAATCCTCGCAAATTATCTTCGTTGCCATTGAGGCCATCCGCGCCTTTCCCGAAAGCCTGCTGACCTTCGCGGGCCGGAAATGCTGGATGTGGCTCAAACACTCAGCTCGGCTTCTTGGGCCCGCGGTAGAGATCGTGACATTCCTTGCACGGCAAAGCGCTGCCCAGAATGTTTGTGACACCAGTCAAATCGCCTTTGGCGCCAAGTTCGGCGAGTTGCTTTGCGCCTTTGTCGAACCCATCCAGCCGACCTGAATAGTCGGCCCAGTTCGCCCAAACCTCCGGTTTCGCGCGCCCGCCAGGAACGTGGGGTTCAAACGCCTGCTTCGCGGCCGCAGCAGACTCGGCGATCGATCTGGTGACCTTCCCAAGCCCGTCGGCGGGCTTCAAGCCCGCCACCATCTCGCCGAGGAGCTCCGCATCCTTGTCGAGCTGCAACATAATGTTCTGGCGCTCGAAGATGATCCCGTCCGCTTCTGCCTTCGACATTTCGACATCGGCGGCTACTGCTCGTTCGGACGCAAGGTTACCGATCACCGCGATCGCGGCGACGACAGCAGAAATTGCAAGAACAGATCTGGAATATATCGATTTCATATTTCTCGGTTCGACCGCGGTGGTGGATCGCCCTTCCTGATCAGGCCACGAGTTCGGTCACGGTTCGATTGGTGTCCATCGAGCCGGTGCCCCATTTCTCGACCTGCACGCCCATCGCCTGCTGGACGGAAAGGCCGATGCGCGAAGCGGCGTCGGCCCGCCCGGCCTTGTGATATCCGGTCCGCACCCGTCCTCCTCCGCTCCCGATGACCATCATCGGGATGCCTTCGACAGCATGCGCCTTGGCGATGGAGCAATCCGAGTGCGCAACCAGCAATGTATTGTCGAGCAGGGTCCCCGCTCCCTCCTTGATGCCTGCCAGGGCATCGACGAAATCGCGGCAAGCGACCATGCTCTTGGCTGCAAACCAAGCCACCTGCTCCTGGTAGCCCAGCTTCGGATTGATTGGCTCTTCGTGGGTAAGCGTGTGGTGCGTGTCGGAGGAGGCAGACCGACGCAAGTTCGAGGCCGTGTCGGAAAACAGCATATTGAACACGCGCGTCTGATTGCAGGCCAGCGCCTGGGCCAGAAGTCCGGCCATCAGCTTGTGGTTCACCATAACGTGCTCCACGTCGGCATCGATCACAGTCTTGTCTGGCGCCTTTGGCATCGTGAAGTTGTCGACCTTCGCCGGCGGCTCCAACTGGAGATCGAGTTGCTGTTCGAGCTGTCGGACGGCTGTGAAGTACTCGTCCATTCGCTGGCGGTCGGCCGCGCCAAGGCTCTTCATGATGCGCTGGCGATCGTCGGTAACTGCGGACAGTACACTGCGCCGCACCATCGTGCGCGGGTCGGGCTTGAAACCGGCGGCATTGGGGTCCTGGAAGCCCTCGCCAAAAATTCGCTGGTAAAGCGCGACTGGCGAGACTTCGCTCGGATTGGGCGAGCCGGCGCCCCGAAACGAATAGGAACGTTCGATCCCCGATGCGCTAAGCTCAAGCGAGCGGAAACGCGTCCCTTGACCAATCACTTCACCGATCAAAACGTCGAAAGTCGGGGCGTGGACGGTTTCGCCGGGGACCGGAATGCCCGTGCGCAGGCCGAGATTGCCGGTCTGATGGGGTTTGTTTGCGACACCGTCGAGCTTCACGTCAAACCCGCTGAATATCGCCATCTGCTTGCGATAGGGTGCAAGCGGCTCAAGATCCGGTGGCATCGTGTAATCCGCGCCTTCGCTGGTTGGGATCCATCGTTCCGGGATGAAGCCACAGCCCCAGATCCATGTTCCGAACCGAACAGGCAGCCTCTGGCCGGTAGCGGCCAGAGCCTCGCCATTTACGTCCAGAAAGATGTCGAGGAACGGAAGCGCCATGCCGACCTTTGCGCCGTTCATCATTCCTCGCAGGATCGTCCGGCGGCTCAGTTGCGTCATGAACGCTCTCCCTTCTTTGCGGCCGCAACGGTGTGTTGCGGCGCAGTCTTGATAGGCATGGACACGAAATAGAATGACCTGCTCAGCGCGATTGAGCGCATGAGCGCAGGAACCCGGAAGCGCTCGCTCTCGAAGCGACCGACGAGGTATTCCAGGAACGGCTCCTCGGAAGTGCTGATGTCGCGGCCGATTGCGGATCGGTAGAGCTTCTCCGCCAGGCAGCTGGGCACGCTGGGATTGTCGTGCATCGCCTGTCCCAAGCCCTCCGCCCCAACGAGATCCTTGCCCTCGAGCGATCCCGATACGTCGATCTCCGCGCCATTCTCCTTCGCGCGGAAGCTTCCTGCGCCATCGAAGTTTTCCAAGGTCAGGCCAATGGGGTCGGTCAGCTTATGACATCCGGCGCAGACCGGATTGCCGCTATGCTCCGCCAGTCGTAGCCGCGCTGTCGAACCCGGCTTGAAAACGGCGTCCTGGACGATCGAGAAATTCACGTTGGCAGGCGGATCGGGAACTTTCTCGCAGAGAAAAATTTCACGAAGCGACTTCCCGCGCAGCGTCGGGGACGATCGGCCTGGGTGAGAATGCAGCGCCAGCAAGCTGACGTCGGTGAGAATGCCGGCTCGCTCGCTGTCGGCAGGGTATTCGGCGCGTTCCCAGCCATTGCGGACCACCACGGGCAGGCGATAAAGTACGCCCAGCGGCCGCGACAGCCATGTCTGGCGGGTAGTGAATAGATCGCGATAGTCGCCCTTCTCCCTTGCGAGGTGAGTAACGATGGTGCGCAGCGTCTGCTCCTGGGCATCCTTCGCCACCGCCGATGTGTAACCGGGATAGATCGCAGGATCCTTGAAGAGGTCGCTGAACCCGTCGAACTGCAGCATATCCCAGAAGAACGCTCTGACGGCGCCCTCCAGCTGTGGCGTAGCAAGCAGGCGATCGACTTGACGCGCGAGTCCCTCGTCGGTGTGCAGTTCGCCTTGCGCGGCGGCGCGAAGAAGTTCGGCGTCCGGCGTGGAATTGGTCAGGAAATAGCTGAGGCGGACCGCTTTTGACCATCCGTCCAAACGGAGTGCGCCCGATTGGGCCGGGTCTGGTTCCGACCGCTCCAACCGCAGCAGGAATTGCGGAGAGTCCAGCATCCCGATCAGGGTGTACTCGAGCCCCTCATAGAAGCTGCCCAGCTTCTGTTGGCCCGCCTTCGCGACCTGCACGAATCGGTCTCGCTCCTGCGAAGAAAGCGGACGGCGGAATAGCTTGAGGCCATAGTCTGTTACGAACTGGTCTGCGCAGGTTTTGTCGAAGGCCGTCGCGGACTTGGGCTGGCAAGGCACGAATCGCGCACGGCGCTTTTCGCTCGTGACGTCGGCTGCAACACTCCGGGCCGAGACGTCGTACTGTTCGACGCTGAATGCCGACATGCTGCCGTGGCTGGTCCCTACTGCGATCAAGCCGTCTTCGCGCAGGCCCCGCTCGAACCGTCCTGCGATTGGAACATCTGGCGCGAACACATCCGCAATGGTCGCGCGATACTGGGACTCGGTCAGACGGCGCATGAGGAGCGGCCCGCCGGCGGGTTTCGGTTCCACGGTAAGGGACGAATCCGCTGACGGTGCTTGCTGGGCCCAGCCGATACCACCCGCAAGTGCCAGGCACAGGCCCAAGCCGATCTTGCGCAGCGCCGACGGTTTGAATTTTCCTGCAGTCATGAGCCTCATTTCAAGGTCAGCGGCGCATTGACGCTTTTCGTGCTGGCATTCACGACGAAGGCCGGTGCAACGCGAATGCGGTATTGCGTCGAGATCGAGGTGCAGCGGCCGGTCTTGGGATCGCGATTGCCATCGGCGGCCTGGTACAGAGCCTGATAGGCCCCGTTGCACGTGTGGCCCAGGGCTCCAGCGCGTCCTATCGAAGTCTGCACGCGCAGCCTCTCAGGAGCCAGTTCCCCTTTCGCGTTCTTGCTGTGCCGCGAGCCATACTCATAATCGTACATATTTTCGACCGGCGTATAGCCGGCAAGATAACCTTCCATACCGCCATCGGGAGTGAAGGTAAGCCGCAATCGGGCGCCGCGCAGATCACGATCGTCAGTCATACTGTTGACCACGGTATGGAATCGGACATCGACCGGATCGATCGTCAGCACGCCGTTGACGATCCGCCCCCGCGTCGTGGCACGATAGCGCGGATCGTGATCGGCCGCGTATGTCGCGAAGGGCAATGCCGCTCGCGCCGCGCTGAGCTGAATGGGATCGGCATTGGCGAAGAGGCCGACCTGGACATCAGGATCGTTGCGCAGGTCATCGACACCCGTCAGCTCTAGCAAGATTCCCCACGAACCGGTGTACATCTCGATCTGGAAAATGTTGGCTTGCCCGGTCGATTGAAAACCAGTGGTGCAGCCGGCAACGCGGTAAAATTGGTTGTCGATCCCACGCTCGCCGTGCGTCCCCTGAAATTCCTCATGCGAACAGCTGTCGGCCGATCGATTCCCGCCATCGAGGTCGATGCCGTCAACTTTTAGGTTGCGGCCCGTTACCATCCGCCAGCCCGGATCGGGCGATCCCGCAGCAGGATTCATGCAAATGTTCTGCCCATCAGCTGACGTATTGACCGCGAGGGAAAGACGGCGTTCGTATGATTGTTGGGTTTCGCCGTCCTTGCGCGTGCCGGCTGGCGTCTTGGCTAGCGCCTCTGTGAGACCACGGACGCCAGCGGTCATGCCGGCGGGACAAGCCCCGGACTCCTTGGCGTCGGAACCAAGGACATACGATATTTCGGTGACGACGAAGCCTGCTTCGCCATTGCGAAAGACATCTTTCGGTGGGGTCGCCGCGGCTTTCGGCGCCGCCGCCTTGGGTGGCGATGCCTGCGCCGTTCGCTCGGAGGACCCGCTGGCGAGGAGCAAAGCGCTTGCCGCCACAGCCCCGAACGTCAACGCTGTGTGCGTACGGAGTCTGGGCTTGTCGTCACCTACGCTCACTTGGGCCTCTCCAATTCCGGCAAAAATACACGTCCGAATGGCCCGGATGGTTTGTGTTCGGTGCCATCATCGAGCTGCTCGAGAATTTTCGGCTTTCCTCGCACTGGCCGTTAGCGAGCGGGTGCGCGGAGCCAAAACTCTCTCGTCCACTATAACAATGGCGGTCAAACGGCTGGCACGCCAGCCGTTTTACACGACTTTTACATTGGGAATTGGCGGACGTAGGCGCAAACCGTGATCGGCAGCCGATCGCCTCGGAAGGCGTCGGACTCAATTTATGACCAGTCGGTAACCGACCCGGCGCACCGTTTCGATGTTTATCGCGGGAAATTCTTTCAGTTTGCCGCGTAGTTTGCTGACATGCACATCGACGCTTCGGTCGAACGCCCGCCAGGGCCGCCCAAGTGCCTGATGGGATAGCTCATCCTTGGAGACGACTGCTCCCCCGGCGTCTAAAAGAACGGACAGCATCGAGAACTCTGAGAAGGTGAGATCCAAAGTCCGCCCCTCCACGCTCGCTTCGCAAGACGTCTTTTCCAACCGGAGCTTACCTGCTGACGAGGAACTTACGCGGGCCTCGTTCGCGACGACATCACGCCCGGCAAGCACGGCCACTTCGGGCAGAAACACGTAGCCTTCTCCCCGGATCGTCTTGATGATCTCTCCGCTCGTAGGTGTGCGCAGTTTCTGGCGAATGCGGCTCACTTGCGTGTCGATCGCACGATCGAACGCTTCAGACTCGTTTCCTCGAGCCAGAACAAGCAATTCATCCCTGCTCAGGATCCGCTGGGGATGCTCGGCGAAGGCGAGAAGAAGGCTGAATTGCCCCTCGGAAAGACTTGTCACGATTCCTCGAGAGTCGCGTAGAATGCGGCGGACGGCATCGAGGCGCCATCCTGCAAACTCGAATTGGATTCCGCCGGGCGCGCTGCTGCCTTTGTATCGGCGCTGCAATGCCCGGATACGCGCAAGCAACTCACGTGGAGAAACCGGTTTGGGAAGATAATCATCGGCGCCGAATTCCAGGCCCGCGATCCGGTCCGCCTCCCCGCCGAGAGCTGAAATCATGATGACGCCAACGTCTTCCCGATGTGCGAGCGACTGGGCAAGCGTAAGTCCGCTCTCGCCGGGAAGCATGACGTCCAAAAGGACGATTGCGATCTGGTGTTCCTCGAGCATGCGCCGCATGGTGATGCCGTCGCCCGCTTGCAGCACCTCGTAGCCCTCGCGAGAGAGATAGTCGCTTATGGCAGAACGGACCGAGGGCTCGTCGTCGACGACGAGGATCCGGGTGCTATTGCCTTCGATCAATCCCGCCTCCCTGTGCCGGACCTTCGACGGGCATCCTCACACGTGCGCGAAAGCCACGCTCGAGATTTGTTAATTCGATCGTTCCGCCATGGGCGTGGGCAGCCGATCCGGCGATGGAAAGGCCGAGCCCTATCCCGCCGGTGCTGCGATTGCGCGAGCGCTCGCTCCGAAAGAAGGGTTCGAAAGCCCGGCTCAAATCCTCACTCGTCATACCTGGGCCATCGTCCACGATGTCGATCACTGCATCCTGGTTGTCCTGGCGATAGGATACCTCGACACGCTTGCCGAATTTCAGACCGTTCTCGATAAGGTTGGCAAAAAGCCGCCGCAATCGAATGAGATCGCCTGCGAGAACGATTTTCTCATGGCTGTCGAGCGAAACATTGTAGCTCCGATCTCGGTATTCGTCGGTAAGCGATTGGACC
Organism: Novosphingobium sp.; assembly: GCA_039928735.1. Lineage (GTDB taxonomy): Bacteria > Pseudomonadota > Alphaproteobacteria > Sphingomonadales > Sphingomonadaceae > Novosphingobium. The sequence continues at coordinate 16,340 of JBDSSP010000189.1, read as the reverse complement.
AGCGAGCCTAGATCGATCGGCTCCGTCACCATCGGGCGTCCTTCGCTGTCCACATAATCCAAAGTCGAGCTTATCAACTCCTCCATTCGTTGGATTTCCTCCTCCGCCGATGCACGCGTGTCTGCGTCCGCGTTCGCGATACGAAACCGGAGGTTTGACAGGGGTGTTCGCAGATCATGCGCAATCGCGCCTACGAGGGTGGTCCGCTCCCGGGCGAATTGCGCGATCCTGGCCTGCATCTCATTCAAGGCCACCGCCGCCTGGCGTATTTCGGTTGGCCCGACTTCTGGCACCGGACTATCCTCCAGTCCGGCGCCAATTCGATCGGCCGAAGCAGCGAAGGCGCGGACTGGTCGGGTCAGGCGGGAACTGATCAGCATGGCGAGCGGAAGGACCACCAAAAGCCCGAGATAGAATGTTCTGTACTGCCAAAACCGCAACGAGCGAGCCTGCCAATAATCCACGATCCGCTTGTACGTTGACCAAGATCCATCCGGCCGCCGCACAAAGATCGTGAACCCTCCCGCCACTGATGGATCGGCTGTATTGGCACCATAGAGCGCGACTTGTCGGGCCATGAGGGCTGCCCGCCATTGGTCGGCCTGCAGATGCACCCTCACATCGGCGGCCGACACCCCGAGGCGAACCGCAAGCAACTTGGCCAATAGTTGCTCCGCAGCGTCGTCGTTAACGGGTGCGTCCGGTGCGATCCCTCTTCTGATCACCTTGCGCGGAAAATCGACAATTTGCTCGCCGCGCACGATGCGAGTCATCTCATAGATCGATACAGGGCTCGGCGGCGGTCGGTCTGCCAGGCTGATCGCGATAGCACTGAATGCAGTTATTGCCGCAACGGTCCCCAATGCCAGCAGGATCATGTGGGCTTGGATCGAATTGAGCCAGCGCCCCAATCTAGCTCTCATTCTGAATCTCCGCTCCCGAAGATCGCCATTCCTCCGGCGCTCTCTTCCTTCTGTCTGGAGCCCCCCGGGAAAGGTTCCTTAGCTTGCGCAAACATGCGAAATTTGTCTGACCAGACATAAATGCCGGAGCTCCTTTGGCTAGAACAAAACGCCCGCTGCTCGATAGAGGAACATTTCGAATGAGACGAATGAGATTGGCAGGCATGGCCGTTATTCTGACTTCACCGGTTGTAGCGCAGCCGACGCCGCCGCCGGCCTCCGAAATTGAGATCGGCGGTCCCGTTCTGACGGTCACGGATCTCGACCGGTCCTTGAACTTTTACACGAATATCCTCGGACTGCATGTTGGGACGCGCATTCCGGGTTCGCCCGGCCCTGGTGCGACGGTAACGGCCCGTGAGGGATCTGATGCCCCATTCCTGCTGCTACGACAACAGGCGGCCGAAACCGGGAAGCCCGCGGCATTTCAAGTTGGCACCGGCTTGAGCCGCATCATGCTCGTCGTGCCAGATGTCGCGGCAGCTGCCACGCGCCTCGACGCGAAAGGCTATGCGCACACCCCGATAAGCGCTCATCATGTTTTCTTCGTCAACGATCCCGACGGATATCGCTTCGAGATCATCCAGCGCACCTCGCGGCACTAGGAGCGCGCGGCCGCAGGGGTGTGGTCAGTCGGATGGCAATCAGTCTCCGTTTGACGCAGCTGTCGCCGGATGAACAATGCCGCGCTCGAAGAGCAAGTTCTCCACGTGCCGCAGGCTCAGCGGGTACCGGATGTCCATCATCACCACGCGCCGGATCACCTCGGGCGACGAGTGGAGACAGCGGAAAGGATCGTGGATTTTTGGCTGCTTATCCAGGCTGGCTAGCAGCGCCTCACTCTGCTCGCCAGTTCCTTTGACAGGACCCCGCTGGCTGGCCACCGCCTTGCCGGCTGGCCGGTGATGCGCCCCGGAGCGTATCCGTGCCGAGACACTTAGTGTCGGCCATGCTGCAGGTGCTTTTGCAGGAACTGCAGGTAGATGCCCCAATCGCCCGGCTGCATGCCATGCCCACCCGAATTCATGGTAAAACCAATCTGCCCATCCACGCTTGGTCCCAAAGGCGGCCAGTCGGTCGCCTCCAGACCGGGTTTGCCGAGCAGTCGATAGACCGGGGTCGCCGCCACGCCGGCTAGAAACTCCCCCTTGGGATCCGCAGCGTGATCGTACTTGCCAGTCTGTAGCAGGACCGGCCGTGGAGCGATCAGCCCCAGCAGCATGTGCCCGTCCATCGGCAAGTTGTTTTCGTTGCCGTGGAACTGGCGGAAGTTGTCGGCCATCCAGTAGTCGGTTTCACCAGGAAACGAACCCGCGATCGGCGAGCCAAAGTTACGGCGCATCAGCGAAGCGCCGATCTTGCCCGAACAGCACGAGATGACCGCCGCGAACCGTTGGTCGTGAGCGGCGGCCCACAGCACTGTCTTGCCCAACCGCGAGGCTCCGATCAGCGCGACGCGCTTCGAATCGACGCCGCGATCGGTCTCCAGATAGTCCTGCACCCGGCTGAGCGACCAGGCCCACGCGGCGACCGCACCCCAGGCATCGGCAGTGCGTGGCGCCCCGCCGGCGAGATAACCGCGAATACCTTGGGCATAGCCCTCGGCATAGTCCGGATCCACGTCGCCGTAATAGTAGGTCGTCACCCCGAACCCAGCGTCAAGAAACGGTTTGGGATCGAACTTGCCACCCGGCCCGGGAGTGGCCGCAACCCGCTGCTTCTTGGCAACATCCCACACCTGCGAGGGCCGGATGCCCGGATCGTCGATCATTGCCGAGGGTGCGGTGAAGCCGATCATCAGCACCATAGGCACCGGCCCGCGCGCCGCCGCCGGAAGGTATTCGACGAGTTGAATTGTCGGGGCAGCTGCATCATTGCCCAGATGGATCAGGACCTGGCGCCGGATAGCCTTGTCGGCCAGGGCCCGAGCGCCGCGCTCGAACACTTCGAATCGCTGGCTACGGGGTCTCGCGGGAGCGCGCCCGAACTCAAGGGTCTCAAACATGGACACGATCTGGGGTCGGCGTGTCTGCCACCACTCACTCGGGCGGGTGATGCGCGTGCCGTTAGCCAGGACCAGCGGATCGGGCAGGGTGTAGGGGCGGACTTTCGCTTCGTCGATCGTGGTGGTGCGAGGCGGGAGATCGACCGGCGGGAGCTTGACCAGTTCGGCATCGATTTGCGCCAGCACCGCGTCACTGAGGACGGCCAACGCATACCCCTGGATGTCCTTCAGGCTGCTGTCGCCCAGCATCTTGGTCCGCGAACTGTCGGCAAAACTCGGCACATACCGTCTTAGGATCTCGCTCGCTGCCGGATCGGCCAGCAGGATACGGATCGGCGTGTCGGCAACGGAATATTGCTGCAGGGGCCTCGCCGCGACAGGGTTTATCGATGGGGTTTGGGCGGTCGAATTACCGACGAAAAGGGCGGTCGATGCGACCAGGGCGAAGCCCGTCACCCAGCCCCGTCGTTGCGCGATGGAAGTCGCTTTTTCAGGCCCAGGCAATGTCATCTCTTTTCCTTCCGGAAGTGGTTCGTAGCAAGGTGCAAAGCAGGGCCGCTGTCATTTGTAGATGGCCCCTGCGCTGCAAGGTGTAAATTGAGTTGATGATTTGATCTGTCGGGGTGCGGTCATCTGTCCTGCCTGCTGGCGCAGCGTACAATGGCCGCTGGCCCTGTTGGAGTCCCCTGGCCCGGCTTCACTCAGTCTAGCGAGCTCAAAGCTCCGACAACTCCTCGGGGTGTCCCGGCCTTGCATCCACCTGCAGGTGAATCATGCTCTTCACAAGAGATTGCCTCAGGCCTCATCGCGAGCACAGATATCTTTTTTGTCGCGATTGGGCTGTTGACGAAAACGGTTGAATTTCATTTGAAAACGAGTGCTAACTGGCGGCCCAACGCAAGAGGGGAGGCGCATGAACTATCGCATAGCCGTGGTCGGCTGTTTGACTGCACTCGGTATCGCCGCTGAGTGTCCACTCGCTCAAGCGCGGCCTGCGGATGCCGGGATGTCAGCTGCCCGATTGGAGCGGGTGACCGAAGCTGAGGACAAGGCTATCGCCAACGGATCATTGTCCGGCGTAGTTACGATTGTCTACCGCAAGGACCGCTTGGCCTATGTGTCGGCACGCGGATACCAGGACGTGTCGACGAAGACCCCGATGCGCCGCGACACGATCTTCGCGTTGGCATCGATGACCAAGCCGATCACTGCCGTCGCCACGATGATGCTGGTCGAGGAAGGCAAGCTTCGGCTCGATGAACCGGTAGACCGATTGCTGCCAGAACTTGCCAACCGAAAGGTGTTGGACGATCCGAGTGGACCCTTGGACCACGTCCATCCATCGCCGCGACCAATCACGGTGCGTGACCTGCTCACCTATCGCATCGGCATCGGCGTGATCGGGTACGCTGGCGTCGCCGAGGACTCGCCGATCGGCAAGGCCTACGCCGCAACGACATCGCCAGGCCTGACCGCCGATGAGTACATGGCTCGGCTGGGCGCGCTGCCGCTGGTCTATGCGCCGGGAGAGCGCTTCATGTACAACGCGCCGAGCTTGGTGCTCGGCGTCCTTGTTGCCAGGGCTTCAGGAATGCCGTTCGACCGGTTCCTGGAAACGCGCATCTTCCGTCCGCTCGCAATGAAAGACACTGCCTTCTTCGTACCAGCCGAAAAGCGTAACCGCTTGGCGACTGTCTATGCCACAGGAGCGCAGGGTACGTTGGTGCCGACGAACCGTCAGACGCCCAACGCAGCTCCCGTGTTTCCAAACGCGGCCGGCGGGCTTTATTCCACTGCCGACGACTATATGGCTTTCGCCCGGTTGATGCTCGGCAAGGGTAGGCTTCGCCATGTGCGGCTCTTGTCGGAACGCTCGGTTGATATGATGACGCGTGACTATCTGACTGCGGAGGCTCCGAACTCCTTCTTCATCCACGAGAATTTCTTTGAGAACGCAGGCTTTGGATATGGCTTGCAGGTCCAGACCAAACCGGTGAGCCCCGGCCCCAGCCCTGGCTCATACTGGTGGCAGGGCGCCACTGGCGTTGCCTGGACCGCAGACCCCAAGGAGCAGATGATTTTCGTTCGAATGATCCAGAACATGAAGCCACCTGCTCAGTTCAACAGCGAATTCATGACAGCGCTCTATGAGGCTATTGAACGCTGAGTCTGACTCTATCCACCGGCCCGCCGCGGCGATTGCCGGGAACTGGCAGTTGGTTGCGGGCGGGCTGACAAGGCATTCGACGATTTTGAGCTAATTCAAAGGGACGTCCTACAATGGCGCAGCACTTCGGCAGGCAGGGCGAAGACTACATCCTTTCGCTGGAGCAGATCGGGCAATTCCGCCGGGACGGGTACGTCACGCTGTCGGAGGTCGTGGCCGAAGAAGAGTTCCCCGCGCTCGAGCTTGAGTTCGAACGGTTCATCCTCGGTGAGGTGCCCGGCATGGGGCGAGACTTTTGCGACATGTCAGGTCCCTATGGTCGCAAATTCGAGGATTTCAGCCTGGTCAATGCGGTTTTGCCGCGCAAGTACAGGCCACAGCTGCAGGGCAATGTCTACGAGCGCCGTACTGCCTCGATCGCCCGCCAGCTGCTGGGCACCACCGCAACGCTCGATTACGATCAGTTCCTCGCCAAGCGGCCGGGCAAGCCAGACGCAGTGTTCAGCTGGCACCAGGACCTGGGCTACTGGCCGACCGGCACGCCGGAACCTCTGACTGCGACCTGTTCGCTTGCGCTTGACGATGCCGACGCCGAGAACGGCTGTCTGCGGGTCGTGCCAGGCTCGCAGAAGGATGGCCTGCGCCCACACCGCCCGCGTCTGGGCGAGGACCGCGAGAAGTCACACATTCTTAGCGTGGAGTTGACCGACGAGGACGCCATCGTCGAGCTGCCCCTGCGCCGCGGCGACATCACCGTTCACGACGAGCTGATCATCCATGGATCGGGCGGCAACCACTCGCCCAACCGCTGGCGGCGGACCTACATCGCTGCCTACCGCACGAAGGCTTGCGTCGATTTCGAGCGCAGCATCGGCTTCACGCATTCCCACAACGACCAGATCAACTGGGAGACCCACCTCGGCGCTCTGACGATCTAGCGCTGACTTACAGGAGCGGCATACAACCGCAGATCGTTGTTCTGTATCTGCGAGGTGCTCGACGGCCCCGCTCCGCTCCATTCAGGTGAGATGCTCGCGGCCGTGGGCGTCGACATCAGCTGCAATCACGTCATCGGTGCTGTCAGTCCAATGCGAACCGCTCTCCACATGGCGGATCCCTGTCTTTGAAGCTGGCAGTTTAGTTCGCCAGAAGCTGCCACTCGGCCAATGCGGCTGAGCGGCGTTGCTTGTAAGTCTGTCGATCGATGAGATGGCGTTCAAGGTTGAAGTGATTGTGGACGTTGGCATGGACACTGGCAAACTTCTGCAGTGTCTTCATTCGCCTGAACCGGAGCATCGCCCGCTCTCGTCGCCGGAACGAGAGGTGGCTGTTCTCAACCCGGTTGTTGGCCCAGCCTCCGGCCTCCTGCTTGTCAGCGTTTCCCAGATCGCGCATAGCGGCCGGGTAGGACCGCAGCCCGTCGGTAACGATCTTCTCGACCTTACCGTGCCGCCTCAGCGCCTTCTTCAAAAAGCGCAAAGCCGCCGATTTATCCCGCGTTTTGGTGACGTAGCTTTCCAGCACCTCGCCTTCATGGTCCACCGCGCGCCAGAGATAATGCATCTCCCCATTGATGCGCACATAGACCTCGTCAACGCGCCATTTCCAATGTCGGTACCCGCGCATCCGGCTCACCCGTTGGCGGCGGATATCGGCCGCAACCATTGGGCAAAATCTGTTCCACCAAAGCCGTACGGTCTCGTGGCAAAGATCAATCCCCCGCTCAAAGAGCAAATCCTCGACGTTCCGCAGCGACAGTGGAAACCGCACATACATGAGGACCACCAGCCGGATCACTTCGGGCGATGAGTGAAAATAACGAAACGGATTTTCTGCCTTGATCATCCGCACCGGCTATCAGCCCGGCTCACCACAGGCCATCCCTTTGACACTGCCCTGCATTCCAGTAGGCGCCGATTATGAAAGAGTAGCCAGCACTGCATCAATGTCGGTGGCGCTATGCCGATTTCGTACGGCACCCTCACCAGGCAGATTGACGATCAAGCCCCGTTTGACACCAGGGCGCTGATCAATATCGCGGATCCATCGGTCGACATTTTTATAACTAAGAAGGTCCAGAAACTGCGCCGCTCCGCCGTAGGCGTTCGCACTATGGAAATATCGGAACCAGGTGAAGATTGCGATATCGGCGATCGAATATTCATCGCCCGCAAAATAGCGGGTCTGCGCGAGCCGCCGGTCGGCGACGTCGAACAAGCGCTTAACTTCCATTGCGTAGCGATTGATGGCATATTCGATCTTGATCGGCGCCAACTTGTAAAAATGGCCGAAACCGCCTCCCATCGAAGGTGCGTTCGACATCTGCCAGAAGAGCCAGGATAGGCATTCTGCGCGGCCTTGCGATTCCGCAGGAATGAAAGCGCCGAACTTTTCAGCGAGATGTAACAAGATCGCGGCGGATTCGAACACGCGGACGGGCCGCGGCCCCGACAGGTCGATAAGCGCTGGGATCTTGGAGTTGGGATTGAGCGAAACGAACCCGCTGCCGAACTGATCCCCTTCCATGATGTTGATCAGCCAAGCGTCGTATTCGGCGCCGGCGTGGCCTGCGGTCAGCAACTCTTCAAACAAGATCGTCACCTTCTGCCCGTTGGGCGATCCGATCGAGTGGAGCTGAAACGGATGCGTTCCCCGCGGCAAGGCGTGCTCGTGCATGGCGCCCGCGATCGGACGGTTTAGCGGAAAGCCTTGCGCGGCCTCCGCATCCCAGGTCCAGACTTCGGGCGGTACGTAGTCGTCAGACATGATCGTCTCCTCGTTCAAACCGACCTGCGCCATCGTGGCAATGGACGCGGTTCATTGAATGACGTGAGGTTGCTGTATCCGCGGGTCGCCGTGCGTGGCGCGGCACGATGGCGGCTGCGTGCCGCCCGCGTCGTGAATGCCGTACTTCTCGGCCATTTCTGCGCCGATGACGGTCTGGCCGCTCATCGCCATCAAATCCGGATCGCCCATTAGCGCCCAGATAATGTGCCCGGTGAACTCTGGCGTCTCCATCCGGCCTTCCATGTGCGCGTACTTGGCAGGATCGGCGGCGAAGTGCTCCTTCACCCGGTCGGTAAGGAGCCCGCCCATCCAGATCGACAGAGCAGCGACATTCGTGCCGCGAAACTCGAAGCCCATGTCCGCAGCCAGCTTGTCGATCCCCGCCTTGTGCGCGCCGTAGGCCGGGTTGAGCATGTAGTGGACCGATCCCGAAGACGAAGTGAACACCACCAGCGCGCGGCTTGCCTCCAGCAGCAGCGGCGCGGCGATGTGGGTGGCGGCGAAGCCGCTGCGTACGCCGACATTGATCATATCGCCGATCTCGATCGGCTTTTCCCAGAAGCGCCCCGGCGAGACGAGATTGTCATGTACCGCGCAGGCGTTGTTAACGAGGATGTCGAGCCGGCCCTGCTCCTTGCGGACCTGTGCGAAGAGCGCGCGAACCTGGTCGTCGTCGGCATGGTCGACGCGCACGGCGATGCCCCTGCCGCCCGCGGCCGTCACCGCCTCGGCCGTCTCGTAGATCGTCCCCGGCAGCCGCGCGTCGCCGACGCTGGCCGAGCGGCCGGTGACGTAGACAGTACAGCCGTAAGTGCCGAGCGCGATGGCGATGCCGCGCCCCGCCCCACGGCTCGCACCGGTAACGACTGCGACCAGCGGCTCACCCATGGCTACTTCCCCTTGAACACCGGATCGCGCTTTTCGAGGAAGGCGTGGACTGCTTCGGCGTGATCCTGACTGTGCACGGTCAGAATCTCGTAAGCGATGCTCGCGTCCATTACCGCGGTCGCGATCTGCTTGAGCCCGAGGTTCACCGTCATCTTGGTCGCGACGATGGCTTTCATCGCGCCCTTGAGCAGCTTCTGCGCGAACGCCTCGACCGCGGCGTCGAGCTCGTCGGCGGGCAGGCAATAGTTGATCAACCCGATCTCGAGCGCCTTGGGCGCCGGGATGAACTCGCCGGTCATCAGGTATTCGCGCGCCTTGGCATAGCCAATCAGCTGCGGCCAGATGATCGCGCCGCCGTCGCCCGCGCTGAGGCCCACCTTGACGTGCGGATCGGCGATCTTGGCGTGCTCGGCGGCGAAGATGACGTCGCAATAGAGCGCGATCGTCGCGCCCAAGCCGATGGCATGGCCGTTGAGCTTGGCAAGTATCGGCTTGGGAAAGTCCAGCAGCGCGAACACGGTCCTCTTGGGCAGGATCGGCTCGACGCCGCCGGGGTTCTGGACGTTGGGCAGCATCCACCCTTCCACATCGCCGCCGGCGCTGAACGCCTTGCCCTTGCCGGTCAGGATGACGACGTCGAAGTCCTTGTCGGTCGCGCCGTCGTGCAGGAACTGGCAGACCTCGCGCTCCATCTCGGCGGTGAATACGTTGAGCTTTTCCGGCCGGTTGAAGGCGACTGTCATGATCCGGCCGTTTAGCTCGAAGGCCAGGGATTGGTAGTGGTCGTATTTGGTCGTCACGGCGCATCCTCAGCTTTTGATGTGGCGACGGTGTGCATCGCGCAGCAATTCCGCGCAAGACCGACTCATTCCGCATCGTGGAATAGAGTCGCTGGCGACGCCCGGTGCTCCGTGGTATCTTGCCGACAGTACCACACCTTCGGGAGACACACCGTGCCCGTGCTTGAAATGGACCTGATCCCCAATCCGATCGACCGCATCATCAGCGCCGACCGCTGGATGCCGCCGTCGGACATCCGCCTGATTTCGGCCGACGACCACTTGCTCGAAGCCGACCACATCTTCGAGGAACGCCTGCCCGCGAAGTTTCAGGCCAAGGCGCCCAAGCTGTGGCGGGACAAGGAAAACGGCCACGTCCACGTGGAGATCGACGGCAAATCGTTCGATCCACCAGGCATCGGCACGATCGGCCACGAATGCCCTGGCTTCTGGGACGCCGGCGAACGCCTCAAGGCCATGGACGCCGAGGATATCGAAGCCTCGGTGCTCTACCACGGCCAGGCGCAGGCGCTGAACTACCTGATCTCCACCGATCCTGAGCTCTATTTCGCCTGCATGGACGTCTACAACGATTGGATGGCCGAATACACCGCGCCGCACCGCGACCGGCTCGTCGGCATGGCCATCCTGCCGAGCTTCCTCCGGCCCGAGACCGCGCGCGATCAGATGCAGAAACTCAAGGACCTGGGCTTCCGCTCCGTGCAGATGCCGTCGTACCCGCGCGGCGTCCGCTACAACAGCCGAGAGATGGACCCTGTCTGGGAAGCCGTCGTCGAATCCGGCCTGCCGCTCTCGTTCCACGTCACCGCGACGCTAGAGTTCAGCGGCTGGGGCTCATTGGGCGCCAATCTCAATCGCAATCTTTCGCCGTTCCGGCCGCTGCTCGGCCAGCTGATCTTCTCGGGCGTGTTCGAGCGGCACCCGGACTTGCGCGTGGTGTTCGCCGAGGGGGGGGCCACCTGGGTGGCCGACGCGATCGTCTCGATGGACAAGATCACGCGCTCCTACCACTCGATCCTGAAACCCCGCCTCGCCGAGATGCCCAGCTTCTACTGGCGGCGCAATTGTTTCGCGACCTTCATGGACGATCCGCTGGCGCTGCGGCTGGTCGATGTGATCGGCGCCGACAACATGATGTGGTCGATCGACTATCCGCACCCGGAAAGCGTCTACGGGTACACCGGCGAGATCACCAAGTCGATATACGACGCGGTCGGCCACGACGATGCCAGGAAGATACTCGGCGGCACCGCCGCGCGCCTCTACCAGCTTTGACCACAGGCGCCCGCCACGGGATGAGGCAGGTGCTTTGCGGGCGGCGGGCGCCGGGGCCCGTCGATTCGTACACGAAACGTTGGTTGTGATGGGAGACTGACGGGTGGATTTCGCTGAGAACGAGGACGTCGCGGCGCTGCGCGCCCTGCTGCAGCGCTTCATCCAGCGTGAGGCGACGCCCGAGATGGCTGAGCGCTGGGACCGCGAGGACCACATCGAGCGCAAGATGCTGCTGAAACTGGCAGGGCTCGGCGTCTGCGGGCTGACCGTGCCGGAGGAGTTCGGCGGCATGGGACGGCGGGTGATCGATACTGTCGTGACCATCGTCGAGCTGGCCAGGCGCAGCACCGCGCTGGCCGGACTCTACATCATGAACGCCTGCTATGGCAGTTTGAACATCGCCCAGGAAGGCACGCCCGAGCAGAAGCAGCGCTTCCTGCCGGGCCTCGCCGCGGGCGAGATCGTCTTCGCCTATGGCCTGTCCGAGCCCGACGTCGGCGCCGACCTCGCCAGCGTGACCACCCGCGCCGAGCGGCGCGGCGACAGCGTCGCGATCAACGGCCAGAAGCGCTGGTGCTCGGGCGCAAACTTCGCCGACTATATCCTGATGCTGGTACGCTCTGGCGAGCCGCAAGCGCGCTACAAGAACCTCTCGATGGTGCTTGTCCCGACCGATGCGCCCGGCCTGACGCTGCAGCCGGTCGGCGCGATGGGCGTGCGCGGCATCCCGGTGAACGACGTGGTGCTGGAGGACGTCGAGGTGCCCTTCGCCAACGTGCTGGGCGGCGAGGCCTTCTGGAACGAGGGCTGGTCGCTGCTGGCCGGCCCCGCGCTTGAGATCGAGAAGCTGGAGACCCCAGCGCTGGCGCTCGGCGTCGCCGAGGCGGCGGTGGCCGAGGCGTGGGAGTACAGTCAGCAACGCAAACAATTCGGCGCGCCGATCTGCACGATCCAGTCGATCCGCCACATGCTCTCGGACGTTCAGACCAAGCTCCAGGCCTGCCGCCTGATGCTGATGAGCGCAGCGTGGAAAGTCGATCAGGGGCTGCCCAGTGCGGTCGATACGTCGATGGCCAAGCTCTTCGTCAGCGACACCGCGCGCGACGTGGTGCTGACCTGCCAGCAGGTGCTCGGCGCCTACGGCTATGCGCAGGGCTTCGCGATGGAGCGCTACGTGCGCGACGTGCTGGTGATGCCGATCTGGGGCGGGTCGTCGGCGATCCAGAAGAACAATATCGCCAACCTGATGAGGCTGCCCCGGAAGTGATCGTCAGGCAGGCAATGCCTCGAGCTCGTCAGCGATGATCTTCAGCATGCCCGCGAAATCGCCCGCGCAGTCGAGCGGGAGCCGCCGCGCTGGACCGGCGACGGCGATCGAGCCAAAGGGCGCGCCGGCGGCATCGCGCAGCGGCAGTCCGAAGGCATGGACCCGCGGTAATACCTCCCCGGCGCTGACGGCAAGCCCTTCGGCAAAGCTGCGCTCCAGCATCCGCCGCATGCCGACGATCTCGCTGTCCGTGTAGTCGCCCAAGGCCGCAAAGTTGCGGTCGATTGTCAGCCGCGATTCGATCGGAGACATGGCCATCAGCATGGCGACGCCTCCCGCGGCCACGACCAGCGGCTTGCGCGTGCCGGGCAGGATGGCCAGCGCTTTCGCTTCCAGCCGCGCCGTGCCGACACGAACCGCGCAGACGAGATCGTCGGCGCTGCGGAAGAACAGGAAGGCGACGCAGGATGTCTGCCGTGCTAACGCAGCCAGACGGTTTCTCGCAACATATTGCAGCTCACCGCGTTCGGGCAGGGCCGCAAGGCCAAGCTCGAACAGCATCGGCCCCGGCAGGTAGAGATTGTTCCCCGGCTGCTGCCGCACCATCCGCTCACGCACGAGGCAGGTCAGCAGGCGATGGGCGGTGGTCTTGCTCAAGTCGCAGCGGACGGCCAGATCCGATAGTTGCCAGCCGAGATGGCCCCGATTGGCGATCTTGCGTAAGATATGGATCGCACGCTCGACCGCCTGCGTGCCCGATCTTGCGCTGTCTGTGTCCTCCGCCGGCATGGAACCTCTCGCTGTGCTTGCCCATGACTGTTTAGCGCAATCGGATTTGATAAACAGGCTTACTTCTGTTAGCTTACCACAAAAGCAGGTCTGGAGAGGATGTTGGCGTGATCGAGCCGTCGGATCGGGTTTGGGATGGCCTGGCGGACTGGACCACGCTGCCGCACATCGCCCCTACCATTCCGGCGCTGCTGGCTCATGCCAGGGCCCATCACCCCGATCGTGATGTTCTCGTCCTCGACGATCAGCACACCACTTACGGCGACCTCGAAGCCAAGTCGGCGCTGTTCGCCCGCCAGCTCCTCACCGCCGGGATCGGCAAGGGCGCGCGCGTCGGCGTAATGCTGCCCAACGACGAGACCTTCCTGATCTCCTGGCTGGGCATTGCCCGCATCGGCGCCATCGCGACCACCCTGCCCTCGCTCGCCACGCCGAGCGAGATCGCCCGGATCACACGCCACGCCGACCTCCAGCTCCTCATCGGTCCACGCCGTTATCTCCACCATGATTACGTACTGCGGTTTGCAGAGGCCTTTCCTGGCATTCTGAACGGCGACGAGGTGTCGCATTGGTTGACTGATTTTCCCTTCCTGCGAATGCTCTGGCTCTGGTGTGAGGCGGCCGATGATTGCCCGGCCTGGGCGCGCCGGATCAACCTGAAAGCGACTCCGCGGGCCGGCCACGAGCTGCTCGCCGCGGCCGAGGCGGCGGTCCACAGCAGTGATCCTGCGGGGATCATCTACACCTCGGGCTCGACCGCCGAGCCGAAGGGCGTGATTCACTCGCAGGGCAATTTCATCCGCCAGGGCCTCAAGCTCGCTGCCTCTTTCGGCTATGAAGTCGGCGAACGCGCCTATGCCACGATGCCGTTTTTCTGGGTGGGCGGGCTGGTCACCACCGCGCTTTGCCTGATGACTGCGGGCGGCACGATCCTTGCCAGCCGCCGGACCGGCGCGGAACTGCTCGATTTCATCGAGGCGCAAGGCACCACCGCTGTGGTCGCCTGGCCGCATATCCTGCGCTCATTGGCCGACGATCCGACGTTTGCCGGGCGCGGCTGGAGCACGATGCGCAACGGCTTGTTCTATGAGGCGCTGCCGCCGGGTCGCCGTCCCGCCGATCCCTCGCTGATGGCCACTCCGATCGGCATGACCGAGACTTGTGGCCCCTACACCGTGGTGGACCGGCAACTCGGCCAGGACCAGCGTGGATCGCTCGGCATGCTGATGCCTGGCTTGCAGGCGCGGCTGGTCGATCCCGAGACCGGCGCGCTCCTCGGGGAATGGCTGGACGACGCGGGCCGCGCGGATTCGGCGGGCCAGCTTGGTGTGCTCCACTTACGCAGCGACGTGATGATGCTTGGTATGGTCAAGCGCGAGCAAGCCGAGGTCTTTACCGCCGAGGGCTGGTATCCGACCGGCGACCTCGTCTCGTTCAGGCACGGTCATTTCCACTACCACGGCCGCGCCGACGACATGATCAAGGCGCATGGTGCCAACGTCTCGCCGCGGGAGGTGGAAGGCGTGATCACCCGGATTCCGGGCGTCGCGGCGGTCCACGCGGTTGGCGTGCCGGACGTGGCGCGCGGCACCGTGGTAGGCGCGGTCGTCGTGCCAGAGCCCGGCCATGTGCTCGATGTCGAGGCCATCCGCGCCGAATGCGCGCGCGTCCTCGCAAGCTACAAGGTGCCCCGGATCATCGCGATCCGCGCCGCCGCGGACCTGCCCGTGCTCGCCAGCTCGAAAGTCGACCGGCGCGAACTGGTCCTGTTCCTGCAAACGGATGCCGCGAGGTTGGGGACGATATCTTCAAAGAAGGACACAACCGTATGACCGCAGAAATGCAGCGCCTCCAATGGGCTGCCGACATGATCGAGATCCAGCAGCTCTCCTACCGCTACGCGATATGCGCCGACGCGAAGGACCCGGCCGGCGTCGTCGCGCTCTATTCGCCCAATTCGCGGCGCTACGGCGAGCCGATCGAGCACGAGCAGCTGATCCAGCGCTTCGCGCATTCCATGACCGGCTCGGCGGTGTGCATCCTCAACGTCGGCAACACGCTGATCGATATTGATCCGGACGATCCGGATCGCGCGACCGGCACTGTCTATTGCCGCTGCGAGGCCGAGGTCGAATTCGGCAAGCGCTGGCTCATCCAGCAGATCGTCTATCACGACAAGTACCTGCGGCTGGACGGCAAGTGGCGCTTCGCGGAACGACGGCACCTGCTGTTTTACGGCGCTGATTTCGGCGCCCCCCCGATCAACCTCCCGCCCTCGGACGCAGCAGAGTTGACTGACGGCAAGGGATCGATGCCCCAGTACTGGGAAAGCTATCGGAGGTTTTGGGACGCCTTCCCGGACAAGGATCACTACTGATTGTCGGGGGCGGCTGAACATGGTACGACTTCATTGGGTGGTGTGACACACGATTCTATTGCCATATTCGTAAATTAGATTACTTGATGATTCCGCCATCACGGGAGCGTTGCGCGCCGACGCAAGTGTCTGGTCGATGTCGGCGAATGCCGGCCCGGTAAATGAGCATCGTAAATTATAAACAAGCAGATGTTGGGAGATAACGATGAGGAAGGTGGTTCGTACCGCAGTATTGCTCGCCACGACGGCTCTCGGATTGGGATACGAGACCGCCGCCAGCGCCCAGGAAGCCGATGACATCATCGTCACCGCCCGCCGCGTCGAGGAACGCCTTCAGGACGTGCCGATCTCGATCACGGTGCTGACCCAGGAACAGCTCAACAATAATAACGTGTCGAACATCAAGGATTTGGCCGCCTACACGCCCGGTCTTAATGTCAACAGCCGCTTCGGCGCGGACAACACCACCTTCGCCATCCGCGGCTTCACGCAGGAACAGCGCACCTCGTCGACCGTCGGCACCTATTTCGCCGACGTCGTCGCGCCGCGGGGATCGGGCGCGAACTTCGGGGGCGACGGTGCCGGCCCGGGCTCCCTGTTCGACTTGCAGAACGTGCAGGTCCTGAAAGGCCCGCAGGGCACACTGTTCGGCCGCAACTCCACCGGCGGAGCGGTGCTGCTGGTGCCGAAGAAGCCGACCGACCGGCTCGAAGGTTACGTCGAAGGCAGCGTCGGCGACTACTCGATGCGCCGCGGCCAGGCGGTGATCAACATTCCTCTCGCGGACACCTTAAAGGTTCGCCTTGGCGTCGATCGCATGGTGCGCGACGGCTATCTCAGGAACATCGGCATACTCGGCGACGGCCTGAACGGCCGAGACAAAGGCATGGGCGATGTGGATTACTGGGCGGTCCGCGCCAGCATCGTAGCCAACCTCACGCCCGACATCGAGAATTACACCGTCGCCACCTATGCTCACACACGGAGCAACGGCATCATTCCCAAGCTGACGAAGTGCTTTGG
>JBDSSP010000188.1:0-7394 GCA_039928735.1 Novosphingobium sp. | reverse complement strand
GGGATTGCTCATGCCGAGATTCACGTCCTGCCCGACGGCACTCCGCAGCTGTGCGGCGCTAAGAGCGGCATCAGAAAGTAAGCTTTCGAACTGACATCCGAAGAGCTGGCCGCTTGTCCAGATGACTGTCGCAACAGTCGCCCCTGCGTGGGGCAAATCAATCTCGATCTTTTCGCCTACTGCTAATTGGTCGGGACTTTCCAGCAACAATCCGGTCGCTGAAAAGTTATGAATCAGCACATCCGTCGTCCGACCCGACGCGAGCGCGCCTCGCGTTGGCAGCCAAAGCTTCCGTCGCATATGGCGCGACTTGACTGCAGCTCCGGGTGGTTGATCCAGATGCGCCGCTATTGCCATAAACTCAACTCCCGTGAAGGAAGTCAGGTCAACCCGAAATCGTTAACTTTTGGTTAGGATTTGGGGGGAAAGCGGTGGGCAGCCGGAATAGGTCGGCTAGATCGAAATTGCCGGTTTTGTGCTGTTTCGGACTGTCGCTTATCCAGGTGAGTTCATCCTGATTTCGCCCCAGGGTAACTTGCTTTTAACCGTGCGCTGCAACGGTCGTGAGCCAAAGGAGCCTTAAGCATGACATGGCTGACAGCGAGATTTGCTAGTGCAAGGCCGAAGCGCGAGCAGCGCAAAGCAGTCCGTCGCAAACTTAGCCTGACATTGCCGACGCTCCGCTCGCGAAACTCCGAGAGCGTGCTTGTCCTCGACCTATCCCTCGCGGGAATGATGATCCACACTCTCACCGAACTGACAGTTGGCGAGGTTTTCCAGTTTGACCTGCCGGAAACTGGGGCGACAGAAGCGATTGTCGTGTGGAAACGGCAAACGCTTTACGGCTGCGAATTCATTTCACCGATATCACAGGCAGCAGTCAGCGCCGCTTTGCTCAAGGCCTCGCCCAACCGGCTCACCACGTAGTGCCTTGACTCGACCGCTGACAGACCACCGCTCGGTTCGCGGCGGGCTGTGGCCGGCATTCGTCCCTGAAGACAATCCTTTGGGCCTGTCCCCGGAACACGTGCCGGCGACGACGATCCCGTCGATGGGCCGGTGTTGAGCGCCGAGGCTTTGCCCATACAGCAATGGCGAGTGTGCGGGAAAGGAGCCTTCTTTCATTTAGGACGTTCCGTTAACACAACAACGACGCCGAAGAGCCAGACAACGAGCAGAACGCCTGCGATTGTCCCAAACATTAGAGTCATCCTTTGTACGCGCGGCACTGCCGCCTAAGGGAAAATCCGCTCGTAAACTCTCCTCTGGCCTCCCGTTTGTCGCAAACGGAAGGGCCTAACATACTGACACGCAGGGCAAATCTACTAGCTGGGCGGAATTGTAGCGTTGGTCGCTTCAATGGCAGCTTGCTTTTTCGGCGGTCAGGATGCGAAGTGCAGGGATGTTACCTCACACACGCGCGATGGTTGCCGCGGCTTCCTATGCCTTCACCACCGGAAAGAAGGTTGCCGGCATTCATGATCATTGGTCAGGACAGGATCTTCAGATCGCTGCGGAGTGTCGGGGCAATGCGCTGCAGGGCTTCGATGGCGACCGCTCTGTGATGTTTGGGGGCACCCTGCCGGAGCTCTATGATGCCGGCGACAAGACTTTCGTATCGATTGAGATCGCTGGCGCCAAAGTGCGGGGCTACGATCGAGGGACATCGAGTTCTTACGCAGCGCAAGTCTCCGACGGGCTCGTGCAGCTATACGATTACAGTTACGGCGCATGGTTCGAGTTCAATATTCAAGTGGTAGAATCTGTTTCTGCCACACACCAGGGTTAGGGACCCGCTGTCATTCGTAAGTGCTAGCTCGCGCAATCAAAGCTGGGCTCGCGCCGGGCTTAAGCGTGGTGAGTGTCACGCCGACAATGTCGTTCCGTTCATTGCGCAGCGGCCATCACTTGTCCGACTGCGGGGATGACGCGCGAGTGTCGAAAAATCTGCGAACCGACGCCTTGACCTACAAAACTCCGGTAGGCTTCCTATTTAGTTGGTCATGAACGCCAGTCCCCCCCATCACTATCCGATCGGAATCGATCCGATTGACATCGACTTCATGGGGCATGTCAACAATGCCAGTTACTTGAAGTGGGTGCAGGAGGCAGTCATCAGTCACTGGCAGCGGTTTGCTCCCATGGAAGCCGTGGCAGCTTTGCTGTGGGTCGCACTGAAGCATGAGATCACTTATCACAAGCCGGCCTTCCTTGAGGATGACGTAATGGCGACTGTCATCTTGGAAAAGGTTCAGGGCGCTCGCGCCTTCTACGATACGGTTATCAAACGCGGCGAAGAAGTGCTGGCTGAAATCAAGTCCAGTTGGTGCTGCATTGATGCCAAGACACACCGCCCGGCACGGCTCGCCGAACACGTGATTGAGCGCTTTTTTCCCAAAGACTGAAAGTTGGGTTTGCCAGCACCGAATTTTGTAAAGCGAAACAGATGATCGCATGTGGCTTGCCCGACCGCTTCAGAGTTCGGCAAAACTTGGCCTAAACTCCTGGCATTGCCTGCTATGCAGCCGTTCCAGTAATCAGGTTGGAGATTGCAGTAACCAGTTGCGCTTCAGCAAACGGCTTTGAGATCATTACGCTATGGGGCACACCTTCCGACGGCCAAGCTTCGGCGCTATCACCGCTGACGTACACCACTGCGATGTCCGGCTTGAGCTCTCGGGCATGACGAGCGACGTCCCAACCGGCGGGTCCGGATCCGATTCGAATATCAGTGATCAGGCCAGTAAGGTCGTGGTGTCGGCTATCGAGCATAGCCAACGCGTCATCGCCGTTGGTCGCCAAGACCGTGGTATAGCCGCCCCCCTCAAGGGCGTCCTGCATTCCATGGAGAATTATGGGCTCATCTTCCACGATAAGTATGACGACCGCTTCTTGCATACAGCACCCCCCGCTTTGCCGTGACTAACAGCACCCCGCTTTGCTGTGGCTAAACGAAATAGGTGACGGAAGGTTCCATTCGTGAGGTTCCATTCGTGCGACGAATTGTTCGCTACACGCGCATTAACTCAAGTTAGCATGTGTTGACAAAGGGGATTCCCCAAGGGGCAAATGTCTGATTCCAAGCTGGCTTTTGAGAGGCAAGCTTGATCCGGGGTTTGATGAGCGACGGGGTATGGGCCTGTCTTGAGCCCTTTGTGATCGAGCGGGGGAGTGACCTGGTCGACGATGGGAGTTTCTTCGCCGAGCCACGCCGCCTATGCCGAGTATGTCCAATGGTTCGGCGAAGATGTCGCGGCTAACCTGGCTTGAAGGTGCAGAGCGGTTGGGGGGATGCGAACCTTCACAATAAGCAGTTCCCAAAATGACCGGAACCGGCGATAGTCGCCGCAATAAGGCTATTCCGGGGAGCGGAGCGCATATGGACAGGAATTTCATCGCCACAGGCTGGCGGCAGATCGCCGTCGGCTTTGTCCTGCTGGCGACCGTCTCGATGATAGCCTCGTGCTATTCGGTAGTGGCGGTGCCGTTGCTCGCCGAATTCAAACCGACCCGCTTCGTGCTCGAACTGGCGATGACGGTGTTGTCGGGCACATCGGCTCTGCTTTCGCCCTACCTCGGCAATCTGATGGACCGCGCTTCGCTCCGCAAGATGATGCTGATTGGCGGCGGCCTGATCGCGGCGGGCTATGCCTCGCTGTCGCTGGCGACTTCTTTTAACCATGTCCTGATCATTTTTGGCCTGTTCATTGCGCCTGCCAATGTCCTGCTCGGGCCGATGGCAGTGACGGTGCTGCTGTCACGCTGGTTCGTGCGGCGTCGCGGTCTGGCGATCGGTATTGCAATTGCCGGGGTGGCCACCGGCAGCATTGTCTATCCGCTGATCATCCGGGGATTGCTCAACCATTTCGAATGGCGCACGGCATTCCAGATGCTGGGGGTGATCCTGCTGGTAGTGACCGGACTGGCGGCCATGCTGGTTGTCAACCATCCTCGCGACCGGGGGCTGCATGCCGATGGCGATGCGGTCGAACCACCCTCGGTCAAAGCCGCGCGTGAGGCGCCGCGGGTCTCGGCTGCGGCAGTACTTTCCGATCCGACATTCTGGCTTGCCGCCGCTGTGTTCGGGGTGGTGATGTCGGGCATGAAAGGCATGATCACCAACCTCTCGCCGATGGCGATCGACAACGGCATATCCGCAACGATGGCGGCGGGGCTTATCTCGGTTTACGGCACGGCCGGACTGATCGCCAAGGGCGGCTTTGCGGCGCTTGCCGACTGGGTAAACCCGCGCATCCTGATGTTCATCAGCCTGGCCGGTTTTGCAGCTGGCATGACCATGCTGACCCAGGCCCATTTTGGCTATCAGGCGATCTTTGCCGGCGTCGGACTGGTCGGCATGTTCGGTGGAATAATGGTGCCGATGCAGGCCCTGCTGATGCCACGCCTGTTCGGCGAACACATGGTGGGCAAGGCCTATGGACTGATGAGCGGCGTGACCCTTCTGGCGCTGATGACCACGCCGCCGCTGTTCGGCCTGATCTATGATGTCACCGGAAGCTACGCGGCAATCTTCCTGACCTTCGCCGGGCTGGCGATTGCAGTAATGTTGGCGGTGGCGGTGATGCGGATGCATCCGCGCTATACTGCCAATGATGGCGGGGCGGTGGCAGTTCCGGCTGAGTAATCCAGCGCCCGATCAACCAAGCGCGCTGGCGAATGTCAAATCCGGCCCGGTGGGGAGTGTGGTCATTCGTTCGATCACGGTTTGCCGGTGCTGGTGCGGCGTGCCCCAGGCCTGGTTCAGCGCGGTGATGCGCTTGAGAAAGAAATGCACGTCGACCTCCCAAGTCATGCCCATGGCCCCGTGGACGTGTACGGCTGCGCGCGCCGCGCAATCGGCAGCGGCTCCCGCGGCGATCTTGGCGTGGGCGACGCGCGCACGGGTGGCGAGGGTGCCCAATGGCAGTTCGGCGGCTGCGGCATGGACCACAGGCCGCGCGAATTCGACCTTGACTTGCGCATTGGCGATCAGGTGTTTGACGGCTTGGTAGGAGCCGATCGGCTTGCCAAACTGGGTGCGATCTTTGGCGTAAGCCACAGAGATGTCGATGCAACGCTGGGCGAGCCCGATCATCTGTGCGGCGGCAAGCAAGGCACCCCGCTGGGCTGTGTCGCCCCAGCCAATGTGGGTAAGAGTCTCCGCAGAAGGCGACCATTGCACTGAAAAGAGGCGCCGGAATGGGTCAAAACTCTGCTGGCGTTCGATGGATACGTTGATCTTCTCAACCACATGCACTTCGTCGGCATCGCTCAGCAGGATCGCCACGGCGGAGTCGGCATTGGCGACGAGAAGATTGGCAGGATGGCCCAGCGCAATGACATTGCCGCCGAGCGCCGCATCTAGCAGGCCGCGATTGTCGGCAAGCTTGGCAAGTAACGGGATCGCAATACCGGCCATTTCGACCAGCGGTTCGGGCAGGGCGACATAGCCCGCCGCTTCGGCGATGCCGATGAAGTCCGCCAGTCCCATGCCCATACCGCCCGACGCTTCCGGCGCCATCATGCCGAGCAGGCCCATCTCGGCAATCGTTTGCCAACGGTCCTCGTCGATTGCCCGGTCATCCTTGAGCATCGCCCGCAAGCTGGCAGTGGTGCAGGTTCCGACCAGCATCGCGCGCGCCGCTTGGTTGATCGCCAGCTGGTCTTCGGTAAAGGCGAATTCCATCGTCAGGCCGCCTTTCTAAGCTCGGGGCAGGCCGAGCATGCGCTCGGCGATGATGTTGCGCTGGATTTCGTTCGATCCGGCGTAGATCGGCCCGGATATCGCGAAGATCATATCGGCAAGCCAGGTGCCGACATCGCCAGCGGCGCTCGCCGCCGGCATCAATTCGCCGCGCTCCCCCAGGATATCCATCGCTGCAGCGGTGATCGCGATGTCGAGTTCGGACCAGAATATCTTGTTGGTCGAGCTTTCCGGCCCGATCCTGCCGCCCTTGTCGAGCTTTGAAACCATGGCGTAAATCGCCAGAGCGTATGCGTCAGCGTCCATCCAGCACTGTGCGACGCGTTCTGCCATCGAGGCAGGCAGTGTGTCCTTGTGTGCCTGCCACAGCGCGAGCAATTTGCTGACTCCAACCTGATATCGTGCCGGCGAGCGCAGTAGCAGGCCGCGCTCGAAGCCGGCTGTGGCCATGCACACTGCCCAGCCCTGACCCTCGTGGCCGAGACGATCGGCGACGGGCACGCGGACATTGTCGAGGAAGATCTCGGCAAAGACCATTTCGCCGTCCATTCGCTCGATCGGGCGGCGGGTGACGCCAGGGGCATCGAGCGGGAACAACACCAGCGACATGCCCTTGTGCCGCTCGCTGCCGGGTTCGCGGAACAGGCCGAAGGCCCAGTCAGCAAACACCGCGCGGCTTGACCAGATCTTCTGGCCATTGAGCAAATAATGGTCGCCGTCGCGGGTGCAGGTCGAGCGCACCCCAGCCAGATCGCTGCCCACGCCAGGTTCAGACCAAGCCTGGGCCCAGACATCGTCGCCCGCCGCCATGCGCGGAAGGAAGCGCGCTTTCTGCTCATCGGTACCATATTCCATCATCGTCGGGGCAAGCAGGAAAATGCCATTCTGGTTGACGCGGGTGGGAGCCCCGGCGCGGTAGTATTCTTCCTCGAAGATAAGCCAGCGGATGTAGTCGAGCCCGCGTCCGCCGAGGTCCTCGGGCCATGTGACCATACCCCAGCGGCCCTCATTAAGCTTGCGCTCCCAGCTGCGGTGCGCCTCGAAGCCCTCCCGAGTCAGGTCGAACGAGGGCAGGGCACCCGGTGGAATGTTGGCTTCCAGCCATGTCCGCACTTCCTTGCGGAAGGTCTGCTGTTCGGGAGTATATTCGAGCTTCATTGCGGTGCTACTCGCCCGCCTGCTTCTTGTTCGCCGCTGCCATTGCCTTCGCGTCGAGACCGGCAATCGAGCTGCCCATGGTCAGGTCGTTCTGGGCATGGGCGAAGTGGTGCATGTGATAGGTGCTGGTGATCGCGGAGCTCTTGCCGCGCAGTTCCTCAACCTGGTTGATGGCCTGCTTGGTCAGCCATGCGCCGAGCCGCGGCTGAGCGGCGAGCTTGGCGGCGACAGCGGCAACCTCTTCTCGCAATACATCGCGCGGGACGATCTTGTTGACCATGCCAAAGCTGTAGGCGCGCTCTGCCGGCATCCGTTCGCCCAGCAGCAGGAATTCCTTGGCGACACGCGGCGGCAGTTCAAACGCATGGGCGAAATACTCGACGCCGGGAATGCCCATGCGCACCACCGGATCCTGGAAGAAGGCGTCCTCCGAGGCGATGATCAGGTCGCAGACCCATGCCAGCATCAGCCCTCCCGCGATGCAGGCACCTTGCACCATGGCCACGGTCGGCTTGGGCGCCTCGCGCCAGCG
>JBDSSP010000187.1:0-11462 GCA_039928735.1 Novosphingobium sp. | reverse complement strand
ACTAAAAACCCAGATCGAGGATCTTTGCGTCGAAATTACCACCCAGCTTCTGGTTCGCCGCAGCAAGCTTGGCGCGGGGCTGGCCAGCAATGTAACCATCAATGATGCGATGGTAGTTACTGAGCAGACCTTCCACCTCTTTCGACAGGCGCATGAATTTCAAAGCCGGGCGAGTGCAAACCCTTCTGTTGGATCGGGATGTTAGAAAAATCCTGCCGCGGAATCATCGGGGCTGTGGTCCGGCATATCAGCTGTCCAGATCGGGCATGGCCGCGATCGGCTTGATCGCCTCGTCGACCCAGAGATATTCGGTGTAGTGGCCGATCCGCTTACGGGTATCGACATAGGCGAAGCACACCTTGTCGTCGTCGGTTTCCACTGCTGGCGCCAGGAAGGCAAAGTCATCGCCGCTGGCCCGCACTTCGGCGAGCAGTTCGCGCCATTGCGCAATTCCGCCGCGCACCGCGATGGCGACGTGATGGAAATTGATGATGTGCTTCGAGAGATCGACCTCGTCGGTATAGATTTCGATTGCGCCCGAGATCGGCTGGATAAGCTCGAACTGGTTGCGGCCGACGTTGGCGAAAGCGGCGCGGATCTTCAGCGGGCGCAGCTTGCCGAACGAGAGCACCTCGACTTCGGCATCGGTGGTGTCGAAATGCGCGATGCCCATCTCGGCCTTGCAATGCGCCATCGCCGCATCGAGATCGCGGGTGATATAGCTCATCTGGAACAGCTCGCCATAGCGCGATGCGATTGTCATTTTTCCCCTCTCCCTGGCCGATTTTCTTAATCCTTGACCGGAATCGCGTAGCTTTCAATGTAATCCTTGAACCGCTCGCGCACGCCTGCTTTCGACAGACCGTATTCGGCCAGATCATAGCTGTGCGAACCGTGCTTGCCCTTGGGATTGGCGGCGAGATATTCATGCATCGCTGCCTCGATTGCGGGCGTGAACTCGATGTCGAAGCGATCGTAGATCCCGCGCACCACGGCCATCGGATCGCGCACCGTATCGGCGTATTGCACGTCATGGATCGCTTCCGCGCCATGCTTCGCCTTGAAGGCCTGTACCCGCTCGATCATCACCTGGAAGGTGTCCATGAAGCTTTCGCCTATGCCCTTGAGATTGACATCGTCCGAATAGATTGCCCGGACATGTTTGATGAGGCTGCAGCACGAGCCGACCACTTCGGCTGGATCGCGGTGCGTCATGACCAGGCGGGCGTCTGGATAGACCGCAGTCAGCTCATTCAGGAACAGCGGGTGCCACGGGTTCTTGAGCGTCCAGCGCCCCCCGGTATGGGTTTGCAAGGCCTGCAACATGCGCTTGTGGAACCCGAAGGCGGGCATGTAATCGGCATCATGGATGAACCACTTGCGCCACGACGGGATGTCCGCCTGCGCCTCATAGACCTGCGCGCAAAAGCTCGGCGTCATCAGGAACTGGCACTCGGTCGGGCTGTCGGCTTCTTCATAATGAATCGCCGCGATGTGCGGCATATATTGCAGCGCCATCTCATTCTTCGCCTGCTGCGCAGCGTAGCGCGGCCCGGCGTGAAGCTCTTCGGGCTTGGCCGGCGGCATCGGTTCATAGATTTCCCAGCGCAGGAAGCTGCGGGTCGCCGGATCGGCGGCAAGCAGGTTGACCATCAGCGTGGTACCCGTGCGCGGCAAGCCGAAGACGAACAGCGGCTTTTCGATCGGACGGTCGAGCAGTTCAGGGTGCTGCCTCAGCCAATCCTCCACTTGAATCCGAACTGCAAGGTTGTTCACCACATCGCCATGCGCCATTTCGGCGCCGCGGACTGTGAAGCGCGCTTCGCTGGCGTAACTTTCCAGCAACCGGCCCAGCCCATCGAGAATGGCAGGATCGCCGAAGTCCGAAAGTCCCGTCCGGGCGGAAGCAGCAGCGATTACGTCGTCAACAGTCATGGTCATTTTCCGGTTGCAAGCTCTGTCGCCATGCTATCAATGGCGACCATAATGCAAAGCGACAAACGGGACGAGGGTAGAACAGGCATGCAAGGCGATCATCGCTTTCTCGACGATATGGTCGAAACCGCAACCCGCGTCGAACCGGCGCGCATTGTCGATAATCCCTATGCGGAAGAATGGGATGCGGAATGTGATGTGCTGGTCGTCGGTGTCGGCATGGCGGGGGTCTGCGCAGCGCTGCGCACCGCAGAGGACAAGTCGATCGACGTCATCGCAATTGATCGCGGCGATGGCGGCGGAGCCTCGAAGCTGTCCGGCGGCGTGGTTTATATGGGCGGCGGCACCCGCGCGCAAAAACAGGCTGGGCTTGAAGATTCGGTCGAGAACCTGGCGAATTACCTCGAATTTGAAACGGGCAACATCGTCCGGCAGGATACCGTGCGCAAGTTCGCGGCGGCTTCGCCCAAAGTGCAGGATTGGCTGGAAAGCTATGGAGCGCGGTTCGGCGGCCCGGCGACCGACGAGAAAACCAGCTACCCCAATGATGCCTCGCTATATTTTTCGGGCAACGAGGTGACCGTGCCGGGCCGAGCCCGCGCCTTTGCTGTCCAGCGCGGCCACCGCGCCAAGCCGCCGGGCGGCGGCGAGCCGACCAAGCTTTCCGGGCAATACCTGTTGCCGCCACTGATCGCGTCGATGGAAGCGCAGCCCAACGTCCGCTTCTTTCGCCAGACCCGCGCGACGCGGATGGTGGTAGACAAGGACGGCGCGGTGGTGGGCGTCGAAGTGCTGCGCATTGCGCCAGGATTTGCGGCATGGCGGCACGCCAAATACATGGCGGCGGTCAACCACTTCGTGGTCGCCGTGCTCGGTGTTGCAGACCGGCTCAAGGGCAATATCATGCGGCTCGAGCGCAAGGCGAAGCCGATGCGGATTCGCGTCAAGAAGGGCGTGGTGCTCTCGGCTGGCGGCTTCATCTACAACCGCACCATGCTCGAAAAGCTCTCGCCGGATTACCTCGGCGTTTCGCCGCTCGGCACGATTGCCGACGATGGCTCTGGGATCAAGCTTGGCATGACCGTCGGCGCCAAGACCGATCATCTCGACCGCATCTCCGCCTGGAAGTTTCTTTATCCGCCAGCCGGATTCACCAAGTCGGTCTCGATCAACGGCAATGGCGAGCGGCTGGTCAACGAGGAATTCTACGGCGCGCGCACTGGTGAGGCGCTGTTCGGGCGGGCCGGCGGCAAAGGCTGGCTGATCATGGACCAGCCGCTATGGAGCGAAGTGGTCGGCGAAATGCACGCGATGAAGAAGATGTTCTTCCAGAAAGTGCAGTTCAAGGCGATCGAGAACGATTACACCACTAGCGCCCAGACCATCGAGGAGCTGGCGCAAAAAATCGGCGTTCCGGCAGACCGCCTCGCCAAAACCATTGCCGAATACAACGCCGCTATCGACGCTGGAAAGCCCGACCCGCTCGACAAGCAGGACAAACTGCGCCGCAAGATCATCGAGGCACCGTTCTATGCCAACGACATCGGCCTCGGCGCCAAGTTTTCGCCAACCACAGCGATCACCGTCGGCGGGCTGGTGGTCGACGAGGATAGCGGCGAGGTGTTCTCGAGCGATGGCGGCAAAGTCAAGGGACTCTATGCCGCGGGCCGCACCGCCGTGGGCATCTGTTCGCACTACTACGTCAGCGGGCTGTCGCTGGGCGACTGCGTGTTCTCGGGCTGCCGCGCGGCCGAGACAATCCGGGGCAGGGGCGGCGTCGACGCGCTGGTTTGAGGAAAATTTGATATGGACCTATCGACAGCCAAGCATGCCTTCATCACCGGCGGGGCTTCCGGGTTGGGGCTGGGCATGGCCGATGCGCTGCTTAAACGCAGTATTCCCGTCACTATCGTCGATATCGATGCCGAAGCCTTGGCAACCGCGACTGCCGCGCGCGGTAACAGCATTCGCGGGGAATTGCTCGATGTGCGAGATCGCGAGGCCTGGGCAAAGGCCAAGGCCGAGGCGGAAGCCGCCTTTGGCCCGGTCGATGTGCTATGCTGCAATGCCGGTATTTCGCCCAACGGTCAGGAATTCGCCGAGATGGATCCCGAAAGCTTTGACCGGATCCTGGCGATCAACCTCGGCGGTGTCATCAATGGTGTATTCGCTTTTGCCGCAGATTTCCGGGAGCGCGGGCGCGGGCATATCGTGCTCACGTCCTCGCAGGCTGGCCTCACCACCACGGTCGGCGGGGTCGGCGCCTATTCGGTGGCGAAATTCGGGGTGACGGCGCTGGGCGAACAGCTCCGCCGCGAACTGGGGCCGCACGGGGTCGGCGTTTCGGTGCTGTGCCCGGGCTATGTCACGACCAACCTGGGCACCAGCACGGTCAAGATCGGCGGCGATGTCCGCAAGTATTCCAGCCAGATGCCCGAATCGACCATATCGGCTGCCGATGTCGGTGAAATGGTGGCAGATGGCATCGCGCTCGACGCTGCATATGTGATTACGCACAAGGATGTCTGGCGCGGCGTTGAAAAGCGCATGCTCGGGATCAAGGCCGCCTGCGACTATAGACTGGAGAATTGAGAGATGCCCGATACGCTACCACCCGGGTTCGCGGCACTGGAAGGATTCGCCGATCGTTTCGCCGTAGCAGGCACCGCAAACCGCGCCCAGTTGCGTGGCGACACCACGCCAGAGGAACGCCAGGCTTACTACGATGTCATGAAGGACTTGCTCGCCCCGGCGCTTGACCTGCTCGACACCAGGCAGCTTGATGCCCTGAACTCGGCGGAACAACGCCTGATGAATATGGCGCTGAGCTTTGCCCACATTGCCATGGCGATCGAAGTTCAGGGGTCTGACGAAGCCAAACACGCCAAATTGCGCGCGCACATGAAGATCGTGCGTTCCACAGCCGATGCGGTCTGCTGACATGGACGCTGCCATGAAAGCCGGCGAAGCAGCGCTTGCCCAGAGGCTTGACCGCCTCGACCGCGTCGAATCTCGCCTCGCCATTGCTGAGTTGATCCACACCTATGCCCGCTGCATCCGCTATGACCGGCCAGAGCAGGTTGGCGCGTTGTTCACCGAGGACGGCTGTTTCGAGCTGCGCAAGGGCCATCCCGACAAGTCCGAATTCGAGGTCAATTATCGCCACGAAGGTCGCGCGGCGATCCATGCACAAATGTCGCACAACAAGGGCACTGCCCATCCGGTACCGCTGATCCACAACCTTATCCTCGATGTGGAGGGCGATGCTGCGACCTCGACCTGCGTGATGAACGGGACGATTTACGGCACTGCCCATGTGATCATGGGCGAATACCACGACACCTTCCGCCGTATTGATGGCAAATGGCTGTTTGCCGAGCGGGTGTTCACGATGTTCGCATCGGCGAGTTCGAACTAGCCCCGCTCTTCAACCTTCACCCCGCCCATCATGAAACCTTCGGCAGGGCCTTTGAGCATATCCAGCGGGAAGACCGGCGGCACCGCACTGACCGCATCCAGCCGGGCAAGCTGATCGGCCGAAATATTGACAGTCAGCGCGCCGAGATTGTCCTCAAGCTGCGCCCGATTGCGCACGCCGACGACTGGTGAACACACCGCGGGGTTCCGGAGTGTCCAGGCAAGCGCCAGCTGGGCAGCGGTGCAGCCGAGCTCCTTTGCCACTTCGACTACGACATCGGCGACATCGAGGTTCCTGGCGGTTAACTTGCCAGTCATCGCATTGATCGACTTGCGCGAGCCGATGTCGTCCATCGATCCGGCGCCAAGATCGAGATCGGCTCGCGAATATTTCCCTGTGAGCAAGCCCTGGCCGAGCGGCGCCCAAGGCGAGACGCCCATGCCCATCTCGCGTGCCATCGGAATCATCTCGCGTTCCACGGTGCGCTCGATCAGGCTGTAGCAGATCTGCAGCGCGCAGAACTGGGTCCAGCCGCGCAGTTCGGCAATGGCCTGCATCCGGCTGGCCTGCCAGGCGGGGGTATCCGACAGGCCGATGTAGAGCACCTTGCCCGAACGCACGAGATCGTCGAAAGCGCGCAGGATTTCGTCGACTGGCGTGCGGAAATCCCACATGTGGAGATAGAGCAGGTCGATGTAGTCTGTCTGCATACGGCGCAGGCTGTCTTCCACCGAACGCACCATGTTCTTGCGGTGGTTGCCCGCGGCATTGGGATTGCCCGGCTGGGTGGTCAGCGAATATTTGGTCGAGATCACCAGTGGATCGCGGCGACCCTTGACCAGCCGCCCCAGCCATTCCTCGCTGCCACCCATTTGGCCATAGAAGTCGGCGGTATCGATGAAATTGCCGCCGCGTTCGATGAACATGTCGACCATCGCCCTGGCCTCTTCCTCGCTTGAGCCCCAGCTGCCTTCGCCCACCCCGAAGGTCATGGTGCCCAGCGCCAGCGGCGAAACCCGCAAGCCCGAGCGACCGAGCAGGCGGTAGTCATCAAGTTGCATGGCCATTGTCTGTCTCCGTCTGTTATGGCTCGTTGATCTTGCGGGCAAAGCCGCCAGTCGACATGCGGGTGAACTGGGTCGCGAGGTCCGCGATATCGCCTTCGCCGCCGCAGAAGTGGCGATCCATGGCTATGGCAAACAGCATGCCGAAGTTGGCGAGGCCGACGAAATCGAGATCGAGTCCGTCGCGGGTGATGCCATCGAGCACTTGCCCGCGCTGCCGCAACAGTGGCGCAATATGATCGCGATAGAGTTTGCGGCCAAGCTCCGGCTCGCTGAACATGGCGGCAGTGAACAGCGGGAAGATCTCGACCATATCCTGCAAGTGGCGGCTGGCCGAAGGCAGCGCGAGCGCGGCGATTTCATCGGGCGAGCCGGCAGTCTCATAGACTTCCATCCGCTCGTGCATGCCGCGCATGGCATCGATCAGCGGGGCGACGACGGCTTCCTGGAACAGTTCCTCCTTGGAGGCGAAATGCTCGAAGATGGTCGCCTGGTTGACCGAAGCTGCCTTGGCAATGGCGCGGGTGCGCGCGCCCTGCAGGTTGCTCTGCGCAAAGACTTGCTGCGCGGCGGCGAGGATGGATTTGCGGCGCTCGGCGGCAGGCATATAGGCTCGGCGTGGTTTGGCAGCGCTCTTGGTTCTTGATGCCGATCGGGTGGTTGTCACGGGTGCTGGCTGCCTTTGGCAAGTGTGTGCTTGCAGTGGCTAGCAAGCCCTTGGTGCGCCAGCAATCCCCAATCCAACCATATGGTTGATTTTGTAAGGCTAGACGTTCATGTTGCAAGTCGAGCCGCCGAGTCTGAAATGGGGGCCAAGCGTGCGGAGAGACGGTATGGCGACAATTGCGCCCCTCAGGGACAATACCATCGAGCGCGAAGCGCAAGCGTGGATGAACGATCCCTACGAGCATTTCTGCCATCATAATAGCCGCATCCATTCGCTGCCGCGCGAGGAAGTCGAGGCTGTCCAGCTCGCCGCGATGCAGTTGCGCTTTGCAGAGCGAATGGATCAGGTGCAGATGCTGAAGAAGCTCGCCGATGGCCAGGGCATAACCGCGATTGGCAGCTTCAACGACCTCGCCCCGCTGCTGATGCCGCACGATGTGTACAAGAGCTATCCGGTGTCGCTGCTCGCCAAGCAGCAGTTTGGCAAGCTCAACCAGTGGCTGGGCAAACTGACCCGCCACGACCCGACCGGCGTCGACGTATCGGAATGCGATTCGATCGACAGCTGGCTGACTAGGATTCGCGACGCGACTCTGCTCGATGTCGGGGCCTCGTCGGGCTCCAGCGGCACGATGTCGTTCTATCCAAAGTCGAAGCGCGACTATTTTCTCTCGATGTGGGGCTTGCGGGTCCAGCTGGCGCAGAAGTTCGGCGAAGATCCCCGGCCCGGCGATATCCATGACAAGATCCACGCGATTATCCCGCTTTATCGCGACGGGCATGCTTCGATGGGCGCATTCGGCAAGTATTCGTGCCAGGCCTTCGCGCTCGGCGACCCGGCATTCTGGCATTATTGCTTCGACATGAAGCTCTCCTCTGACCTGATGTGGCTAGCCGCGAGGCTGCGTGCCGCCGCCGCCAAGGGCGATGCCAGCAAGGTCGATGTGCCCGCGAGTTTGCTCGCCCGGCGCGGTGAGTGGGAAGCCCAACAGGCAAACATGGGCGACCAACAGCTCGAGTTCGTCAACAAGATGATCCGCGAACTGTCGGGCAAGCGCGTCTTCGTGATGAGCACTTCGAACTTGCTATATGCCGCTGCCAAACGCGGCCTTGAGGAAGGCCTCTCCGGCGTATTCGCTCCCGATTCGGTGTTCATGGGCGGCGGCGGCGCGAAGGGCGTGCCCTTGCCCGATGATCTCGAAGAGGTGATCTGCAAGTTCTTCAATACCAAGCGCATGATCGCCTCCTACGGCATGACCGAGATGAACAGCTTTTCGGTGCTGTGCGATCACGACCGCTATCACTTGCCGCCCTGGGTCACGCCTTGGCTGCTCGATCTCGAGACTGGCCAGCCGCTGCCCCGCTCGGGCCGCCAGACTGGCCGCGCCGCTTTCTTCGACATGACGGCGGAAAGCTGCTGGGGCGGGCTCGTTACCGGCGATCTGGTGACGATCGACTGGGATCACCAATGCGAATGCGGCCGAACGTCGGTGGCAATTGAAAAGCAGATCCAGCGGGTCAGCGAAGCTCAGGGTGGCGACGACAAGATAACCTGCGCGGCGACGCCGGGCGCTCAGGCGGAAGCGATGGAATTTCTGACCGGGTTCGGGAGTTAACACCATGATGGCCAAACAACCCATTTCCTACGCCGTGTTGCGCGGCGAGGTCATCGAGAGCGATCTGATCGAATTTGGCGGACGCGGCGGGGATATAACCTTTCTTGCACCCGACCCGCACAAGATCATCGACCGCATTCCGCTCGCCAGTCCGCGGCTGATGGAGGACATGTACGAGCTGTCGACCGACCAGATCCTCGACTATCTCAGCGAGCTTGGCGAGCGGCTGCGCCTGGACAAGAACCCCTACTTGCACGACGCGCTCGAATATTCCTACGCTACCGCGCCGACCACCAAGCCGATCATGGACAGCTTCTTCCACGACCTGCCGTTCATGTTCGACAAGCAGCGGATCCGGAAGATGGTCGATTTCAACATTGGCATCGATTACCTGGAAGGGTGGGTCGAGCAGCAGCTCAATGGTTGCACTGTCGGCATCCGCGCCTATGGCTCGCGCCAGCTGCACATCGTAGCGGGTAATGGCCCCGTGCTCGGCGCGCTGACAGTGATCCGCGGCGCGGTGACGCGCGGTGACATGATCATCAAGGTGCCCTCGAACGATCCGTTCACCACCGGCGCCATCGCCCGCACCATGGTCGACATGGCGCCCGATCATCCGGTCACCAAGCACCTCGCAGTGGCCTATTGGCGCGGCGGCGATGAGGCGCTCGAATCAAGAATCTACCAGCCGCACAACATTGAGAAAATCTGCGCTTGGGGCGGTTTTGCCAGCGTCAGGCACGTCACCAAGTACATCCAGCCCGGCATCGAGCTGATCAGCCTGGATCCCAAGCGTTCGGCATCAATCGTCGGACCCGAGGCCCTGGAGAGCGAGGCGGCGATGATCGACGTCGGCCGCCGCCTCGCTGCCGATTTCGCCACCGGAAATCAGGTGGCCTGCTCGGCCAGCCGATTGGTCTATGTCATGTGCGGCACTGATGACGAAGCCATCGAGAAGCTCAAGCAGCTCGGCCAAAAGACCTATGATGCCATGTTGGCGCTGCCCGACGTGATCTCGACCAAGCCCAAGCATTATGACCGCGAACTCAAGAGCCAGGTCGACATGCTGCGGCTGTCGGACGATTTCTATACTGTGATAGGCGGGCAGGACGACGAGGGCGCAATCCTGATCTCACACACCAGCGACCGTGTTGATTTCTGGGAATACCTTGTTGACCGCACGATCAATATCATCCCGGTCGATACGCTTGAGGAAGTGCTCGACGTGATCGACGCCTACACGCAGACAGTGGGCGTCTGGCCGGAAAACCTTTGGGACGTGGTCCGCCACAAGGGGGCGCTGCATGGCGGGCAACGCTTTGTCGAGCTTGGCTATGGCTTTAACGGCGCCGGGCTGGTCGGCCCGCAGGACGGCATCGAGCCGATGCGGCGGATTGTCAAATGGATCGTCTCGGAGAAACCCGGGCCAGACAAGGTGCCGCTGTGGGGAGAATCTGCGGCGAGCGTAAAAATGCTCGCATAGGCCGCGTGTATTAACTAATGCGAATGAGTTGCAATTAGCCCCGCAATATGGCAGCGGCACAGCCATGACCCTCGATCAGCTTCCGCTTGGCCCCACCGC
Organism: Novosphingobium sp.; assembly: GCA_039928735.1. GTDB lineage: Bacteria > Pseudomonadota > Alphaproteobacteria > Sphingomonadales > Sphingomonadaceae > Novosphingobium. The sequence goes on along the minus strand of JBDSSP010000187.1, from coordinate 1,181 downwards.
GCGCATCGTCGCCGTCGATTGGACCTTGCTTGCCGACGAGGAGGGTCAACGCCTGCGTGCGCTGGGGATAGATCAGGGTGCTGTAGTCGCGGTGGCGCATCGCGGCGTTTTCGGTGGCGGCGACCCGCTGGCGCTGACCATCGGCCGGATGACCGTGGCGCTGCGGCGCAGCCACGCCCGCGCGATGCAAGTGGAGACGGTCTAGATCATGGCCCGTTTCCGTAGCGCCGCACTGGTCGGCAATCCCAACGCCGGCAAGAGCGCGCTGTTCAACGCGCTGACCGGCGCCCGCCAAAAGATTGCCAATTATCCCGGGGTCACTGTGGAACGCAAGGCCGGGCGGTTGCTGCTGCCTTCCGGCCAGCCGATCGAACTCACTGACCTGCCCGGCAGTTACAGCCTCAATCCAACCAGCCCTGACGAGGAAGTCACCCGCAAGGTCATTCTCGGCGAGTTCCCCGGCGAGGCTGCTCCTGAGGTGCTGGTGGTGGTGCTCGATGCGTCGAACCTCGAACAGCATCTGGTTTTTGCACTTGAGGTGATCGAGCTCGGCCGACCGACAGTGGTGGCGCTCAACATGGTCGATCTGGCGATCCGCGACGGGCTGACCATCGATCCCGCTGCGCTGGCGAGCGAACTGGGGGTCCCGGTCATCCCCACCGTAGCGGTACGCCGCAAGGGCCTTGGCGAACTGGCCGAGGCGATCGAGGCGGCCGAATTGCGCGTCGCCAAACCGCGCCAGCCGCACGAATTCCTGCCCGAACGGCGGCTCACTGCGCGCGCCATTGCCGATGGCGCGATCATCTCCGAAACTTCGAAGCACCGGCTCCATGCGCGGATCGATGGTCTGCTGCTGCATCCCTGGCTGGGCCCACTGATCCTGTTCGCGCTGCTATTCGTGGTGTTCCAGGCGGTGTTCGCCGGGGCAACGCCCTTTGCCGACGCTCTGACCGCAGGCGTGGCGCAGATCGACGCTGCGGTGCGCGCCGCCATGCCGACTGGCCTGCTGCGCGATCTCATCACTGACGCGGTCCTCGCCGGGGTCGGCTCGGTAGTGGTGTTCCTGCCGCAGATCATCATCCTGTTCTTCTTCATCCTGGCAATGGAAGCTTCGGGCTACATGGCCCGCGCCGCTTTTTTGATGGACCGGTTGATGTCCTATGTCGGCCTTTCGGGCCGCA
>JBDSSP010000186.1:0-9753 GCA_039928735.1 Novosphingobium sp. | reverse complement strand
TTGATGCGCCGCTCGCGGATTGCCTGCTCGGCCTGTTCTTCCAGGTGCCAGGGCAGCTCCTCGTAAACGTCCTCGAACATGGTGTGGAACGGGTGATGCAGGCCCTGGCCGAGAATACCGTTCTTTTCGGCCTCCTTGGTCGCCGCACGCACTTCTGTATCGACCTCTCGGTCCATCGCATCGTGTTGCTCTGTCGACCATTCTCCCAATGCGATCAGATGACGTTCGAGGCGAGCCACCGGATCACCCAGCGGCCATTCCTCGCGCTCATGCGAAGAGCGGTAGGCGGAGGGATCATCCGAAGTCGAATGGGCTTCCGCGCGGAAGGTGAAATGCTCGATCAGAGTCGGCCCGCCGCCCGCCCGCGCGCGATCCGCGGCCCACTGCGTCGCCGCATAGACCGCCAGCGCATCGTTACCATCCACCCTGAGGCCAGCAATGCCATAGCCAATAGCACGGGCGGCAAAGGTGGTGCGCTCGGATCCGGCAAAACCCGAATAGCTTGAGATCGCATACTGGTTATTGACCAGATTGAGCACCACCGGCGCATTATAGACCGCAGCGAAAGTCATCGCCGCGTGGAAATCGCCTTCGGCGCTCGAGCCCTCGCCCAGCCAGCCGCTGGCGATGCGGGTGTCGCCCTTGATGGCAGACGCCATCGCCCAGCCGACAGCCTGCGGATATTGCGTCGCGAGATTGCCCGAGATGGTGAAGAAGGAATAATCGCGAGCCGAATACATGATCGGCAACTGGCGCCCCTTGAGCCGGTCGGCGCGGTTGGAGTAGATCTGGTTGATCATGTCCACCAGCGGGTAATTGCGCGCGATCAGAATACCTTGTTGGCGATAGCTGGGAAATATCATGTCATCGCTGGCGAGGGCAAAGCCAGCACCAACCGAGACCGCCTCCTCGCCGGTGCATTTCATGTAGAAGCTGGTCTTGCCCTGCCGCTGCCCGCGAAACATGCGCTCATCGAACACCCGGGTCAGCGCCATCGCGCGCAGCAGACGGCGAAGCGTTTCGGGATCGAGCTTGGGGTCCCACTGGCCGACAGCGCGGTGATCCTCGCCCAGCACGCGAATAAGATCGAGGCACAGCGGATGAGTATCTGAAGCGGGGCAACCTTCGTCAGGGCGCGGCTGCGCGCCGGCGGGGGGGATGACGAGGTGCGAATAGTCCACAGCATCGCCGGGGCGATAAGGCGGTTCGGGAACATGCAGGCTGAGTGGCGGGAGGTTGCCGCCCGATGAGCCAGAGGAAGGCCCTCGCGGCATGGGGTTTAGACCGCCACCGGGGCGGAGATCGGGGCCTGCGGCTCATAACCTGAGACCAGGAAGTCTTCGATGCGGTAGTCGAAAATTGAGCTGGGTTTGCGGAGGATCTCAAGCCGGGCCTGCCCCGTTGGCGCACGCGAGAGCTGCTCCTCGACCAGATCTGAGTGATTGCGATAAAGGTGGACGTCGCCGCCCATCCACACCAGTTCGCCCGGCTCAAGATCGCATTGCTGGGCGAACATGCGGATGAACAGCGCCGCGCCCCACAGGTTGAACGGCAGGCCGAGCGCGACATCGCAGCTCCGTTGATAGACGAGCCCTGACAGTCGGCCGTCACTGACATGGAACTGATAGGTCTTGTGGCAGGGCGGCAGCGCCATCTGGTCAAGCTCGGCGACGTTCCAGCCTTCGACGATATGGCGGCGGCCGCTGGGATCATGGCGCAGACTTTCCGCCACATCGGCGACTTGATTCACGCCCTGCGCGCGTTTTCGAAAGGCGCCCTCCCCCGCTGGCTCATAGACCGGCCAGTCGGTCCATTGCTTGCCATAGATCGGACCGAGTTCGCCCCATTGCAGCGCGAAAGCTTCATCCGCAACGATGTGCCGGGAGAAATCTGCGCGAGAGACCTCCTCGCCGGTCTCGCGCCGATAGCGATCGAGCGGCCAGTCCGTCCAGATTTCCACGCCTTGCGCACAGAGCGGGCGGATGTTGGTTTGGCCGGTGAGGAACCACAGGAACTCGCGGGTCGCCGTCTTCCAGTAGACCCGCTTTGTAGTGAGCAGTGGCATCGCCCCGCCCGCCAGATCGAATCGCAACTGTGCGCCAAAAATAGAGCGTGTGCCGACGCCAGTGCGATCGACCCGGAGGTCGCCCGTCTCCCAGATTCGGCGCATCAACTCGAGATATTGCCACTCCCAGTGGTTGGAGGTGGGAGAATCAGTACGGATCGCAGCAGTGGCCATCGCAACACCCTAGTCCTGCGCTCATTGAAGCGAAAGCCTGCTTGCCACCTCGCCCGTCGCTGACTATAGGCCCGCTCCTGCCTCACCCCCACGGCACCTTGGTGCAAGGGGGTGAACGATCGGTCGGGGAATAGCTCAGCCTGGTAGAGCACTGTCTTCGGGAGGCAGGGGCCGGAGGTTCGAATCCTCTTTCCCCGACCATTTTGTGAAAATGAAGGTATCCGGGGACGTCTGTCAATAACCCAGACCACCGCGCAGGGCTCTCTCCCGGCACTCGATCCCGGTTCAGGCAATTGCCGGTCCGGTCGAGCTTATGTCGTGAAAAAAGTGGGCGGTTCCCCGCGCCCAGAAATCAAATCGTCCGCGGATCGAATGGCTTCGCAGGCTGGGCTTGCGGCACCGAAGCTGGAACCGGGGTGGTGTTCGGCTTCACCGAATCGCAATCGCCAGAACTGGCGCGGGTTACCTGGGGCTGGTTCGTTGAGCCGTCCGACTTCCACTCGATCGTCTGGGTGCAGCTACCGCCCTTGCCATCAGAGGTCGAAACCACGGTATATTGATAGGACGATCCGGCGGGCATCTTCGACGTAACCACGACCTGTCCGGGCGCCTGAGCGACTTGGCCCGCACCGCTCGCAGCCTGCTGTTGCAGCGCAGCCATCTGTTGCATCATCATCTGGTGTTGCTGCTGCATCTGCAGCGCGATGCGGTCCAGTTCGGCAAAGGGATCCATCGCTGCGGCGTCCTGTGCCACAGGAACCAACACTCCCTTGGGAGCGACGTCGCCGACATACTCGATCTTCGCCACCGTGCCGTCGTGCAGATCGACTTGCATGGTCTTGAGTTCGCCGGTCGCCGCCACGGCGACGCCTGCAACCAGAACACTCCCGGCACCGGCAAGCGCCATTGTACGCAATTTCATAAGTCTAATCCTTCGTCCGGAATCACCAGCGGAAATCTATTCAATTTGCCTGAACGCCAGATGACCGAGCGGAATGCCACAGGCCAAATTCAGCTTATTCAGGACGGATCGAAAGCGATCGGCAAGTTTTTGAGGCCCCATGCTCCAATGAAGGGTCGCCACGCCACTTCGCCTGTGATGCGCGGATCCCGCAGCCGCTGGCAGATCAGGTGAATACCCTCCTGCAATTGGTTCTTGGCGATGTACTGGCCGAGGCAAATATGCGCGCCCCGCCCCAGCGACACGTGGCGAGCGGCGTTGGCGCGATCAGGATCGAAGGAAAGTGGGTCCTCGAAGACCGAAGGATCGCGCCCCGCCAGCGAAGTCCCGAAGGTAACGATATCGCCTCGGCGAAACTCTATGCCATCGTAAGTGAAGTCTTTCGCCGCAGCGCGGTATGGAGAAGCTATGCCGGTGAGGCGCAGCGATTCATTGACCACCTTGCCGCAATATTCCTTGTCCTCGGCGCAGCGCGCATACATCTCCGGTCGGTCAACCAGCAGCTTCATGATCCAGGTCAGTTGATTCTTTGAAGTGTCATAGCCAGCGACAATCACGGTAAGGAGCATGAAGCGCAGTTCCACTTCGTCCAATTGTCCGGCGTTTTTCGAAGCGATAAGCGTATCGAGCATCGATTCTGCGTCAGTTTCGCCGCGCGCCTCGCGGTCCTTGATCAGGGTGTCGGCAAAGCTCCAAAGCTCCTCCCAGGCGATCAACATGCCCGGCTTCGCGGCCTGATCGATTGCCAGCGTGGCGATATGGCCCTCAATGGCGTGGCGGATGCGGTGTATCGCTTCGGGCGGCACGCCAAGGAGGCCGAACATGACCGTGATCGGGAAGAATGCGGCGAATTCGGCAAAGTCGAACGCGCCCTTGGGCGCCCATTCGTCGAGCAGATCGCTAATCGCCTGTTGCATCATCGGGCGCACCTGATTGGCACGGCGCGGGGTGAAGGCATGCGCCACGCTGGCGCGCAGCCGCGTATGCAGATCGCCAGTGGCCGAGAGCACCATTTCCTCCATGAAACGGCCCCACAGAGTTCCGCGCATGCCATAGAAATCGACAATCGGGCCGAGTCCCGGCACCAGATTTTCATCATCAGCCAGCAATTCGACGTGGGCATCGTAGCCATGCACCGCATAGCCTTGGCTGAACCGCGCCAGCCACGGATGCTGCGCCCGCGCGGCTTCCAGAAATGGCTGGGGATCTGCTGAAAATTGGGGAGTTTCGATTGGCAGGAGCGGCAGCTCGGCAATGGACACAAATTATCTCCCGACGCCAGATGTTACCCCGCCAGCTTGTAGTTGCGAAACTGCTCGCGCAAGTCCTTCTTGCTGATCTTGCCGGTGCCGGTGTGCGGAATCTCCGAGACGAATTCGATCGCATCGGGCAGCCACCACTTGGCCACCTTGTCGGCAAGGAAGGCCTTGATGTCCTCTGCGGAAACCTGCGCTCCGGGCTTCTTGACAACCACCAGGATGGGCCGCTCATCCCATTTGGGATGTGCCACGCCAATGGCCGCTGCCTCGGCGAGCGCAGGATGGCCCATGGCAGCCGCTTCCAGCTCCGCCGAACTGATCCATTCACCGCCCGATTTGATTACGTCCTTGGTGCGGTCGGTGATGGTCAGGCGGCCATCGGGATCGATCATGGCAACATCGCCCGTATCGAACCACTGGTCCTCGCCGACGGCATCCTGTTCTGCTTTGAAATAACGCTTGATCACCCAGGGTCCGCGCACCTGAAGCACGCCGGGGGTCTTGCCGTCCCGCGGAACTTCGATGGTCGCGTCGTCAAGATCGACGCAGCGAATTTCAATGCCATACGGGACGATACCCGCCTTGCACATGAGGTCGAGCTGGTCTTCAAAAATCATCTCGTCCCAGTTCCAGGACTCACACGACATTGTTGCGATCGGCGAGGTCTCTGTCATGCCCCAAGCCTGACGGATCCGCACGCCATGCTTCATCAAGCGCTCCAGGATGGCTCGCGGCGGCTTCGAGCCCCCGACCACCATCTGCTTGATTGGCGGCAACTCGAGGTCGTTCGCGTCGAGAAATTGAAACAGCATTTGCCAGACTGTAGGAACGCCGGCGACCATATCGATTTTCTCGCGAGTCATCAGTTCGCACAGCGAAGCCGCATCATTGCTCTGGCAATAGACGAATTTGGCGCCTGCGGCGGCTCCTGCCCAAGGCAGGCCCCAGGATGCCGCGTGAAACATCGGGACGACCGGCAGCACATTGCTGCGCGCGGTAATGCCAAGGTTATCCACCTGCATCGCCATCATGGCATGAAGCACGGTCGAGCGGTGTTCGTACAGCACGCCCTTTGGATGGCCGGTGGTGCCGCTGGTGTAGCACAACATGCAAGGGTCGCGCTCGCTGCCGGTCGCCCATTCTGTATTGCCATCTTCCGCGCCGATCCACTCTTCGAAATGAAGCGCGTGTTCGCCGGAATCGAAACAAACATAATGCTCGATGCTGGGCCATTGCGGCTTCAGTCGATCGACGATCGGCTGGAACTGGGTATCATAGAGCAGCACGCGGACTTCGGCGTGATTGGCAATGTAGAGCAGCTGGTCGTCGAACAGCCGCGGATTGATTGTATGGAGCACGCCGCCCACCCCGACAGCGCCGTACCAAGTAACCAGGTGGCGGCTGTGATTGAGGGCGAGCGTGGCGACGCGGTCGCCTGGCCCGATGCCCAGCTTGCGAAGCGCCTGGGTCATTTTCAGGGCATCACGGCGTATACCGGCCCAGTTGGTGCGAATTTCGCTGTCATCGGCATAACGGCTGACGATCTCGCGGCTGCCGTGCTGGAGCGCGGCGTGATCCAGCAGACCAGTTACGCGTAGTTCATGGTCCTGCATCGCGCCGAGCATTTGAGAATTCCTCATTAATCCGTCAGGCAACCAACCGCAGATGATCTGCGCCGCGCCGCGCGGTCAACATCACATTGGCGATACCATCGACGTTTGCCAAGCTCTCGACCAGTTCGCCATCAAGGTGGAAATCGCCGCCCAGCCGCATCAACGGCTCATTGGGTCCGCCAGTGCGCAGACGGGCCAGCACTTCGCCCCGTCCCGGCTCGCCCGGCTCCAGCATCGCAGCAAGCTCGAGGACGGCCATTTCGTGCTCGATTTCGAGCGTCATGCGCATGCGTGCGGCGCTGGTCACTTCGGACAGTGGCCGCGCCCCGCGCACAGTGACGCGCGGCGGCTCCTCGGGGCTCGGCGCATCCAGTTCGACGGTCAGCAGTACGCAGGTCCCCTCCGCAGCCCAGCGCTGCATCGGTTCGACAAGGGATTCCTCGAAGCAGGCGGCGGAGAACTGGCCCGACGAGTCGGAAAAATCGGCACGCACGAAGTCCTTGCCCTTGCGGGTTTTGCCGCGATTCACTGCCTCGACCATTGCCGCCATGACCGCCTGGCTGCGCCCGCCGGTGACGCCAGCGGCGATCAGGCCGGCATAGGAACGCGCGCCATTGGCGCTGGCGATTTCGCGGAACTGCTGGACCGGATGGGCGGCAAAATAGAAACCGAAGTTCTCACGCTCCTTTGCCATCTGCTCCGACCTGGACCAGGCCGCGGCTTCGCTAAGTCGCAGCGACGGTTCAGCGTGGTCGTCCCCGCCAAACAACGCCGCCTGCCCGCTGGTGCGGCTGCGCTCGGCCTCATCGGCGACTGCCAGCAGCATATCGGCGTTGGCCAGCACCCTGGCGCGGTTGGGCTCGAGGCAGTCGAATGCGCCGGCGGCAGCGAGGCCTTCGATCTGGCGGCGGTTCATCGATCCGGGTGGCACGCGGCGGAACAGGTCTTCAAGGCTGGTGAACTTGCCGTTCGCCTCGCGCTCTGCGACCAGTGCATCCATCGCCTTTTCGCCGACATTGCGGATACCCGCCAGGGCATAGCGGACGGCATGGCCACCCTCGGTCCGGTCGACCGAGAATTCTGCCTCGGAATGGTTGATGCAAGGCCCGGCCAGCTCAATCCCGGCACGGCGCATATCGTCGACATAGACCGCGAGCTTGTCCGACTGGTGCATGTCGAAACACATCGAGGCAGCATAGAACTCATGCGGATAATGCGTCTTGAGCCATGCAGTCTGGTATGACAGCAGGGCATAGGCGGCGGCGTGGCTCTTGTTGAAACCGTAGCCGGCGAACTTGTCTATCAAATCGAACAGTTCGTTGGCTTGGCGCGCCTCGATCCCCGAAGAGGTCTTGCAGCCATCGACGAAACGCTGGCGCTGTGCGTTCATCTCGGCCTGAACTTTCTTGCCCATGGCGCGGCGCAGCAAGTCCGCGTCGCCCAGCGAATAGCCAGCCAGCACCTGTGCCGCCTGCATCACCTGCTCCTGGTAGACGATGATGCCATAGGTTTCGGCGAGAATGCTCTCGAGCTTCGGGTGCGGATATTCTATCGCCTCAAGGCCATTTTTCCGGCGGCCGAACAGCGGAATATTGTCCATTGGGCCAGGACGGTAGAGTGCGCCGATGGCGATGATGTCGCCGAAATTGCTGGGTTTCACCCCCGCCAGCGCGCGGCGCATGCCCTCCGATTCGAGCTGGAACACGCCGACCGTATCGCCGCGCTGGAGCAATTCGTAGACTTGAGGGTCGTCCCATGACAACGTGTCGAGATCGATCTCAATCTCCCGGCGGCGCAGCAATTCGAGCGCCTTGTGCAGCACGGACAAGGTCTTCAGCCCAAGGAAGTCGAACTTTACCAAGCCAGAGTCTTCGACATATTTCATGTCGAACTGAGTGACCGGCATGTCTGAGCGCGGATCGCGGTAAAGCGGCACAAGCTCTGCCAAGGGCCTGTCGCCGATTACAACTCCGGCGGCATGGGTCGAACTGTTGCGCGGCAGACCTTCCAGCTGCATCGCCAGATCGACAAGGCGCTTCACTTCGTCGTCCGTCTCGTACTCGCGCCTGAACTCCGGTGTGCCGTTGAGTGCGCGGGGCAATGTCCAGGGATCGGTCGGATGATTGGGGATCAGCTTGCACAGGCGATCTACCTGACCATAGCTCATCTGCAAAATGCGGCCCGTATCGCGCAGCACGGCGCGGGCCTTCAATTTGCCGAACGTAATGATCTGGGCGACATGATCGTCGCCATATTTGGCTTGGACATAGCGGATGACCTCGCCGCGCCGGGTTTCGCAGAAGTCGATATCGAAATCCGGCATCGAGACGCGTTCGGGATTGAGGAAACGCTCGAACAGCAGGCCAAGCCGCAGCGGATCGAGATCGGTGATGGTCAGAGCCCAGGCGACAACCGAACCCGCGCCCGAGCCGCGCCCGGGGCCCACCGGGATATGCTGTTCCTTGGCCCATTTGATGAAATCGGCGACGATCAGGAAATAGCCGCCAAACCCCATGCGGTTGATCACGTCGATCTCGAATTCGAGGCGGTCGGCATAGGTCTGGCGGTCCTCGATGGTCATCGGACCATAGGGCGCAAGCCGCCTTTCGAGACCGGCGCGGGCGTCTTCTGCCAGCATCCGCGCCTCGCCTTCCTGATCGCCGGCGAGGCTGGGCAAGATCGGCTTGCGCTTGGGCGGGGCAAGTGCGCAACGCTGTGCGACGACGAGCGTATTGGCCAGCGCCTCGGGCAGGTCAGCGAATATTTCCGACATCATCGGTCCGCTCTTCACCCATGCCTGGGGTGACGAGCGGGGGCGGTCGGCGGCATCGATGTGAGTGGAATTGGCAATACACAGCAAGGCGTCGTGCGCGGCGTGGAAATTCGGCTCCGCATAGTTGGCGGGATTGGTCGCAACCAGCGGCAGATCGCGCGCATAGGCCAGGTCGATCAGCGCCCCCTCGGCGGCCTCTTCGATTGGATCGCCGCGCCGCGCCAATTCGATATAGAGCCGCCCGGCGAAAAACTCCTGCAACTTGTCGCAATAGGCGTCCGCAGCATCCGCCTTGCCATCGGCAAGCAGCCGCGCGAGCGCACCCTCACCTGCCCCGGTCAGCGCAATCAGGCCGTCGCTGTGGCCGGCCAGGTCGGTCAGGCTGACATGAGGTTCCAGCTCGAGCGGCCGCTCCAGATGGGCGCGACTGACCAAATGGCACAGACCCTGCCACCCCGTCTCGTCCTTGGCATAGAGCGCCATGGCGTCAATCGGCCCGCCATCTTCCCGCCGCACCCCCAGCAGCGTGCCGATCAGAGGCTGAATGCCATTCTCGCGCGCAGCGGCGGCGAAGGGGATAGCGCCGTAAAGCCCGTTGCGATCACAGATTGCGATGGCCGGAAATGCGCGCTCCTTGGCGAGCTTCGCAATCGCCTTGGGGTCAATCGCGCCCTCGAGCATCGAGTAACTGGAAAACACTCTGAGCGGGACAAAGGGGACAAAGGGCATCGCCAGAAGCTAGCCTCTCAGGCCCCTGTGGAGCAAGTCTGTTCCGGTCAAAGGGCTGGGGAAACAATCGCGGAAACCTTGCAAAAATCTCAGATTATGTTCCTAGTCGCGGTAAGCCAGAGACCAGGGAGCACGCCAATATGGACGAAACTCTAGAAGCTACAGCCAGAGGAATTTTC
>JBDSSP010000185.1:0-10981 GCA_039928735.1 Novosphingobium sp. | reverse complement strand
ATCGTCGGCAACACCACCCGCGTCAAAGTGGTCAAGAACAAGGTGGCGCCGCCGTTCAAGCAGGTCGAATTTGATATCATGTATGGCCAGGGCATCTCGAAGGTCGGCGAAATCCTCGACCTTGGCGTCAAGGCCGGTGTCGTCGAGAAGTCCGGCGCCTGGTTCAGCTACGATTCGATCCGCATTGGCCAGGGCCGTGAGAATTCAAAAACCTATCTTGTCGAGAATCCAGAGATTTGTGACCGGTTGGAAGCTGCGATCCGCGGCCAGACCGACCGTGTTGCCGAGGAGATGATGGCGGGTCCGGACGCAGACGACGACATCTGATCTTCAAGGGACGTGCGGGGCCAAATTTGCGGAGGCCCCGGCGTTCGTGGAAACAGGACCGGCGCGAAAGCAGCAATGCTCCGCGCCGGTCTTTTCTGTTTTTGATCCACTCCGCCTGCCGGAGAGGAAATAGCTCCGGCCAGTAAGATCAGGCCATCGCCGCTTCGAGATTCTCGACAATCGCCTCGAAGAAACCCTCGGTGGTCAGCCACGGCTGTTCCGGACCGATCAGGATCGCAAGGTCCTTGGTCATCTTGCCGGTCTCGACGGTCTCGATGCAGACTCGCTCCAGCGTCTCGGCAAATTTGACCACGTCGGGCGTACCGTCGAACTTGCCCCGATAGATCAGGCCGCGCGTCCAGGCGAAGATCGAGGCGATCGGGTTGGTCGAAGTTGCCTTGCCCTGCTGGTGCATACGGTAATGCCGGGTAACCGTGCCATGCGCGGCCTCGGCTTCGACTGTCTTGCCATCGGGCGAGAGCAGCACCGACGTCATCAGGCCCAGCGAACCAAAACCCTGCGCGACGGTATCCGACTGGACGTCGCCGTCATAATTCTTGCAGGCCCACACAAACTTGCCACTCCACTTGAGTGCGGAGGCGACCATGTCGTCGATCAGTCGGTGTTCATAGGTGATCCCCCTGGCTTCGAATTTGGCCTTGAATTCCGCTTCGAACACTTCCTCGAACAGATCCTTGAAGCGCCCATCGTAGGCTTTCATGATGGTGTTCTTGGTCGAGAGATACAGCGGCCATCCGAGATCGAGCGAGTAGATCATCGAGGCACGGGCAAAATCGCGGATCGAATCGTCGAGATTGTACATCGTCATGGCGACGCCAGCGCTCGGGAACTGGAATACTTCGAGATCGATGTTCTTGCCGTCTTCGCCCTCGAAAACCATGCGCAGCTTGCCGGGGCCGGGGATCAGGGTGTCGGTGGCGCGATACTGGTCGCCGAAAGCATGGCGGCCGATAACGATCGGGTCAGTCCAGCCTGGCACCAGCCGCGGCACGTTGGAGATGACGATCGGCTCGCGGAACACCACCCCGCCAAGAATGTTGCGGATCGTGCCGTTGGGCGACTTCCACATCTTCTTGAGCTTGAATTCCTCGACCCGGGCTTCATCAGGGGTGATTGTCGCGCATTTTACCGCGACGCCGAATTCCTTGGTGGCATTTGCCGAATCGACGGTGATCTGGTCGTTGGTTTCGTCGCGCTTTTCGATCGAGAGATCATAGTACTTCAAGTCAATATCGAGATAGGGCAGGATCAGCCTCTCGCGAATCCACTGCCAGATGATGCGGGTCATTTCATCGCCGTCCATTTCGACGACGGGGTTCTTCACCTTGATTTTTGCCATGATGCCTAATGCGCTCCCTGGGGTGGAATTTGGCAGTCTCTTAGCAGAGCAAAAAAGCTAAGCAAGGCAAGTGTCGCGGCCTGTTCGCTATGGACAGCGACGCGCCGGGAATGCACTCCATGGTCAGCAAGAATCAAGGGAGAACCGGAAATGAACGAAGAAGTCCTGGTCAGCGTGGCGGATGGCGTCATCGAAGTGACGATCAACCGTCCGGAAGCACGCAACGCGATGAGCAAGGCGGCGGCCGAGGGCATCTCCGATGCGATGGATCGGCTCGATGGCGAACCGGAACTGCGCTGCGCCATTGTCACCGGCGCTGGTGGGACATTCTGTTCGGGGATGGACTTGAAGGGTTTCCTCAAAGGCGAAATGCCGGTTGCCAAGGATCGCGGTTTTGGCGGGCTGACCAGTTGGACGCCGAGGAAGCCGGTTATCGCGGCGGTCGATGGCTTCGCCTATGCCGGCGGCATGGAAATGGCGCTCGGCTGCGACATGATCGTGGCCAATATCAACGCCAAGTTCGGCATTCCCGAAGCCAAGCGAGGACTGGTTGCGGCAGGCGGCGGGGTTGTCCAGTTGCCGCGGTTGTTGCCGCGCCAGCTGGCGATGGAAATGGCGCTGACCGGCGATCCGATCACGGCCCAGCGCGCCTATGATCTCGGCCTGATCAATCGCCTGACCGAGGGCCCGGCAATCGAGGCGGCGCGCGTACTGGCGCGGACCATCGCCGAAAACGGCCCCTTGGCCGTCATCGCCTCGAAAGGCATCGTCCGCGACAGCTGGCTGTGGAGCGACGAGGAGATCATGGCCAAGCAAATGGGCTATATCAGCACCGTCTTCAATTCGGCGGATGCGCGCGAAGGCGCGCAGGCCTTCGCCGAAAAGCGCAAGCCCAACTGGCAGGGCAAGTAGCGCAAAGCCGCTCCGCACCGACAAATCGCCGCCACCGCTTTCACGCGCAGCGGGCGGGCTTGGTGGCTGTGATCGAGTGTTTGTTTTCGCCGGCCCAGCCTCTAAGGCAATGCTCAGGGCGCAAAGCCGCCGGGTGAATTGAAAGTCAATTGGAGAGATTACATGGCCTTACAACCCCGCCGCAAAGTTCTGATCACTGGGGCCGCAGGCGGCATGGGGCGGGCATGTGCAAGGCTGATGGGAGCACAGGACGACCTGGTGCTGACCGATGTCATCGCGGCTAGCCTCGACAAGTTCGCCGACGAACTGCGCACCGATGGCTACAATGTTGCCGCAGAGGCTGGCGACATGTCAGATGACGCGCTGATTGCTGCCCTGGTCAATGAGGTTTCCTCGAGCGGCGCGCCCTTCGCCGTGATTCACACCGCCGGCCTGTCGCCGTCGCTGGCCGACTGGCAGGCCATCATGCAGGTCAATCTGGTAGCCACCGAAAAGCTGCTGCGCGCGCTCGAGCCGGCGCTGGTACCGGGAACGGCGCTGGTGCTGATCGCTTCTTCTGCCGGGCACATGTTCCCGCCCGTTCCGGAGGCTGAAGCCGTGCTGGCCGAGCCGCTCGCACCGGACTTCATGGCGACGATCGAGGGCATCATCAGAAGCATGGGCGGAGCCAATTCGCCTGGCGGCATGGGCGGCATTGCCTATTCGCTGAGCAAGAAGGCAGTGCACAACATCTGCACCAGCCGCGGCGTTGCCTGGGGGCCCAAGGGAGTGCGGATCACCAGCATTTCGCCGGGCATGATTGCGACACCAATGGGCAAGTCGGAAATCGCCAATACCACCGGAGCGCAGGCGCTGCTCGATGTGACACCGGTTGGCCGGGTCGGCACGGCGATGGACATTGCGCTCGCCGCGCAGTTCCTGTGCAGCGATGCGGCAAGTTTCATCAGCGGCACGGACCTGTTGGTCGATGGCGGCGGGACTGCGGGAATGAAGCTGTCGATGGGGCGTTAGGGAGGCTTCAGTTCCCTTCCACAATCTCCTTCGCCTGCGCCCGCAGCACATCCTTGCGAACTTTGCCGGAAGGCACGCGCGGCAGGTCGTCGACTAGAACCAAATGTTCAGGAAACTTCTGTCGCGCTAGGCCGACCTGGTCGAGAAATTTCACGACATCGGGCAGATCGATGGTCTGCCCGGGGCATGGGATGATGAAGGCGCAGCCCATCTCGCCGGTCTTCTTGCTTGGCATGGCGACAATGGCGACTTCGGCGACCGCGGGGTGGCCATAGAGCGCGTCTTCGACTTCCTTGGGGCTAATGTTCTCGCCCGAGCGGATGATGATGTCCTTGGAGCGCCCGGTGATGACGAGATAGTCGCAGTGCACCCGGCGGCCAAGATCGCCCATCTTGAAGAAGCCGTCGGGTTCGAAATTGCCCTCGTTGTCGGCGGGGTCGAGATAGCCGACGAACAGGCCGGGCGCGCGCAGATAAATTTCGCCTTCCTCGCCTTCGGACAACTCCGCCATGTTCGCGGCATCGACAATGCGCATTTCAACCGGATAGACGATGCGGCCATCTGTTTCGGCTCCGAGCCATGCATCCTTGCGCTCACTGTGGCCAAGCGTGGCAGTGAGGCATTCGGTCGAACCATAGGCGCGGTAGAATAAGGCCTGCGGCACCATGGCCGCGGCGCGGTTGATCAGTTCGGGCGAGACGGTGGTGCCGCCGCAGAAGAACAGCCGCATCGAGCGCAGCCGCTCGGGTGCCACTTCGGCGATGTCGAGCATTTGCTGGAGAAACGGAGTTGCCCCGCCTGACACAGTGCACGCATTTTGCTCGATGCAGGCAATCCCTTCCTCGGGCGACCACACATCCATCAGCACGCTGGTGTTGCCCGCGACCCAGGGCATATCGAAAGCCCAGATCGCGCCGGTGATATGGGTGACGGGCGAGGGCATGAAAGTGACGTCGGCCTCGGTCATGCCATAGGCCACCGCCATGGCATTGACCCGGTGGCCATAGGTGTAATGCGTGTGGAGCACGCATTTGGGGCGCCCTGTTGTGCCCGAGGTGTACATCGCAATGATCACCGATGCAGGATCGATTTCCGGTAGGTCGCTCTCGGCGGCGGGAGCGCCGGTGACGATTTGCTCGAAGCGCAGCGATCCGTCATTGCGCACGACGACCACGTCCTTGAGTAGCGGTAACTGGCTGCGCAGCCCCTCGATCATCGCAGTGTGATCGCACTTTCGGAACATGCCGGGCACGAAGATCAGCTTCGATCCGCAGTCCGCCAGAATGTAGGCCAGCTCGCTTTCGCGGTAGATTGGCGGAATCGGATTGATGACAAGGGCGCACATCCGCGCCGCCAGAGCAATAACCGAAACCTCATTCCAGTTGGGCAGCTGAAACGAGATGACATCGCCCGGCTTCAGCCCGCGTTCGATGAACCATGCGGCGAGGCGCAGCGCCTGATCGCGGCATGCGCCGCGCGTCAGCCGGTTGTCGCCTTCGATCAGCATGGCCTTGTCCGGATCCTCGGCGCAGCGCGTCCGGGCAAAATCGCGCAAGGTTGGCTCGGTCCAGTGGCCCTCGGCGCGCCATTTCGTTGCAAACTCATCGGACCAGCGGGTTTGCCAGCCGCTTGGATCGGTGTGGGTCGTCCAGCTCATCGTGTTACTTTCATTGTCGTGCCTTGATCCGATGCAGCATCAATGGCGTCAAGCAGCCGGGTCAGCCGCACGGCTGCGTCGAAATCGGGCGCAGTGCGCGCGCCGTTGCGCATATCCTGTTCCAGTCGCGCATAAAGTTGCGCCACATTGAGCGGGTTTCCGGAAAGCCCGGCGACGGCCAGCTTGGGCTGGGGCGGCAACGGCGGCTCGCTCGTCACTTCGAGATGGCCGCATTGGTAGCCGCCAGGATGGTGTCCCTCGATTCCCAGCGAGCCCGCCGTTCCGCGCAGTTCGAAACGCAGCGGGATATTCGCGCCGCCGACAATCTCGACGCTGGAGACGCAGCCGCTTTCGTGTTTGGCGACGATCAGCATATGATCGGCGCAGGTTCGTGTTACTGTTTCGCCGCTGCCAGCCAAGCTGACCGAAGGTTGCAGGATGCTGCACCGGGCAGAAACTTCGACGATTGGCCCTGCCACTGCCTCGACCATCGCCAGGGTGTGGCCGCCGGCAATCGTCGCGAGCGTTGCGCCGTTCCGCTTGTCCTGCAGGTAAGCATAGTGCGCTGGTGCGGCAGTGCCCCAGCCGGCGGTCGAGGAGACAACGCGCAGATTGAGCGGACGCCCGATCGCTCCCTCGCGAACCAGTGCGGCGGCATGGCGCACGGCGGGCGCATTTACGCCCTGCAGCCCGACTACGGCATACGTGCCTGCCGCAAGCGCCGCCGCCGCCATATCCTTGGCTTCGGCAAGATCGCGCCCCAGCGGCCATTCACAATAAACACATTTACCTGCTGCCAGCGCGGCAAGGACAATGGCGCGGTGTTCGGGCACCTTGACTGTCACCACAACCACATCGACCTCAGGGTCGCGGGCGAGGGCGAGCGAATCGTCATAGGCTTCGGCCGCGCCAAATGCAGCCGCCGCTGCATCGGCGATCTCCTGGGTCCGCGCGGAAACTGCCTGTATCGCAAACCCCGGTAGCATCTGCAGCGCGGGGAAATGGGCATCGCGGAACCAGCCGCGCTCGACGTTTGCCCCGACAATGCCAAGGCGAAGGGGGACGATTCTGGTCATCGGGATTGCATCACCTTGAGCCCTGCGCGCGGGGCGAGTGTCGCCTGGCACATGGCCGGACAGCCAGGCGCGGGGTCAGGTGCGAGGTACATTCGGCGCTAGATCCTTCAACGCTGACCAATCACTGCGATGAAATGCACCGCCATGCGGGCATTCTGCGCACCTGGTTCTGATAGCCGCGCATTAGCTAAATGCAACAGCCGATGTTTATTAGCTGCGTGATGGCCCGCGCAGGTGATGATCACAGGTCGACGGGAAGCTCGGGAACGCCGCTAAAGCCGGGCTCAAGCGCATAAATCCCACCATTTGGTGCAGTCGACGTCATGAAACGGGGCATTTCGAGCTGGGTCGAGGTGATATAGAGCGTCTTCAGGCCAGGCCCGCCAAACACCGGCTTGGTGGGGTTGGAAAAGGGCAACTCGATGATGCGCTCAAGCGTGCCGTCTGGTAGATAGCGGCGCAGTCGTCCGGCGGCGACATTGGCGAGCCAGTAGCCGCCTTCACTGTCGACTGTTGCACCATCGACGAAGCCTTCACCTTCGGCCAGTGTGATGAAGTTGCGGCGGTTCGACACGTTCCCCGTTGCCGGATCGAGGTCCCAGGCATCGACCTTGCGCTTGGGTGCGTCGGCGGCATAGAGCGTGCGACCATCCGGGCTGAAGGCGAAGCCATTGGCAACGGCCAGATGTTCGATCACTGGCACGAGCGTGTCGCCCTCAAGCCTGAAGTATTTTGCTCCATCTGCCGCGCGGTTGGCGGGGAAATCGTGGTCATAGGCGCCGATCCAGAATCGCCCCTGCCGGTCGACGGCGCTCTCGTGAAGCTTGACCTGCGGCGGTAGCGGCGACGCGACCCGCAAGGCGAGTGCGCCGCTGTCCAGGTCGAGATCGTAAATGCCGTCCGCCAGTGCCACCAGCAGGCCGCCGCTCGCTTTCTCGCCATACCCGCCGATCCGTTGCGGCATCGGCCATCTGTCATGCGCGCCAGTCGTGGGTGACCAGCGATGTAACTCGGGGGGCTGTTCACAATTGACCCACCACAGCGCCTGATCGCGCTCGGACCAGACTGGAGTTTCGCCGAGATGGTTCTGGGCATCGAATGCCAGCCGCACTTCGCTCATCGGATCAGTCCTTCCCGTCCAGCATCGCGCCGACACATTCTGCTGCGCGGCGGAGCGATCGTAAACATCGCCTCGATCTCCGGCCTGTTCGGAGATTATGGCATGGGGGCCTACAATGCTTCGAAAGGCGCGGTCGTCAACTACACCCGCGCATTGGCGCTCGAATGCGCCAGCCACAATATCCGGGTCAATGCACTGTGCCCCGGACTGGTCGACACCGCGATGAGTTCAGCTGGACTGGAGCGCGCCGAGGATCGCGCGCTATGGTTGATGCGCATTCCGCTGGGCCGCACCGCGCGGCCCGAGAAAATGGCCGCAGTCGCTGCTTTCCTCGCCTCTGACGATGCTTCTTACATGACTGGTTCGATCGTGGCGGCTGACGGCGGGATTACGTCCCATACCGGCCAGCCGCACATCATCTCCCGCAGGAAGCTGCGAGCAGCGGCAGGCTAGTGGATTGATTTTGACATTCGAGTCCCGCTTTCGGCAGGGGAGTGTTCAAATGGCAAAATTATAAAAACCACTAGAACCAATGGTTTCTCTAGTGGTTCTTATGTTTCCGACATGTGCCTCTGCTCAATCCGAAAGGAATGCAAATGTCGGAAACGAACCACTAGTTAGGCAGTTTGGCCACTTTCGTCGCAGCAGATTTGACCACTGCGGGATCGAACGAGCCACGAATGAACAGCATGACGCGGTCCATCAGGTCCTGTTCGCTGGGCGGTTCCGCGTTCCAGTTGGTGTAGGTCAT
Source organism: Novosphingobium sp. (assembly GCA_039928735.1). Lineage (GTDB taxonomy): Bacteria > Pseudomonadota > Alphaproteobacteria > Sphingomonadales > Sphingomonadaceae > Novosphingobium. The sequence goes on along the minus strand of JBDSSP010000185.1, from coordinate 2,767 downwards.
GATCGGATGGCTGCCGAGCACGAGGTCGGAAAACAGCTCAGCGGTCCGGGCATGATTGCCGGGGGGGATCAGCCCGGCTGCCTCGAGGCCTTCAAACAGCTTTTCGATATTCCGGCGGAAGCGGCCAAAGATCGAGATTGCCACCGATTGCATGAAGTCTGGAAAGCGGTTGCTCTCGGCGATCATCAACCGCATCAGGCCGATCGATCGTTCGCGATAGGTAACCTGATAGGCATAGTAGCCACCGCGCCGCAGGGCAGTAACCAGAGTATCGCCCGGCTGGACTTGCGGTTGGTCAATCGACGCGCCGGCGTCGCGGGCGAAGATCACCTCGCGGAAAATCGCCTCCTTGTCGCCGAAATGCTGGTACAGCGTGCGGGTGGCAACGCCTGCGCCCTTGGCAATATCGATTAGGGACGTTGCAGCATAACCTTGGCCGACGAACAGTTCGGTGGCAATGTCCATCACCAGGCCCTTGCGGCGCTCCAGTTCGGTCGCGGTCGGGCGACCGGCCTGGTTTTTGGGTTTGCGCTTGGCATTTGGCCTCGTTGCCGGTTTTCGCGCGAAAAGTCCGGTCGGCGATTTCCGATCCTTGGCAAGATCCATCGTTGCTACCCTCAAATTTATGACACGCTGCTAGGACATTATCGCGCCCTGCGGAAGCGAAATTCGAGGGACAAAGCTGCGCTCTCGACTTTCGCGCACCAGGCTTGACAGTCGCGGTCATATCGGCTCTTGGAAATGCACATCCTGAATGGCATTAGGCGCTCTCGCCCTGCTTGCCCCAATCCTGACTTTGGGAGTTACCGGTGATCGACAGCCTGCTTCAGCCATTCCAGACTGCCCGGCCGAACTTCAAGAACCGCATGGTCCATGCGCCAACCACGATGAACATGTCCGATGATCGCGGCTATGTCACCCGGCAGGCCGTGGGCGCCTATGAGGAACTGGCCGAAGGCGGATTTGCGGCGGTCTGCGTCGGTGCGACCTGCGTGCGCTGGGATGGGCTAATCAATGAACGGATGCTCGGTTTCTACAACGATTCTTACATCATCTCGCAACGCGAACTGGTTGAAGTCATCCACCACAACGACGCCTTGGCCGGTATCCAGCTGTTCTATGGCGGGCTGATCCCCGGCGTCGGCGCGACCTTTCCGCTTGAGCCGGGCAAGGGCTGGATTCCGGACACTGTCGCTTGGGGCCCCTCGGGCAAATACCCCATCGGCAACAAGGAGCCCGGCGTTGTCCCGACTGAAGTTCTCAAAGAACTGGTCGAAGCCTACGCCTAGGCCGCAAGGTCCGGTTGCTCGATGCGGCGGCGAAGCTGACGGCTGCTGCATATATCGGCTCGCGCGCCGGATGGGTGCTGCGCTGGGCCGCGCAAACCGGGCTGGCCAGCGAACAAGGCGTGGAATTGCTGGGCGTCGCGCCCGGCGCAGTGACGATCCGTAAGGACGGGGCAGAGGAAACCATTGCCTGCGCCGCGCTGGTGCTCGCCCCCGGCCGTGTTGCCCAAGCGCCGCATCCTGCCTAAGTCCGCCAGCGGCGAACGCCTCATTGCCTATTCGCAAAGCGAGCCAGCAGGCGCGGCTAATATTTCGCAGCATCTGACCAAGCTGGAGCCGGAAGGCAACGGCTACCGCCTCGACGGAGCCAAGCTGTTCTGCACCCAATCCACCGCCAAGACCTACCTTGTGATGTGCAAGACGCGGAATCACGAAGGCAAGGAAGGCTATGGCTGCATCATCGTGGAGCAGGAAGCTGATGGATTTCTCCGCATCGTCGATCGCAAGAAGGACATGATCATCACCGGCGGCTTCAACGTCTATGCCCGCGAGGTCGAGGACGTGATCGTCGAGCAGGCAGGTGTGCAGCAAGCTGCTGTGATCGGCGTTCCCGATCCCAAATGGGGCGAGACGGCCAAGGCCATAGTCGTGTTGGAGCCGGGGGCGACGGTTACTGCTGAGGATATCATCGCAGCGGTGCGCGCGCGCAAGGGCGCGGTGCAGGCTCCCAAGTCGGTCGAATTCATTGATGCCATTCCAGTGACATCCGTCGGCAAGCCCGACAAGAAGGCGCTCCGAGTTAAATTCGCGGCATGAGTCCAGATGTTTCGAAAATGCGGGACATCCTGCGCGGTTTTCTCCCAGATCGGGACCGCATTACGGCGGTCACTCCGCTCACCACCGGCTTTTCCAACGACACTTACCTGATAGAAGGTGCCAATCTCATTCTTCGCCTGCCACCACAGGCCGGGGCCATGCTCGACGGGCACGTTGTTATCGGCCATGCGCGGATATATCAGGAGCTGGGCCAAATTCCTGGTAGCCCCAAACTGCCCGCCATCGCCTATGTATGCGTGGACCCGGCGGTGCTTGGCGCGCCATTCTTTGCGATGGAGCGCGTTGCTGGGGAGGCCATCCACGGTACCAATCTACAGGCCTGGTTTACCGATGCGAGCGACACCGAGCGAGGACTATCCGGGGGTTCGGCTGGTCTGACTCAGCGTATTGGCTCAGCCATAGTCGGTCAGCATTCCCGTCGCGCGCCACTTTTCGCGCGCCTTGCGGCGGCGTTTGTCGTGGAGATCGGCAACCTCCAATCCCTCCGGCCCCAGCACGATCCGCACTGGCGGTTGGGGACTCTCCACCGCCGCCAACAGCGCCCGTGCCCCGGCGCGGGGGTCTTCGCCGGGGCTCCAGTGCGAATTGCCGGCCAGGACTGACATGGCTCCGAGATCATAGTCGGGAGAACCCGGCATAGTCAT
>JBDSSP010000184.1:0-3106 GCA_039928735.1 Novosphingobium sp. | reverse complement strand
ACCAGCTTGCCGCGGATCACCGTTGGCGCGGAGGAGACGCCGTAATAACCGGCATTGCGCTGCTGCATACCCTTGAGCGTATCGACCAGCCCGCTTGTCCCAAAGCCAGGGCACAGTACGCCGGTCTCGGCGTCAAGCGCCACCAGATGCGCGCCATCGGAGACGACAGTATAGACGCGCCGGGCGCACAGGCCCGAAGCTCCCGGCACCGCATAGTATGCCACGCCCCGGCAACGCACCACCGAAAGGCCGGAATTGTTGCGCGGCGCATGGAACTGCCAGCGCACCTTGCCGGTATCGGGCTCGAGATCGAGGACATCGTTGAACGGCGAACAGACGTAGAGGTGATCGCCGACCTTGAGCGGGGTCGCATCGATCTGGCCGACCGGCTTTGTCGGCATCGGCCCGAGCGGCGCAGTCCAGGCCACGGCCAGCTTGCCGACATTGCTCTGATCGATGGTGCTGAGGGCTGAGAAGTGGCGGCCGCCCTGATCATTGCCGAAATGCAGCCAGTCGCCATCTGCCGGGCCAGCAATTCCGGGCACAGGATAGGTCGCGGCACTCACCGGGGCGAAGCCTGAATTGGCCCATACCGCCAGTGCCAGCACGGCCGCAGTTCCGACAACAAGCCAGCCGCCCAGCCGGTCCGCCTTGATCCGGCTGGTCAGCGCCACAATCAGGAATGGCAGCCCCAGCACCAGAGGCGAAACCACGCGCGGCATCAGTGCCCAGCCATCCAGCCTCGCCTCGAACAGCGCCCAGGTCAGCGTTATCAGGAGTATGACCCCATAGATCGCCGCCCCGGTCCACCAGTTGCGCTTGAGGACGTTATAACCTGACAGGAGGGTGAGCAGCCCGGCGAATAGGTAATACCACGAGCCGCCCAGCCAGATCAGCTTCGCTCCGCCCAAGGCCAGCGCAAGTCCGATCAAGGCGAGCAACAGCCCGTACACAGTCCTGCCAATGGTTCGCGCCGCGCCGTTCTCGCCCATGGTCCCCATCCCTCGCTTTTAGTCGTTCCCGCTATCAGGCACACACTTGCCGGATACGCCATGCTCTGCAAGTCTGATTGACGCTGGAGCGCCGAAAGGCTAGATGCAAATAATTCGAATAATAGTTCGACATTGCGAATACACGGGAGACGTGTCCTGACTTACACCGGCTATATCGACGGCAAATTTGCGCGCGGCGAGGGCGCTAGTTTCGTGGTCGAAAATCCGTCCGACGAATCTGTTGTCGCCGAGATCACCAGCGTCACTGGCTCACAAGTCGACCGGGCGATCGGCGGCGCGCGGGAGAGCTTCAATTCTGGCAGCTGGAGCGGCCTGACCATGAAGCAGCGCGCCGAAGCCATGCTGCGCTATTCCGAAGCGCTGAAAAAGCGCGCCGACAAGCTCAAGGAACTGGCGATTGCCGAGGCGGGTTGCCCCGTCAATTCGACGGTGATGGGCGCGCAGGTCCATGCGCCGCTGCGCATGACGGACGAAATCGTCGACATGTTCCTCAAGCTGCCGGAATTCGACCAGAACCCGTTGCCTCTCCACGAGCGTGTCAATCCCTATTTCACCGTGCAGAGCCTCAAGCTCTATCGGCCACTCGGCGTGGTTGCGGCGGTCTCGGCCTATAATGTGCCGTTCTACACCGCTTTCTGGAAAGTGATCCCGGCGCTGATGGCGGGCAATTCAGTGATCCTGCGGCCCAACCCATTCACGCCGCTTTCGGCGATGATCTTCGCCGAGGCGGCGGATGAGGCCGGTCTGCCACCGGGCGTTATGAATGTCATCATCGAGGAAGGCCTTGAAGGCGGCCTCGCGATCACCACCGACCCGCGCGTCGACATGGTCTCGTTCACAGGCTCCTGTGTCGTCGGCGCAAAGGTCGCCGAGCAAGCCGCGCCGACGCTCAAACGGCTGGTGCTGGAACTCGGCGGCAAGTCGGCAGCGATTTTCCTGCCCGATTCGGTAGGCCGCGCCGCCGCACATGGCCTTCAGGTCTGCACTTCGCATGCCGGGCAAGGCTGCGTGCTGGGCACCCGCGTGTTCGTACCGCAGGAAAACAAGGCAGAAGTGCTCGAAGCCATGGCGGCGGCGGTGGCCAAGGTAAAGATCGGCGCTGCCAGCGATCCCGAAACCCAGCTCGGCCCGGTAATCAGCAAGGGCCAGCGCGCCCGCTGCGAACAGTTCACCGCGGCTGCGGTTGCCGAAGGTGGCCGAGTGATCGCGGGCGGCAAGCGCCCGGCACATATCGACAAGGGCTATTTCTTCGAGCCGACCATTCTTGACCTGCCCGACAATTCCAACCCCGCCGCGCAGGAGGAAATCTTCGGGCCCGTCGTCGGCGTGATCGGCTACAGGGATCTCGATCATGCGGTCCAGATGGCCAATGACAGCAAGTTCGGGCTCTCCGCCTGGATCACCGGGCAGGACAAGGTTCTGGCCTTCCAGACCGGACTGAAGATCCGCAGCGGCGTAGTCAACGTCAACGGCGCGGTGATGAGCTCCTATGCAAGCGGCGGCGGCATCAAGATGAGCGGCCTCGGGCGCGAACGCGGCGTCGAAGGCCTGCGCGAGTTCCAGATGGTCACGACGTTCAATTTGGGTGGATAATTTGGCCTTCCCCCACTCCCCGGTGGGGAGAGGCTAGCGAGGCTTGCTCCTACTGGAGCTAGCGAAGCCGGGAGAGGGGTTTGCGACACCGAGAGGGCAGAATACACGGCTAGCGAGCAAACTCGCAAGCCTTCGTATCCTCTCCCCTAAAGGGGCGAGGGACAAGAAAGGGACAGGAAATGCAAGGACTTCTAGAAGGCAAGGTCGCCGTCATTACCGGGGCCGGCTCCGGCGTGGGCCGCGCGGCGGTCAAACTTTGGACTGAACATGGTGCCAAGGTGATCGCCGCCGATATCGACCTGCCCAGCGCCGAAGAATCGGTGCGGCTGTCCGGCGCGCCGCAGGGTCAGGCCAAGGCCGTTGCCTGCAATGTTGCCGATCCTGCCCAGGTGGAGGCTGCTGTGCAGCTTGCCGTGGAAACCTTCGGACGGCTCGATGTGATCTACAACAACGCCGGCATCACGATCAATCCGATCCCGGGGCAAGGCCTCAAGAAGTTC
>JBDSSP010000183.1:0-30609 GCA_039928735.1 Novosphingobium sp. | reverse complement strand
CTTTTACCCATTCATGCGCCATACCGGTGCGTAAACCCTGCTTGTTTCATCTGTGCCTCGCGCTAGAAAAATAACTGCGCAGAATCATTTTGCGCTGGCGTGATGCCTGCGCCTGATGATTTTGCGGGGAGGGGGCTGCCTTGCGACTGTTTCGCTGGCTGTCAGCCAGAACCATTCCGCCGCGCCACGATCTGAGGCTGTGCGGCTGGGAGCTCGCAGGTTCGCAGCTCGCCAGTGACGAGGCGCGATGCAGCCCGGCTCTGGCGCGCGCCGATCATCTCGAACACGAAAGCTGGCAGGAATTTGCCGATTGGCTGTTGCAGCCGCAGCGTGCGCTGGTTCTGCTGACCGGCGTTGACGATGCAAATGAAAGAGCGCGACTGTTGCGGCTTGGCTTTGGCGATGTCCTCGGCAGTGAAACGAGCCTGCGTGAGATCGAATCCCGTGCGCTCAGGATTGCCGCGCAGGCCAAGGCGCTGCCCCGCACCCGCGACATTGGCCCGCTACGGCTTGATCTGATCGCGCGCGATGGTTTCGTCGCTCAGCGCCCGGTCGGTCTGCATCCGCGGGAATTCGCGCTGATCTGGCGGCTGGCGGATTCGCATGGTGTGGCCGTCAGCAAGAAGTCGCTGGTCCGGGATGTCTGGCGCATGGCGCATGTGCCCGACACCAACAGTCTGGCGGTCCATGTGTTTCGTCTGCGTGCCAAGTTGGCGGTCGCCGGGCTGGCAGGGCTGATCAAGACCGATCCTGCGGGTGGTTATTTTCTAGACCTCACTGAGCTTCTCAAGATGACAACCCCATTCATGCTGGCCGGAACCGATGGACAGGAAGCCCAGGCCATGGCTTTATCGACTGAGCAGATTACCCAATGGGAACGCGAGCCATGAGCCAGCTGAAGACACCCAGCGAGGAGCGGGTCGTGGTATCGGTCGACGAACAGGGCATTGCCCAAGTCCGGCTGGTGCGTTCCGAAAAGCTCAATGCGCTCGATGACGCAATGTTCGATGCCATTCTCGCGGCGGGTGATCGGTTGGCGGCTATGTACGACCTGCGCTGCGTAGTCCTTTCGGGCGAAGGCAAGGGCTTTTGCGCAGGACTCGATCTGGCCATGCTGGCGACACTGGCGGGCAGTGATCTGCAACTGGCCGAGCGTTCTCATGGCAGTGCCAACCGGTTTCAGCAGGTTGCCATGCAATGGCGCGCGCTGCCAGTACCGGTGATTGCGGCAGTGCATGGGGTTTGTTTCGGCGGCGGCCTGCAGATTGCCGCAGGGGCGGACATCCGTGTCGTTTCGGCGGACGCCCGGCTGTCGGTGATGGAGCTCAAATGGGGCATCGTGCCCGATATGGGCCACTTCGCCCTATGGCGTGACCTGGTGCGTGAGGATGTACTGCGCGAGTTGACCTGGACCGCGCGCGAGTTTTCTGGCGATATGGCGCAAGCGCTGGGTTTTGCTACTCATGTCGACGCAGATCCTCTGGCCCGGGCTAAGGCCATGGCGAGCGAGATTGCGGCGAATGATCCCGCGGCGATCCGCGCCGCGAAAGCACTTTTCAACGGCGCGGCGGACATGACTATCGAGGCAATCTTGCTGGCCGAAAGTGTGGCACAGGACCGTTTGTTGGCAGCGCGGCGGAGTTAGGCCCGCGTTGTCACCGAGTGCAGCGCCTCGCCGAGCCCGGCAATCTCGCCCTCGCTAACATTGAGCGTAATCGCGATGCGCAGCCGGGCGGTCCCGTGTGGCACGGTTGGGGGGCGGATGCCGCGCAGGTCGTAACCGGCCGCTTGCAGGGCGGCGGCGCGGGCCATGGTCGCGCTATCTTCGCCGACGATCAGCGGCATGATCTGCGAGCCGCTGACGGTGGCGCCGAGCGGGCCCAGAACCCGTTCGGCGAGCCGCACGCGCTGCCACAGGCGGTCGCGGCGCTGCGGCTGGCTTTGCACCAAGTGCAGGCTGGCGCGCACCGCAGCGGCCATCAGCGGCGAGGGCGCGGTCGAAAAGATGAAATGGCGTCCGCGATTGATCAGGAAATCCGCCACTACTGCCGGCGCGCAGACCAGTGCGCCTTCACAGCCCAGCGCCTTGCCGCAGGTGCGCAAGGTGATGACATTGTCCTGCCCATCGAGGTGGGCGGCAAGGCCTCGCCCGTCCGGTCCGAACACGCCGGTAGCGTGGGCCTCGTCGATCAGCAGAACGGCATCGTAGCGCGCTGCGATGGCGGCCAGATCGTCCAGCGGCGCGCGGTCGCCGTCCATCGAATAGACACTCTCGACGGCCAGCCAGACACGGCCCGTCCCGCCGCTGCTTCGCCAGCCGCGCACTGCCAGTTCGAAGGCATGGGCATCGTTGTGGCGCACTGCAAGATGTTCGGCACGGCCCAGCCGCATGCCTTCAATGGCGCTGGCGTGGATCAGTTCGTCGTGGACCACCAGGTCGCCGCGCTGCGGCAAGGTGGAGAGTAAGGCCGAATTGGCGGCAAAGCCGCTGGAAAAATAGAGCGCGCGCTCGCAGCCGAACAACGCAGCGGCTTCTGCTTCGAGCGCTTCGTGCTCCGGGTGGTTGCCGCGCAGCAGCCGCGAACCGCCAGAGCCCACCGGTATATCGCGCGCCAGTGCCGCCGAGACCGCGCTAGCCAGTTCTGCCGATGCGGCGAGGCCGAGATAGTCGTTGGAAGAGAAGTCGGCTCCGCCCCGCCCGCTCAGGCTGCGGCGGCGCGATGCCTTGGTTAGGCGGGCCAGGTCGGCCTGCTGGGCCGCGAAGGCGGGGCCGGCGACCACCCGTTACTCTGCCGCTTCCCGCATCGGTTCTGCGCCGGTCATCGGCGTCAGCCCCAGTCGGGCCAGCATTGCCGCGTCGGCATCGTCGCCGGCATTGGGGGCGGTCAGCAGGGTGTCGCCGGTGAAGATCGAATTGGCCCCGGCCATGAAGCACAGCGCCTGAACCGGCTCGGACATCGATTCGCGCCCCGCCGAGAGCCGCACCATGCTCAGCGGCATGCACAGCCGCGCTACCGCGACGGTGCGGACGAATTCGATGTCGTCGATCTTCGCCAATGGCGTATCGGCCAGCATGTCGCCGAGCACAGTGCCCTTGACCGGCACCAAGGCATTGACCGGCACGCTCTCCGGGTGGCGCGGCAGGGTGGCGAGGGTGTGGATGAAGCCGACCCGGTCGGCCCGCGTCTCGCCCATGCCGACAATGCCGCCCGAACAGACATTGATCCCGGCTCCGCGCACGTGGTCCAGCGTTGCCAGCCGGTCATCAAGCGTGCGGGTAGTGATCACATCGCCATAGCGTTCGGGCGAGGTGTCGATGTTGTGGTTGTAGTAGTCGAGCCCGGCTTCGGCGAGCTGGTCCGCCTGCCCGGGGGTGAGCATGCCCAAAGTCATGCAGGTCTCCATCCCCATCGCCGCGACTCCCTTCACGATCGCGACAATCGCCGGCATGTCGCGCTGCTTGGGATTGCGCCAGGCCGCGCCCATGCAGAACCGCTGGCTGCCTGCGTCTTTCGCCTGCGCGGCGCTTTGCAGCACTTCGCGCACGTCCATCAGCTTGGTGGCCTTGACCCCGGCATCGGCATGGACCGACTGCGCACAATAGCCGCAATCCTCCTGACAGCCGCCGGTCTTGATCGACAACAGGGTGCACAGCTGCACCTGATCGGCCGCATGATGCGCGCGGTGAACCTCGGCCGCGCGGAACAACAGCTCCGTGAACGGCAGATCGAACAGCGCGGCAATTTCCGCGCGCGTCCAATCGGTGCGGGGCTCAGGTGACGTATGTGGGGCGTTGCTCATGCGGAATCTCGTTGCTGACTGCGCCGCCTGCGCATGCTTGGGCTGGTTGTCAAGCCAGGCCCGGATTGGCGGCGGGAAGCGTGGCCAGTCGCCGCTGGCGATAGCGCCCCACCAGTGCAATCAGCAAGGTCAGCAAAAGTGCACCCAGTGAAATGGCGGCAGACAGGCGTCGGACCGGAGTCTGGACCGGTGTGATCTCGATGCGGCTGGTGCCCGAACCAATTGGCACGACCACCAGATGCAGCGACCCTTCGAGCGACTGGACGGCCCTGCCATTGACTCGCACCGCATTGCCCGGGAACCACGCGTGCGCCAATTGCACGTAGCCAGAGCGATTGGCTGAAACAGTGGCTGTTACCTTGCTGACCGTTACGGTGTAGGCTTCGAGCTGCGGTGTCCAAGGTGCTGTATCCACCTGTGCCGCCACCACGTTGGGCATGTCCAGCACCGGCAGCGCCTTCGCCTGACGAGTTTTCCAGTCGGGTCTGGCCTGACCTAGCCATGCCCGCAGGAAGCCGGCAGTCTGCGCGATCCGCGCATTCCCCTCGGTAAAATCGTCGTCCCAGAACATCGGCTTGTCGAGGTCCGGGCGCGGTTTTGCGGCGATAAGCTGGCGGCTGAACAGCACCGGTGATGCCCCGGCAATCGGCACGGTCAGACCCAGCGGTCCTTCCAGCCTTGCCCCTGCGAAAGTGGCTGGGCAACCATTCGACGTGGGGCTGGTGCAATAGACCCGGCTGACGTTGAACAGCGCCAGCAGTTCGGCATTCTGCGGCGCAATTGCGCCATTCCGGTGCAGATCCGCTTCGGCCAGCTTTACAGCAGTCGTGGCGTAATTGTGGACCTTCGTTGCAGCCATGTTGTGATAACCGGCAACGCGCTGGACCAGCGCGGCATAGCTCATCGCGCCGGCATCGGGCCCGATATCGGCCTTGCCGCCTAGCGTCAGTTGGATCACCCGCGCGCCCGGAGCAGTGGCCTCGAGATAACGACCGGCCTCAACCTGGAACTGCTTGTCATTGCGCGCGACCGGCTGGATTGCGGTGCTCGACAGATCGAGCAGCAGCAGAACCAGCATCGCCAGCCCCGCGCGCGGCAAATGCGACAGCCGCTCCCGCAGCGCGTCGGCCCCGCAGGCGGCAAGGATTGTGACGAAAAGCAGCAGGAACATGATGTCGCGGACCACCGGGTTCGACAGGAAAAAGCTGAGTGCAAGGCACGGCAGGACCGCCAGCACAAGACTTGCCCGATCGCCAGCAAAGCGCTGGCGCGCAGCGGCAACCGTTCCCACTACGGCCAGGACAATCGTGACCAGGCCAAGATAGGCCCAGTAATCTGTGCCCCAGGTCGTTCGGCTGTTGCGCCACATGACAAGGTCGAACAGCCGGTGAGGGGTGGGAAGCGTCAGCGAAAACAGCGAATTTCCCGGCTCGATCATCACCCATTTGGCTTCGGCCAGCACTGGCAGCACCGCAACCATCGACATAACCGCGCCGAGCAGTCCAGCGGCAGCAAGGCGCGGCACGGCAGCCAGGCGCCAGTGCCCGGTAGCGAGGCGAACCGCGCCGAACAGTGCGAGGTAGATCGCAACGAAAGGCGCATGCGGCTGGTGGTTGATGATCAGCCCAGCCGTCGCGAGCGCAAATATTGCCCACTCCAGCCAGGGCATGCGCCGCGCGCGCATCACGCCTTCAGCGGTGAGAAATATGGTCAACAGGAAGCAGATGGTAAAGGCTTGGGGAAATACACCGCGATAGAGAAACAGGTGAATATGCGCGAAGGAACCGGCATAGGCCAGCGCGCCCAGACCGGCGGCAAAGCGCGACAGGCCGAGCCGACGAAGCAGGGCAAAGCAGAGGCAGCCCGCGATCATGTGCAGCACGAACAGCAGCAATTTGGCCGTCGTGCTGGCATCCTGCACGAAGTAATCGAGAATCCCGCCGATCACATAAGTCAGTGGTCCGGTAAAGCCGAGCAGCGAGCTGCCCAGATACTGGAAATTGGTCCAGCCCGGCAACGCATGATCCTGGATCATCCCCATCCGGATCTCGTGGAACCTGGCAATATGTGTTCCGGTATCGCCCGCCAACAGCACACCAGAAAACAGATAGGCGTGGCCGAGCCAGGCCAGCATGATCCCAAACACAGTGTGGAAGGCACGATCAGGGGCGGTATCGATGAAGCTTGAGAGCAGATGGCCCCGCAGTTCCAGCCGCACGGTTGTCACCAGCGTCGCCAAGCCAACCGCTGCGGCCAGCACATCAGGCAGGCCCAGCACCGACAGCAGCCCAGTCGGGCTGAGGCCCTGCCCGTGCAGCGACATAGACACGGCCTCGTCCTTGAGATTGCCGATCGAGTAAAGTGAAACGAATCCGGCGGCCGAAAACAGGATCGCCAGCAGCAGGACGGCTCGCCAAGGCCGTTCGGCAACAAGTCCGGCTCGCATTTGTTTCCCCGTCACCGCGGCAGTCATAGCCGGATTTGGGCGTACAAGTCCAACTTATCCCGAACTCGCCGACACTGGAGCGGGTAAGGGGAATCGAACCCCTCTAGCTAGCTTGGAAGGCTAGTGCATTACCACTATGCTATACCCGCGCGTCAGCAGGGTGACGGTGTGGTGTGCGCTTGCCATCCTCCCAGCACTCTCGTCAATGCTTTTACGGTAAGCAGGCGCGGTAATTATGCTCGGCGGCCTGCTTCAAAAGGTCCGGCTCGCGTTTACGCCGCACTAGCCGGGTTGAATGGTATCACGCAGCCGGTTCACCACCTCGTGCGCATCAAAAGCGCGGCGGTCCTCCGCCGGCTTAGCGCCCCGGCCGACGACGATCTCGGCTGTTGCTTCATATCGATCGACCGTGTGAACATCTATGGAGCTATCCCAGAAAGGATCACCCCAATAAGGATCCCAGGTGCGCCACCCGAAACCCGCCGAACGATAGCGCCAAGCCGGTCCCCAATAGCCAAAGTCGCCGGAACTGAAGGGCCGGTCGATATAGGTGTTGGAGCGACGCTCGGTATTACGGTCGGCCATGACAAACCAGTCATTTCCCCGCTCGAGGGTCAGTTCGGCAGCACGATAAAGCAGATAACGCTCGACAGTTTCACGCGATGTCATGCTGTTGCCGGCAAACGACACGCGGAAGCGATTGCTTTCAATTTGATAATCGGAATAGCCGGTCCGGTCATAGCCTGCCCCTTGTGGCCGGTATGGGGTGGGCGTGGCGCATGACGCGAGTGTTGCGAGGATTAGCGCCATAGCGGTTCGGCTGCGGATTTTAGACATATGTCACCTCCAAAATTGATGGGAGACTTCGGGACTTAAACCGCATTGAGTGGCATTTTGTTCCGGTCAACGATTTGGCGGAATGACAGGCGGCGATACCCGCGCTCAGATGTGAGAAAAATGAGCCTGAATGCTGGGCGTCCGCGGAACCAAACCTGCGCCGGTTCGTTGCTGCTCGTGGTCAACAGGGAAGCACTTGGAGACACGACAATGGACGCAAATAACTCAACGATGGATGGCGATGCTATCGACGAAACCGATCGTCTGATTGCATCGAACAAAGTGGAAGGCACTGCAGTCTACAATCGACAGGGAGATCGTTTGGGAACGGTCTATAATTTCATGGTCGACAAGCGTTCGGGACGCGTTGAATACGCGGTGATGTCGTTCGGCGGCTTTCTTGGCATGGGCGAACGCTATCACCCGCTACCCTGGAAGCTTTTGACTTATGATACTGATCGCGGCGGCTATGTCGTCGATCTGGACAAGAGCAAGCTTGAGGGCGCGCCGTCCTACCCGAAGGGCGCCGAGCCAAGTTACGACCGCAATTATGGCGAGCAGATCTTCGGCTATTACGGCATGCCGTTCATCTGAGCCAGGACATACCGCGAACCTCCTCGCGCGGCATTGCCCCGCGAGGGGGTTCGCTGGCCTTGGAACAAATCGATTTATCCGTGGTTAACAATGATAAGCCGCGAGCGATGGCGACGCGCGCTTATAAAACCAGGAGATACGCTATGCTCATCAATATTGTAATTGCCTTGGTTGTCGTCGGTGTCGTGCTCTGGCTGATCAATACCTATATCCCTATGGATGGTAAAATCAAATCCATCCTTAACGTCGTCATTGTTATCGCCGTAGTGATTTGGCTTCTTCGTGCGTTCTCCCTGGTGTAAATCGGCTAGATCCAATTCAATTTGCAAGCTCACGCTAAAAACCTTCGAGAACAGACCATGATTACTTCGCGAGACATCGCATTAGTCGTGGGCAGTCTTCGGAAAGGTTCGTACAACCGCTTGGCCGCGCGGGCGCTATCCGATCTGGCGCCCGCGGGCCATCGCCTGCGCTTCATCGAGATCGGCGATTTGCCACTTTACAATGAAGATTTGGACCATGGCGACGCTATCCCGGAACCTTGGACCATGTTGCGGAACTCTGTCGTTCCTGCCGATGCGGTGTTGTTTGTAACGCCCGAGTACAATCGGTCGGTTCCCGCTGTACTGAAAAACGCGCTTGACGTCGGATCCCGGCCTTATGGCCACAGCGTCTGGGCGAAAAAGCCGGCAGCCATAATGAGCGTGTCGCCCGGAGCGATCGGCGGCTTTGGTGCAAACCATCATCTCCGCCAGTCGCTCGTCTTTCTCGACATGCCCATTCTTCAGCAGCCAGAAGCCTACATCGGGCAAGCGGCGACCTTGTTTGCCGACGATGGGACGTTGGCGAATGAGCAGACACGAGAGTTGTTTACGCGCTTCATGGCTGCGTTTGCGGCCTGGATCAGTCAAGTTACAAGCTGAACCCTTTCAGCTTGCAGGGCAGATTACTTGCAGCGCGGCAGGTTCAATCCTGAAATCAAGCGGAAAGTCCAGATTCACGAGTTCGCCATCCAGGCCGACGTCGTGGTTTTGCCATTGCGACGCGACAGCCAATTGCGCACATTCGCCGATTGCGACAAAGTCATTCTTTAGATCTGCCCGGCCCGCGATCGCGCGCAGTCCGCACCATGCCAAGGCGAGCTTGCTGCGGCGCTTTATGGCGAACACCGAAAAATTCCCCTCGCTCAACGAAGCGCGCGTTCCAACCTGGCCGGCCTCTAGCGAATAAGTGTTGTTGCCTATGAACAGCAGGGGCGTCACCACCCATTGCGGTCCCTCGCCGAAATCCAGTTCAAGGCGATAATCCCGCAATTGAGAAAGAGCGCTCCAGGCCGCAGGAATGGATGCAAGCCATTTCGGCAAGCCATAGCGGTCACGGTATTCTTCACGCAGCGCAACCATCGATGGGTAAAGCCCGATCGAAGCGTTGTTTACGAAGCGATGCCCATTGACGTTGCCAAGATCGATGGCTTTCGCAGTACCCTTCAGCGCAAGTTCGACAGCCTGTTCGAGATCGGCCGGAATCGACAGGTCCCGAGCGAGGTGGTTGAGTGTGCCAAGCGGCAGCAGCGCGAAGGCGGTTGAGCTGCCGGCCAAAGCTTTCGCGGCAGAGGCCAATGTCCCGTCGCCGCCGCCAATAGCTATTCTCGCTTTGCCCTTGGCGGCCCGGCTGATTGCTTCTTCCAACTTGTCTCCGTCGACCAGTTCGACCGTCGCATCCGCCCCGTTGCTCGCGAGAATCGATTCGAGCTGCTGGGACAGGTCCTCACCGGTTGCCGCCGCAGTCCCGGCCTTCCGATTGATGACGAAAGGTATCGTTGCCATTACTCAAGTCCCCATGCACTGCAATTCGAAGCAAGCTGCACCAATCGCGTCATGCTTGGACTTCATCAGTATGGACCTGAAACCGGGTCAGGATTGACGGCCCAAATGAAGTGGTCAGCGCCGTGTCGGTTGCATCCCTGCCCCGCGCCATGATTATACGGCCAATGCGACTGCGATTGTGCCGTGCATCGAATGTGTGCCAGGCTCCGCCCAGGTAGACATCGAACCAGGCGGAAAAATCCATCGGGGCATCGCTTGGCGGCACGCCGATATCGCCAAGATAACCGGTGCAGTAACGCGCCGGAATGTTCATGCAGCGGCACAGGGCAATGGCCAGGTGGGCAAAGTCGCGGCACACGCCGCGCCGCTGCTGGAATGCATCCCACGCAGTGCGGGTCGCGCAGGCGTGATGATAGCCGAATTCGATATGTTGGTGGGTGAATTCAACGATCGCTTGAACGCGTGCCCAGCCTGCTTCGATATGCCCGAACATCGACCAGGCCGTGTCGGACAGCCGGTCTGTTTCGCAGTAGCGGCTGCCTAGCAGAAAGATCAAAATATCATCGGGCAGGTCCTCGACCTCGTGCTGGACCGCATCGGCTTGCACGCGATCGGGCTCACCGCTGTCTTCGACAATGAAGTCACAGGAAAGATCGAGACCACCCTTCGGCACTGTGACTCGCGAACAGATATTGCCGAACTGGTCGGCGTAGTCGTAGATCGGCACTACGGGATGGGTCGTCATGCGGTGCGGGGTCTTCAGGTCCTTGTTGCGTGAGGGATGCAGGCTGAGCATGGCAAGCATGTGAACCGGATTGTCGCTGTCGAATCGGATGTCATATCCAGCGCGGATAAGCATTCAGTGGCTCCCTGAAGGTGAAATGTTGTGAGGTGTGCCTGCCGACGCGTTCTGATCCACGTCGATGGTCACTGAAACGTCCATGCCCTGAAAACTGCCCGGGAAGCCGGTCCAGGTCCCGGAAATCGGGACGGCCTGATAAATGTCGCGCGCAACGGCGACGCGGATGAGACCCCGTGTTCCAATGATCCCATTGGTAGGATCAAATTCCACCCAGCCGGAGCCGGGAAGAAACACACGCACCCACGCGTGGGTGTTGCCCCCGCCGGTCATCCGACGGCTGCCTGCCGGATTGTATACATAACCCGACACAAATCTCGCGGCTAGCCCGAGCGCACGGACCGCCTCGATCATAAGGACTGCATAGTCGCGGCATGTGCCGATGCCGCGATCTAGAGTTTCGATTGGGGTTTGCGTACCTTTTTGCGCTCGTGAGAGATAGGTAAACTCGCGCTGGATGGCAGTGGTCATGTTAGACAGCATGGTGAGCGTTCCCAGTTCGCCGCCACCCGCGATAAACCGTCTCGCCCAGGTATCGACCTGTCGTTGTGGATCGAGATGCTGCCGCTCGATCGAGCGCAGTAAGTCGGGCATGTCTTCCGAAGAATAGGTGAAGGGATAGGTACGGGCATATCCCTCGATGTGCACGTCCTGCAGCTCGATCGGATGGTGCAACACTTCAGCCTCGCTGGCGATCTGCAGGCGTTTCGTCCGTCGGTCGAACGTGGCAATCGCGACCGAATTGCCGAACACGTCCTGCTGCCAGCGGATCTCGCTCGGTTCGGGATCGATCCGAAGTTCGGCGCCAATCAGATATTGATCAAAGCTTTCGCGTGGACGCACCATGATCCGATGCTCGCCAAAGCGGGCCGGCTGGCTGTATGAATATGTGGTGACATGTGACACTTTAACGACTGGCATGGTGGTGCGAGATCCAAATCGAACAGGCAAAGCCCATGCTTCTTGCAAGTGACGTCCATCCCTGCAGAATCACCAACCCCGTTGGGCGATCATTGTTCCTGTTTGTCGGGGACCATGCCGG
Source organism: Novosphingobium sp. (assembly GCA_039928735.1). Lineage (GTDB taxonomy): Bacteria > Pseudomonadota > Alphaproteobacteria > Sphingomonadales > Sphingomonadaceae > Novosphingobium. The sequence continues at coordinate 19,204 of JBDSSP010000183.1, read as the reverse complement.
AAATGCCGTTCCGGCCAAGCTGCATTTGCTCGGCCTGAGCACTGCTGAACTGAGCCGGCATATCGCTCTCGACATTGGCATTGCCGAACTGGGGAGGGAATTGTCGGATCGGCTCGATGCCACTTTCATCGAGCAGCGCTATTCGCGGCTGGTGGTCGATTGCAACCGCTGGCCTGACGCTCCGGATGCCATTGCAGCTTCGAGCGATGGCACGGCGATTGCCTGCAACGACGCCATCTCCGGCGAGCAGCGCGATCAACGCTATGCAACCATATTCTCACCGTATCACGATGCCATCGCGGAGCACCTCGCGGCGCGTGACGCGGCGGGCCGACGCTCGATCCTGGTCTCGCTACATAGCTTTACGCCAGTTCTTGGCGGGGTGAGCCGACCTTGGGATATCGGCGTGTTACATGATCGCGGCAATAGCAAGTTCGCCGCCGCAATGCTGGCTACCCTGCGCAACGCGAGCGGACTGCAGATCGGTGACAATGCGCCATACCGAATGGATGCAACCGACTACACAGTGATGCGCCATGCCTATCCTTCGCGTCTCTATGTGGAGCTTGAAATCCGGCAGGATCGCCTCACGTCTGCCAGTGAACGAAGCCGGATGGCTCAAATCCTGGCGTCTGCGCTGGAAAGGGCTCTGCTTCTGATTAGAACGTAATCGCGGGCGTCCGGTTGCAGGGTGACCTTATAGCGGAAAGGAGACTATGAGATCGGTTCCGATCGCGAAAATTAGCGGAAACCTGTGATCATTCATCGCCAAGAAGGCTTTTCCAGAATGAACCTGAGAGCAAGCATCTTTAGTCCTTTCGCTAACGTTCATCGGCTCCTCGTCATTTTCCTCGTCACAGCGATAATTTCGGGTGCATTGCTCATCTTTGCCTCGGAGGTGATGGAGGGAGAAACCCTCGCATTTGATCGATGGATTCTGCTGGCGATGCGCAGTCCGGACAATTTATCGGTTCCGGCAGGGCCGGCATGGCTGAGATTGGCCATGACCGATCTTACTGCGCTCGGCGGCTATACAGTGCTGACCATGATAACAGGCTTCGCAACCGGTTATTTGATCGTCGTCAGGAAGACCGTGATTGCAGCAGGCCTGGCCGGATCGGTGATTTCCGGTCTGGTCATCAGCTCGCTATTAAAGCTGGTCTATCTGCGGCCGCGTCCGGATATCGTTGTCCACCTCGTTGCGGTGCAAAGCTCCAGCTTTCCCAGTGGACACGCCACGAACTCTGCTGTGACCTATTTGACACTTGGCATATTTCTGGCTGGCGCAGAGAAGAACCGCTGGGTGCGCACCTATCTGATGGCGGTCGCAATATTCCTGACCGTTGCCGTCGGCGTCTCGCGCGTTTACCTCGGCGTGCATTGGCCGAGCGATGTGCTGGCAGGCTGGTGTGTGGGTAGTCTATGGGCGGTGCTTTGCTCCATCCTCATGGCCAAATTGCAGGGGCATCCCACAGTTTCGCCGGCGGATGAGTAATCGCTTTGAGTTCCCGTCCTATTGCATCGCCGCGAGAATATCGCTGATAGCCACGAAGGCGAAGCAGACGGAGCTGTCAGCTACGCCATAAGGCAGGAACAGATCGTCGCCGACCCGTATTGCGCCGCAAGTGTAGACGACATTGGGCACATAGCCTTCGCGGTCTTCGTCAGCGGCGGAAAGTATGGGGTTGACGCTGCGTGCGAGCACTCGCGACGGATTTGCCTTGTCGAGCAGCGCAGCGCCGATGGCATATTTTCGCATTGCACCGACCCCGTGGGTAAGGACCAGCCAGCCTTCATCGAGCTCGATTGGAGCTCCGCAATTGCCGATCTGGACCAGCTCCCAGGGATGCCTGGGTTCCAGCAACAGTTCACCGCCATCCCACTCGTCGATCCGGTCTGATCGCAGCAAATAGAGGTTCTTGCCGTCCTGCCTTCCGATCATGCAATACTGGCCATCGATCTTGCGGGGGAACAGGCCCATGCCCTTGTTGCGTCCCGCTCCACCCTTAATGGGCGTCAGGGTGAAGTCGCGAAAATCTCGGGTGCGAAGCAATTCGGACCGGATGTCGCGACCGCTGTATGCGGTGTAAGTACCAAGCCACTCGCTTTTCCCGCTGTCGCGTTCGAACTCGAGAAGGCGAAGGTCTTCAACACCGTTGCGCTGGGCCTCGGTGATCGGGAAAATAACCGTCCCCGAAATCGAGGCTTCCCGGTGCCGATAGACCGTAACAGCGTCCTCTGCTGTGCCGTTACGGCGCTTGCCAAGGAGCGCTGCGGTGGCAAAAGGCGGTTCGGGCAGCAAGGCGAGCTGGCGGCCCTCGGAGATGATTCCCTCGCGGAAGGCAATTGTTGAAATATGCCCCTCGCCCACCGCTCGCAGCGAAAGCAGTATGCGGACGCTGCCTTTCTGGAGGCCGCTCTGATCGGGATGGCGAACGACGCTGGGATTCATCAACGCAGCCGCGGCATAACTGTATTCATGGCAGAAATAGGCGCCGATCAATCGCCGCGTTTCACGTTTGACCTCGCGCCCTTCGACGCCGAGCTTGGGCTCAATCGCTGAATAGCGTTCGTCGAAGACCCGTTCGATTTGCCAGTGCCGGTCGGCAAAATCGCGCAGGACCACGCTAAGCTCGGCGCGGACCGCGCGCGCATCGAGCGCCAGAATGTCCTCTGCCAGCTTTTGTACGCGGCTTAGATTGGGTCCGGTTTCTTCCCAGGCGAGATGAAAGGGTCTGACGACAACACGCGACGGATCGGCATGAAGCCGCAATTCATGTTGGAATATTTCTGCCATGCGTGTGGGCTAATCTGCTTTCGCAATGAGCGTTCGAATTGCACAAGTCGCAAGTTGATAGGACAATATCGATTCCGCGCCTTGATTCAAGTTCAGACCTTGCGGGGTAATGCCGTCCCGGCAAGTACCGGAATGCCGATCGCCGACCGCCAACCCGCGATCATTGGCGCCCCCGAACCAGGCATAGGCGCGCTGCGCGTGGCGAACCCAGTTGCGGTCCCTGGTGACATCGTATGCGATGGCGGCGGCCTCGATTGCCGCCCATATCTCGACCGCCTGTTGGTCAAAGGGGCGGGGCTCTTCGTAAGCCCGGCCGAAACTCTCGCTTCCTACCGGTCGAAAATGGCCAAGCGGCGCAATTTGCAGCGTATTGATCCAGGTAAGTGCTTCAATCCCGCACTCAGTGACGCTTGTATTGCCTAGCCGTTGCCCAGCAACAATCATCGCTTCCGCCAATCGGCAATTGTCGTATGCGAGGCGATCTTCGAACCACAGCCAGCCAGGACGAGCAATGGCGCGATATAATTTGAGCAGTTGCGCGGCGCCATTTTCAATTATGCGGCGGGCCAGTCCATGGCTCGCATCGCGTTCGAGAATGCTGTCCGCACCGAGCATCGCAAATGCGGTGGCGCGCGGCGAACCGAAATCGGGCGCAACGGTCGCTGTACGATCGAACTGTTCGCGGGCCCAGCGCTGTAAGTCGGTCGTGCCGCCTTCATGCGCAGTAGCACCCAATGCCCACAGCGCCCGGCCAGAGCTGTCTTCGGAACCGACATCTTCCAGCCATCTGCCGTTGCTATCCATGAAATTGCGAAAGTTCTGCCCTTCGTGATTCCAAGCATCCTGAACAAACCGGGCAAAGAGGCAGGACAACCTGCTGCGATGGGGCTCTGCCTCCACTCCCAGCCGGTTTGTCAGCATCAAGCCGCGGGCGTTGTCGTCCAGGCAGTATCCATGATTATAATCAACGACATCATGTATCGAATGCTGAATGATGCCGATTTCGTCGCATGCGCGTAACAGGCCCTTGATGCCGATTGGGCCAATTTCGGGTTCTGTCACCGGCACGACCTTGGTCTCGGCAAAAAGGTCGAGGCACCGCTCGGAAAACACCGGCCAGATCATCGTGCGGCCGCGCTCATAAGCACGCTTCTGAAGCGCTTCGAGCTGATCGGGATCGTCCAGTAGCACATTGATCGCTTTAGCCATTGCTGCCTTGTCGCCGAACGGAACCAGCACACCATGATTTTCGGCCAGCAGCTCGGTGGCATGGACGTAGGGCGTGGAAACCACCGCCTTGCCCAATGCGAACGCATAGGAAAGGGTGCCCGAGGTCGATTGCCCGGCACCGGGATAGGGCGTCACATAAATATCGGCAGCTTCGATAAGGTCGAGCAATTCTTCGGTTTCGAGGAATGCCTCGATCCAGCAGATGTGGCTTTCAACGCCAAGTTCGGTTGCGAGGCTGTGGAGCCGTTCGCGATAAGCTTCGCCCTCGCGCAGCAGCAGCTTGGGATGCGTTGCGCCGACAATGCAGTAAAGCACATCCGGATGTTCAGCGACTACGACTGGCAGCGCCTCGATCACAGATTCGATGCCTTTTCCTGGCGACAGCAGACCGAACGTCATGAGGAGTTTGCGGCCTTCAAAACCGAAAACTGATTTGAAGTGTGCCGATCGTCCGAATGGGCGATCGGGAACGCCATGCGATATGAAAACAATCTGCTCGGGGCTAGCGCCATAAAAATCTGTCAGCAAACGCGCGGAATGCTCCGACATGACAACCAGTTTGCAGGCACGCGCGATCAACCGCTTCATTACCCGCAACTGGTCTGCATCGGGATCGGGCAAGACAGTATGCATAGTGACGATGAGCGGCGGGGCTATCCGATCGACAAGCTCAAGCACCATATCGCCGGCGGGTCCGCCAAAAAGCCCGAATTCATGCTGCAGCCAAACGATATTCGGGGAGCTCGCGTTAATGCGCTTTGCAGCGTCAGCAAAGCTTTGCGGATCAGTTTCGGTGATCGTGGCAGCAACCGCACTAACGAGGCCGACTTCGACTGGGCCACTCGTCAAAGCGTACACATCCACCGTGAGATCGGGGTCTGCAGCCCTCAGCGAAGCACGAATATCGGCGGTAAAAGTGGCGATCCCGCAACGCCGGGGGGTAAAACTACCGATCAGGACAAGCCGGTTGATATTCCCGGTTCGTGCCGAAGGGTCGGGGCTGAATTCACTGTCATCGTCTATAATTGATCGTAATGCTTCGTTGTACATGGAAGACCACTCCAAAGCGTGTCGCTCGCGCCGCGAACGCGCCACACCGATTGAAAAACCATCACGCTGCGATGAACCAGAACGCAGATGGGAGGGGATGGAGCCTGCTAAAGTCGCTGCCGGATAAACTCCGCAATCGCGGCTTTGGTTCCGCACACGGGAACTAACCGATCGGGGAATAGTTAGGTGGTGATGGCGAAACGGGCCGCCTATTTTTTCCACCAATGAGAGTTATGTCATGACCACTACCTGTTCTTCCGGCTCCGCAGCTAACGGCGAATTCCCTGAGCAACCGGACGTCCCGGCTCCCACGCCAGAACCCTCTCCCCCTGCAGAGGTTCCGCCGCCCCCCGCGCCGCCTGCCGACATGCCGCCGCCACAGGCAGTCACCCCTCAGTCTGTCTGTGACGCATAGTCCTCAAGGAACGCGATCATGCCGCGCTCGACAGGCTGAAGATATCTCGTGGCTCGCGGCAAACGCCATGAACGCAAGCCAACGCGTTGCTCCATCGCCAACTCGATAATCGCCGGGTGAACGTAGCTCTTTCGGGCGATTGCGGGCGTGTTGCCGAGTTTTGCGGATACTCGGCCCAGCAGCTCCTTCAGCTTAATGTTACCGTTTGACTCGGCCAGCGCGCCATACGCGATGACACTGGCACCCCAGGTGCGGAAGTCCTTGGCCGTAAAGGCGCCGGTATGACTGCGTAGATAGTCATTTACGTCGGCGGAACTGACAGGGTGGCGGTCGCCCGTCTCGTCGTAGTATTGGAACAGCGCCTGGCCAGGAATTTCCTGACAGCGCCGTACGACCGTAGCGAGACGGCGGTCCTCGATGCTTATGCGTTGCTGCTTGCCAGACTTGCCGACGTAATCAAGCTCTACACGCTGGCCTTTCACTTTGGCATGGCGATTGCGCAGAGTCGTGGCGCCGAAGCTCTTGTTCGCTTGGGCATAGGCCCTGTTACCGACACGAACCTTGCCAAGATCGAGCAGGCGAACTACCGCCGCGACCACGCGGCTGTGCGACATATCGCGCCGCGCCAAATCTTGTTCGATCTGCTTGCGGATGGTCGGCAGGGCATGGCCAAATGCCAAGCATCGCCCGTATTTGGCCTCGTCCTGCTGAACCTGAAACGCCCGATGGTATCGATATTGGCGCCGTCCCTTGGCATCATAGGCGATTGCCTGAATATGGCCGTTGGCATTCGGGCAAAACCACGCATTTGCATAGGCAGGAGGCAAACCAATCGCATCGAGGCGCGCAATGGTGCGCGGCGACTTGACGTCGATACCAGCGAGGGTGCTGTATATCCACTTTTCGCCGCTTCGCCGACGCGTAAATCCTCTGGTGAAATTATCGACGTAAACCAGATCGCTCATTGCCGTTTGCCCGGATCTACGCGCAACAAGGCGCCAGATTCCTTCGCACGCATCTCAGCCGAAACCCGCTCCAGACTTCACAAGACTGAAAGGTTCGCGGGCAAATATTCAGGCGGCTTCGGTCGTAAGCAGCTGCGGTGGGGGCAAATCCCCGGCTTTTGCCAACTTCAAAAGTTCTTCCTTGCGCGCAGCTAGCTTCGCGCCGAGCTCGTCGAGATCCACGTCAGCCTTGGCGGCGCGAGCGAAAAGTCCGTCGCGCGGCTTTTCCTCTTCCTCGACGTGATGCTCGATATCTTCGCTGAGCACCTTAACCTTTGCCTGATAATACTGTTCTGAAGGGTCGGCATCGCGCAACTGGCAGACCAGCGCCTTGGCGCCATCATGTTCGACATAGGCTTCATCGAGTTTGTCGTCATCCAACTTTCCGCGCAGAGCCGGATAGAGGATTTCTTCCTCAATCATTGTGTGGATGGTCAATTCATCGCAAATTTGCGCAACGAGCTTTGACTGCTTGGCTAGACTGTTTGCCTCTCCAAACTCGGCGAAAAGGCCGGCCACTTTTTTGTGATCGGCGACAAGCAGGCTGACGGCATCGGTTGACTTGGTGGACATCTGTGTCTCCTGGCTGAGCTCGAATTGCAATTTTAACGACGGCCGATTGCCCGTCGGCAGATTGAACCACCCGGGCTTGAAAAGTTGGGCCTGCCGCACTCCACAATGGGAGTGCACGGGAGGGGGGTAAGCGACAGCGGCAGACCCGTCCGACAAAACACCCGGAGGACAGATTGGTTCCCGAGTTTTTGGAGGGCACGAAAGTTTTCACATTGCGGATGCCGGATCGTGTGTGGCTTGCCTTCTCAAACAAATGAACGCGCATGGGAACGAACAGCCGTGCGCTTCGTTTCGTCATGTTGTTACGAGATTTGCCCTATGATTAACTTGGAAACTGCAACCCATTTGATCGGCACCGCCGCTGCGGTCGCATCGACTGCCAGCTTTGCCCCGCAGGCCTGGAAGATTATTGCAACACGTGACGTCAGCGGACTTTCGAGCCGCATGTATTTGCTGACCGTCGCGGCGTTTGCCCTGTGGCTTACCTATGGCTGGATCAAGCAGGACTGGGCGCTGATGGTGCCAAACGCGCTGTGCCTTGCACTGTCTGGCTTCATTTACATTATGCTCCAGCTCCCCCCGCGCAGCCGTGACACCGTGGCCGATCTGATCGGAGAGCCACTGAGCAAGTGATTGCTATTCGTATGCCTGATGAAATCGCTCGAGCGGCAATTTCAACCAGTCAGTCAATCAGCGTCGTGGAGTATAACTGAGAATGACCGACATGCCGCCTGCAGGAAGTTTATCGATGGCCAAGGTTCCGCCCAACTGGCCAGCAAACGCCTGCATCAGTTGGTGGCCCATTCCTTCGCTTACAACTGCTGGATCATAACCGATTCCATCATCGATTATTGAAAGACGAATTGCCTTCCCCTGTCTCTCGAAATGAACACCGATGGTGCCCGCCCTGCCATCCGGAAAGCCATGGAGGTATGCATTGGAGACGGCCTCTACCAGAAACAGCGCCAACGGGATTGCATTGTCGACTTGCCCCAGTCCGACGCCGCTGGTTACTTCAAGGTTGACATGGGGCGCCGCGTAGTTGCTGGCGCGCAATTGAGCGCAAAGTTCGGTGATGAGCTGGTCCTTGTCGACCTGGCCTTTCTCCGCTTCGCCCTGACCGTCGTAAAGCAGCCGGTAGACGAGGGCGAATGTCGATACGCGGATACGGGTCTGCTCCAGCACCTGGCGGCTAGTCGGATCAAGTAATTGGCCAACCTGAAGGCTGAGCAGGCTGATAACCATCTGAAGGTTGTTCTTGACCCGGTGGTTGACCTCACGTGCTAATAGCTGTGCAGTGGCCGCTGCGGCCTCAAGCTTGTCGTTGCGATCGGATATAGCCGCGGCCATACCCAGCATGTCAGTACCCAACGATTCTATTTCGAGCGTGGCACCTTGAAAATTGGGTCCGGCTGCATGGTAATTGCCAATCGTAATTTGCCGGGCCAGCGTCGCCAGATCGTGCAGCCAGCGTACCGCCAATCGGTTGACCCCGACCCAGACCGCCAAAGTCGTGAACAGGATCGCCAGTATCGGCAGTATCAAAGCGAGCCGCAGCTCCTCTCTCGATGTGTCGAACAGCGAAGATTTGGGGCGGGCATAGACAACTCTTAACCGGTTCTCGAACAAAGGTGCGGAAGCATACAACCAGTCGGTACCGTTACGGCTTCGCATTGTGGCAGGGGTGCCCGATGCAGAATTGAGATTTCCGGAAAACAGGTCTGCCGAACCTGTCGAGACAATCGTTTTGCCGGATTCGTCAACAATCGCTGCAACTGCGTCCTTCGCCAATTTCGTGCGGGTCAACGATTCCTTGATCCAGTCCAGCCCGATCCGGGCATTGATCGATCCCATCGACGTCCCTTGTGCATCGAACAGCGGCAACATCGCGATCATGACAAGCTTCCCGTCAAGCGGGTTGGTGATCGGACCCTGCATTGTAAATCGCCTGGTTTGCATGCCTTGCTGCCACCAGGGGTAGGTGGCGATGTTGGTGACGCTGGTCGCCTGGCTGACCCGGCAAACGACATTCCCCTTGGCATCGACGCGGCCAAAGTTTTCGATCGGTATCTGCAACCGGATTATCCGTGCCATATTTCGCGAACAGTTCGGCCCGAGAAGTCGCACGTCTTCATCCTGGGCGAGTACTTCCAGGAGCAACCTGGTCATCGCAATGGGCTCGCGTTGCTTGCTCGCTGTCGTCAGGGCCGTCCGCGCCAGCTGTTCACCGATCAGCTGTTGGTCATAGTCGCGGTTCAAGAGTCCTTGCACAATGCTGAACGTGCTTATCGGTAACATAGCCCCCAACACGGTGAGAACGAGTCCCTGATTCAGCGTAACTCGCGCCATTGTGCCCCCGCCTCAGTTCAAATCGAATGTGTCTCTCGTCCATAGATTATGTGGTCCGGCGTAGGACGCGCGCGTGCCAGGCTGCTTTCTATCGTTCCAGCGGTCCGGCCAATCAGAGCCGTTCCAGCTCCTACCAAAGCATTACGGATGCCGGTCTCTCAAACGTCCGCCAATCGCTGCGCCGACGCATGCTATGAACGCGCCGATTAACATGGAAATAGCCGTGAATATCGAAAATGATGCCGCGACCTTGCGCGCCACTTCTGCGGCATCACGAGTAACTGGCTCGTCCAATGCTCCGGCTCCGCTGCCGATCAACGCACTGCTGATCAGAGCTACCGCTGCAACGATAATTGTAGCCGTGGCCCAGGTCAGCAGTCCGTGAGCAGTGTCCCGAAAGAACACTTCATCGCTGTGGAGGTACTGCCAGCGGGTCCGCATCCGGCCGGCAATATAGCCGCCAAGTCCCGATGATAACCACTGCGTGATAATCAGCCAGATACCCGCTGCAATGGTGAACGTCTTGGGACTCGGGCCGGCGCCGGGCCAGGGGGAAACTGCTGCTAATCCAAAGCCAGATCCTAGCGAGAGCAGGACAAGCGAAAGAGCTATCGCTGATGTACTGCCCGCCATGATTGCTGACCAACTGACCGCTGAGCTGCCAGCATCGATTGGAGTTCCCGCTGGATAAAGCGCTGGATCGAACGATCGGGAATGATGTTCCATGATCAGTGCCAGAATAAAAGAAGCAGCAGGATGATGGGCAAAGGGATACCCAACAGCCACAACAGAATGCCTTTTCCCACCTTGGTTCTCCTCAAACTTCGAAACCGTCAGCATTTGAAACGCAGTGCAATAGCGAAAGTTCCCGATGTAACGGGTGACGACCTGCTCCACATTTCGAGCTTCGGTTTGCTTCACAAGCATCCACTGGCGCCGAACGGCCGGATCCGCTTGACTTAAAATTTCAAGAGAGCCGACCCGTTTTCAGCTCCGCCCATGAGACGGGCCGACCGAACTCGGAACAAATTGCTGTCTCAAGCATTTAAAGTAGGTGAGCGAACGCCGCATCATGCGTCGCTAATCGGAACTCTCACAATTGGAGAAATCCACATGAACAAATTGTTACTCCTGTCGCTGGCTGCGGCGACGCTTACCGGTGGATGCGCGACAGACCGCTACGGATATAGCAATGATCGCGCTGGCGATTGGGGCTATTATGATCGTGGATACAATTCACGTTATGGCAATTATGATTACGACCGGCCAGATCCGCGTTACGGCGGCTATTACGCCGATTCATATTACCGCAATGACAGCCGGTATCACGAGCGTCGGCTTTCAGAAAACGACCGCGTTTACCGCGGCCGGGATGGTCGTTATTACTGCCGTCGATCAGATGGCACGACCGGGTTGATCGTCGGTGGAATAGCCGGCGGCGTAGCAGGCAACATTATCGCCCCGGGCGACTCCAAAACGCTCGGGACTGTGCTTGGTGCCATTGGCGGCGCGGCAATCGGGGCAGCAGTAGATAGCAATAGTACGCGGTGCCGCTAACCTGGGTGCCTAAGCAAACAGGAGCGGCTCATTGTCGCTCCTGTTACCTGCGACTGCGCTAAGCTCAAATGTTTGGCAGTTTCTGATCCGCAAAACCCCAACCTGCAAGATTTTTCGAAGTTGCCCTAGCGACCAGCCCATCGGCATCGGGCAGTCTAAAACGGTCAGCGCGCTCGATGTCTCGCAGTTCTTCCCACGCCACCGGTGCAGCAACTGGAGCTCCAGGCCTCGCACGCACGACATAGGGCAGCACCGCCGTGCTGCCTCTTTGGTTGCGGAGCCAGTCAATGAATATGCGGCCTTTGCGTTTGGCCTTTGACATCGTTGCAACGAAGCGCAGGGGTTCGGCTTGCGCTAGAGCTTGCGCGAAGCGCAAAGCAAAATCCTTCACGAGCGGCCATTCCGCGCCCGGCGTCAGCGGCACTACGACGTGAATGCCTTTTCCGCCCGAAAGCATTGCAAAACTGACGAGTCCCAGGTCGGCGAGGTGTCGCTTGATGTCGGCGGCGGCCTTTTTGACATTGTCAAAGTCCAATCCCTCGTCGGGATCAAGGTCGAAGATCAGCCGATCGGGCCGCTCGATATCGGATGCACGCGATCCCCAGCCATGGAATTCGATCGAGCCCATCTGCACCGCCGCGATAACGCCGTCGACGTTGTCGACCCACAGATATTCCTCAGTCGAACCGTCCTTTTCACGGATCGGCACCTTGTGCACAGCGCCGTCAAAGCCGCCAGTATCGTGCTTCTGGAAGAAGCAGCGCTTGGCGCGGCCCTGCGGGCAACGCAGCAGGCTGATCGGGCGATCGCTGACCCATGGCAGCATGATTGCGCCAACCCTGCGGTAATAAGCGGCCAGTTCGCCCTTGGTGATGCCATCACCGGGGAAAATGACCCGGTCCGGGTTGGATATCTTGATTGTATCAGGGGCTTCCGGAATATCGACTGGTTTCTCCAATTCTACTTTGGCAGCGGGCTTGTCTTCGCGTAGGCCGATGAAACTGGCGTGACGCATGATATTGTCTGCGGTAAATTCGGCGAAGGCCACTTCCGCGACCAGTTTGGGCGCGACCCAGTGAACCCCGCGCGCGGCAATGCGGGGCGCTTCGACGGACGCCTTATCGACGGCAAGCTTGTCCATGCGCGCGCGCAAGTCAGCCAGCAGGTCGGCGTCAAAACCGGTGCCAACCTTGCCGGCATAACGAAGTTCGCCTTTTTCGTGCACCGCCAGCAACAGTGACTTGAACCCCCTCGAGCGAGCGGTGCTTGCGGTCCAGCCCACGATTACGAATTCTTGACGCCGGGTGCATTTGATCTTGAGCCAGGAGAGGCCTCGCTTGCCTTTATAGGTAGCTCCGGCGCGCTTTGAGACGATGCCTTCGTAGCCTTCCTGGCACATCGTCTGGAGCAATGCTTCACCCGCGCCGACAATGTGCTCGGCATAGCGAATCGCTCCTTGCGGCGGAATTAATCCGGCAAGCAATTGCTTTCGCTCGATGTTGGGTTGCTGGGTGAGCTCCTCGCCATGCAGGCTCAGCAAGTCGAAGGCGAACATCGTCAGGCCACTGCTGCCGGAATCCTTGAGTGCTGTGCGCAAGGTCGAGAAGTCAGGCCGGCCGCTGGCGTCCATCGCGCAAATCTCTCCGTCAATCAGCGCGCTATCGACATCGAGCGCTTCCGCGGCATTGACTATTTCTGGAAATTTGTTCGACCAGTCCAGGCCCGACCGGGTGAATACCTTGGCCTTTCCACCGGCAATGGCGACTTGAGCACGGTAACCATCGTATTTGACTTCGTGGATCCAGTCGGAACCGCCGGGCACTGCACTGACCAGCGTGGCGAGCTGCGGCGGGTGAAAGTCAGGGAGTTGCAATGCGCGGTTTCGCCTCGTGCCGCGCGGCGCACTCTTGCCACGTTTGGCGGGTTTTGCGCCCGAAGCAATCGCTTCCATGGTGCGATCCGTAGCGACGCTGGTAAGCCCGCGCTCGACCAGATCATCGCTGCCGCCCGAGTATTCATCATCAACCTTGCGGAGCAACCAGTTCTCGTTCCGCTCGCGCCCGCGAGGTTTCATGCGGATCAGGATCCATTCGCCCTTCATCCGTTCGCCGTGCAGCACGAAATGGAGATGACCTTCCTCGAGATCGCTGGCACTTTTGCCGGCAATCGGCTCCCAGGTGCCGCGATCCCACAGCATCACTGTCCCGCCGCCATATTCCTCCTCGGGAATGGTCCCTTCGAAGGTCGCGTAGGCCATCGGGTGATCTTCGGTTCGGACAGCAAGCCGCTTGTCATCCGGGTTGGCGCTTGGCCCTCGTGTTACCGCCCAGCTCTTGAGAACCCCATCGACTTCTAGCCGCAGATCCCAATGCAAGCGGGTCGCGTCATGCTTTTGAACGATGAACAAATTGCCGGACGTGGCCGCGATTTCACCGGCCGGCTCAGCGGTGTTGGCAAAGTTGCGCTTGGCCTTGTAGCGATCAAGCAAATCAGGCTGCGGCATTTTTCTTCGCAGGTTTCTTGGCCGCAGGTTTCGCCGCCTTGGCGCTTTCAGCCGGCTTTTCGACCGACTTCTTGAGCGCCGCCATCAGGTCAATGACGTTCGAGCGGCCACTCGTGGGAGTCGCTTCTTCTTCCGGCGTCACTTTCCCGCCCTTAAGCTTGAGCTTGCGTTCAACGAGCTCTCGCAGCGCTTCGACATAGTGATCGTGAAATTTCTCTGCCGCAAACTGACTCGACTTCTTGGCAATAAGCATTTCGGCGAGATCCAGCAGCTCATCATCCGGAACGGTATCCGGGATGTCACGGAAATAGCCGGCTGCCTTGTTGACCTCATCGGAGTAACGCAGCGTCTCCATGATCAGGCCTCGCCCGCAGGGTTTGATGCTGACGACATATTCGCGGCCGCGCATAGCCAACTGGCCCAGACCGATTTTTTTAGTCCGCCGCAGGGCCTCGCGCAGCACTACGAATGCCTCATTTGCCAGCTCGTCGGCCGGGACGACATAGTAGGGCTTTTCATAATAAAGCGCATCAATCTCATGGGCGTCCACAAATTGGGTGAGTTCGAGCGTCTTCTTTGATTCAAGCCGCACGGCATCGAGTTCATCGTTCTCAAGCAACACATAGCTGCCGCGCTCATATTCGAAGCCTTTGACGATCTCGTCGACATCGACCGGGCCAATTCCCGGCACAACCTTTTCATACTTGATCGGTTTGCCGGATGGTTCGTGTATCTGCCGGAAGGCTACGCTGGAGCCGCTCTTTATCGCAGTGAAAATCTGCACAGGTATCGAAACAAGCGCCAGCCTGATCTGTCCTTGCCAATAGGGGCGTGCCGCCATGTGCGTGATCGTCCGGATTGCGGGTAGGCTCATATAATGCGCGAGCGACGCGCATGTTCCCTGTTGTCGCCAGACCTTCATAGTTGCCGACACCACGCGCGCTGCGGGATTGGCTGGCAAAAGCGCTTAATCTGCTTGTCCCGTTCCGAAGCGCCGTGCAGTGTTTCGCGCGATGCATAAACTGCAAAAGACTGGTCTGGCTCCGATTGCACCGCGCGGCGCGCGAGTGCTGATCCTAGGTTCACTTCCGGGCGACGCGTCGCTGACGGCAAGCCGCTATTACGCACATCCACGCAACCAGTTCTGGCAGTTGGTCGGCAATGTCATTCACCGCGAGCTAGTCTCGCTGGCTTACGATGACAGATTGGACTGCCTGGCCATGTCGAGCATTGCCTTGTGGGACATGGTGGCAGTGGGGCGGCGTCGGGGCAGCCTTGACGCGGCGCTTTTCGTGGACGAACTGGCCGACATCGCTGGCCTCATTTCGCGGCTCCCAGACATCACGGCAGTCGCTTTCAACGGCATCAAAGCGGCAAAGCTTGGTGCGGGCGTGGCGCCATTGTGCACTGTGCCTCGGCTTACACTTCCGTCCAGCAGTCCTGCAAATACCATGCCGGTAGCCGCAAAGCAGGCAGTCTGGAATTCGCTCGCGAAATATCTGCCCCCGCGTCATGCCCACGGTTCATAACCATTTTCGCCACTTCGCCCAGCCGAAGCTCAGGACTATCATGATTGCCAGTCCGGCAATAACGCTCAGGAAGCCTGCCATTCCGGTCTTGAACAATGGTAGGTCAAAATTCATGCCCATCAATCCGGCGATTGCACTGCACAGGCCAATGACAACCGTGACGTAGGTCAAAGCCTTGACGAGCTCATTGGTCTTTTGCGCGGTCAGTGACGTAAACAAATCGAAGCTGCCTATGATTACGTCTCTGCTTCGTTCAATTTCATCGATGGCCCGGTCGAAGCGCGCAGCAATCAGCTCCATCTGGCTGCGCGACTCCTCGCCTGTTACGAGCGCGAAATCGGGGCGGGAAAGGCCGTAAATTGCGTTCCTCTGGGCAGACAGAACATGGCGCAAAAGAGAAATCCGCTTTCTGATCCTGACCATTTTTGTCAGCAGCGCATGTGTCTCCATGCCGTCAAGGATTGACTCGTCAAGGCGATCTGCCTCGCTCTCGATATTGGAGACCTCAACAAGAAAAGCTGAAAGATGCCAATCGAGCAATGCGCTCAAAAGTAGGGCAGGCGTCAGCCTGCCTATATTGGTATCGCCCTTGTCCTGCTTGCGGAAACCGGTGACCATTTTTACGGGACCGTCGTGGATAGATATGAGCCACGTCCTCCCCACCAGGAACAACACCCGCGCGGTCTTCAAGGCAGCTGTCGTCTCGGCTGATGCAACAATTGCGACGATCGCCAGCGAAAAAAAGTCTCCATAATTATCGAGTTGCAACGCACTATCGTATGCAAGCAGACGACTAATGACTGGCCCGGGTAGCTCGAGGCGATCAGTAACCTCCCGGACTGCCGTTAGGTTAGTCGAGCGTATATCGACCCAAAGAAGCTGTTCGTCTGGAAGATCGGCAGGGCCAATTTGATCGACAGTGGCCTCACTATCGTTCCCCGAACTGTCGTACAGCAATGCACTGACCACCGAATCTCGAGGAACGGTTGCCACGTGCGAAATCAGTCGCCTTACTTTGGAGACTTATCCGGAGTTTGCCCTTTGGCAGCAGCTTCGCTCGCCTTGCGCAAATCTTCACCCTCAGGCCCATCAAGCGCATCTGCGGCAGATTTCGCCAGTCCGGGAATTTCGTTTCCGCGATTTTTGACGAACGCCGCTTCCGCTTCATCGAATTGCTTCGCGGCTTCGTAATTGCCTTCGCCGCTGACTTTGGAACCACTTTTTGCCTGCTCGGTCATCGCACAACACCTTCGGTGGAATAGATTGATGAGTTTGAACGGCCGTGAAGCCGGAATGTTCCACACTCAAGCGGGTGACGGCCCCAGGGCGCCCGATTCGCCGGGCGCGTGACGGGCCTAACCGCGCGCACGACCCGGTAAGTGCTGGTTTAACCGAGCGCCTGGTCAATTGGCACGTATGCACAGCCCTGTTCGCTTGCAACGGCTTCATATGTCACCATTCCGGCATGGATATTGAGACCATTGGCCAGATGTGGGTCGGCCCTGAGCGCTGCCTTCCAACCCAAATCCGCGATCTTTAGTGCATGGGGCAAAGTGACATTGTTCAGTGCGTATGTGCTGGTGCGCGCAACCGCTCCGGGCATGTTGGTAACACAATAGTGAACGATTCCATCAACCACGAATGTCGGTATTGAATGGGTCGTGGGACGGCTGGTCTCGAAACAGCCGCCCTGGTCAATTGCTACGTCAACCAGCACAGCGCCCGGCTTCATCAACGCGAGCATGTCTCGCGTCACCAGCCTTGGCGCTGCTGCTCCGGGCACCAGCACTGCGCCGATGACCAGGTCTGCTTCCGCCACGCTGGCGGCGATGTTTGCCCGGTTGGAAAAGCGGGTCTTGGCGCGACTTTCGAAATGCACGCCTAGTCTTTCCAGTACGTCGGGGTCGCGGTCGAGGATTGTCACATCTGCGCCCATGCCTACTGCAACTTGCGCGGCGTTGAAGCCGACCACCCCGCCTCCTATTATGGCGACCTTCCCCGGCAGAACTCCTGGAACGCCGCCGAGCAACACGCCTCTCCCGCCATGTTCCTTCTCAAGTGCGCTTGCTCCGGCCTGGATTGACATCCGACCGGCGACTTGGCTCATCGGCTTGAGAAGCGGCAGGCTGTGGTTCGGGCCTGTGACCGTTTCATAGGCGATTGCGGTAACGCCCGACCTGATCAGATCTGCGGTCTGTTGTTTGTCTGGTGCAAGGTGAAGGTAGGTGAATATGACCTGCCCCATGCGCAGAAGTTCGCGTTCCTGGGCTTGAGGCTCCTTGACCTTCACGATCAGTTCGCATTCCGCATATATCTCGGCTGAGGTGTATTTGATTTGCCCGCCTGCGTCCATGTAGTCGCGATCGGAGGCACCGATCCCGACGCCGGCTCCGCTTTCCACCCACACTTCGTGGCCATGGGCATGCAACTCGTGGACACTTTCCGGCGTCAGCCCCACCCGGTGTTCGTGATTTTTGATCTCGCGGACCGTGCCAGTTCGCATCGGAGACTCCAGAAAGCAGCGAGGATAAGAGCTGCAGGAATTACAAAGACGTTGTCAGGTAAGGGCACAGTCAGCTAAATCAACCGCCTTCACCGGCCGTATGTTCCGAGCCACAATCAATCGTTCAAATCTGGCGCACCGGTCGGTGGGTAAAAGTTCGCTGGCCGCCCTTCGCATTTAATGGGCCTAGTCCCGTTCCCGTTGTGTCGGGCAATATATCACGAGCACGCACAATCTGGCTCAGCCCAGCTCTCATTGAAGGAGTTCCGCGCAGTGCCTACTGAAATTGATTCAATTCAACGTTCAAGCTTGAGGGCCAAGCCACCAAATCGACACTTCAGGAACAACCCTCGCTCAAGACTCGATCTTTCGGGAACGATCGACCGACACTCCAGGAACACAATCATCGCCACAACGGGAACGATTCGCCGACCTTTCAGGAACGCAGCTGTAGCCGCGACTCGTGGAACCAAGCCACTTCGAACGACTTGTCCGCGCCCTTAACTATCTAACATATATATAAAACCATCTAACATGCGATGAAGTTTCAATTTCAATTTTTGGAAATAGTGGAAAAGCTTTCCGTAGTAGATTCAAGCTGAGCAGCTCGCCGCCGGAATGAAACGTCAGTTATGGCCATATCTGGCCACTTGTATTGCAAATACGGCATCAAGTGGCTATATATGGCCGATGAACATCCCATTGGCCCAGCAACTCACCCAAATCGGCAACCAGATGCGTTCCCGGCGATTGGCGATGGGTTTGACGCAGGCCGAGGCTGCAGGCAGGGCCGGGGTTGCCTATCGCACCTGGCGGCGGATGGAAAAGGATGCCAGCGCTTCCATTGAAGATCTGGTGCGCGCCGCCATTGCGCTGCGATGTGAGCAGGGAATGACCGCACTTTTCCCACAACCAGCAGCAAGCAGCATGGATGAGCTCTTGGCCCGCCAAAAGGCTGCAGCGGGAACGCGCCCGAGCAAACGGCCAAGAAAGGCGAGGGCATGAAGCTCACCCCCGGCCATCCGCTGACAATTGGCCTACAGATCGACACTGAAGGCCCGCCATGGCCGATCGGACGTCTGGCGTGGGCTGACGGCGTCGCCCAGCTTGAGTGGTCTCCTGAGGCCATTTCAGCTGGGTTACCGATTTCTCCGCTCCATTATCCACTCGAACCTGGCCTGCATCCCGCGCGCTCCCGCTCATTTGATGGATTGCATGGCTTCCTTGCTGACAGCCTACCCGATGCCTGGGGCACGCTGTTGCTGCGTCGGCAATTGCAGAAACTCGGGGGCAGTTTCGACGACTTGAACCCTGTCGATCGGCTCGCGCTGTTCGGACGGCGGGGCAGAGGGGCTTTGGTTTTCGAACCTGGAACGCTTGCCGACAAGAACACCTCCACCATAGATCTGGACCAGCTTGCGGTGGAATCGCACAATGTCATGCACGGCGAAGGTGGATATCTTGACGAGCTGTTAGCCAGGCTTGGCGGCGGCTCTGGCGGCGCGCGGCCCAAGGTTCATGTCGCCTTTGCCGACGATGGCAGCATCCATGCTGGTGACACGCCAGCGGGGTCGGGGACGGGCGAGTGGATCGTCAAATTTCCAGCGCTGGTTGATCCCCCCGATATTGGCCCAGTCGAAGAGGCCTATGCCCGCATGGCGCGCGCCGCAGGGATCACCACCGCCGAAACCCGA